>NZ_BAZG01000201.1 GCF_000964525.1 Anaeromyxobacter sp. PSR-1
GGCCCCGCGCGTAGAGCACGTGATCGAGGCGCCCCGCGCCGGCGCCGGCCAGCGCCGCGATCGCGATCGACGCCAGCGCCGCGCCGAGCAGCACCACCGTCGCGAGCGCCACCTGTGCGCCCGGCGCCGCGACCCGCGGCCCGCGCCCGCCGGCGGCGCGCCGCAGGAGGAGCGCCCCCAGCGCGACGCCCGCGCCGATCTGCATCCCGGCGATGGAGACGGGGAGCGAGATCGCGGTCAGCGCGGCGCCGGCCCAGGCCAGGCGCACGAGCACCGCGCGGGCCGCCTCGGCCCGCCCTCCCTCCGCGTGAACGACCACCGCTTCGGCCCGGCGCACTCGGGCGCAAGGTGGGGCGCCGGGCGGCCGGGCGCGAGCGGGGTGTTGGGGGCGGGGGCGCCGGGCGGGTCACCGCGCCCGGTGCACCGCGATCGCGCCGAGCGCCAGGAACACCAGGTTCGGCGCCCAGGAGGCGACCCACGGGGCGACGCGCCCGGACAGGCCGAGCGCCTCGCTCACGCCCTGCATGCCCCAGAACAGGAGCGTCACGCCCACCGCCTCGAGGAGCGCCGCGGACAGGTGCCCCTTGCGGTCGCGCCGCAGCGCGAGCGCCAGCGCCAGCAGCGCGCCGGGGATGCCGGCGAACGGGTACGCGAGCCGGTCGTAGCGCTCGAGCTGGAACTCGGTCACCGGCTGGCCGAGCCGCTTGCGGATCCCGATCTGCCGGATGAGCGTGTTCCAGCGCATCTGGTCGGGCTTGCCGGCGATGACGGCGAACGCGTCGGGCGGCTCGTCGAACGCGTACCGCTTGCGCTCCGCCCGCTCCAGCGCCATCGACCCGTCCGGCCGGAAGGTCCGGTCCTCGACGTCCTCCAGGATCCAGGCCCGGCCGTCGGGGTGCATCCGCGCGGCGTCGATCCGCCGCGCCAGCGTGAACGCCTCGGAGAGTTCGTACACGGTGACGCGCTCGAAGCCGCCGTCGGGCAGGTTGCCGCGCAGGTGGTACACGCGCTTGCCGTCCACGCCGCGGAACCAGCGCTTCGGCTCCCGCGCGGCGAGGAACCGGCGCAGGTTGCCGCCGCGCGCGAAGCGGTGCGCGGTGATCTCCTCGGCGCGCTCCGCCGCCTGCACGCCCACCACGTCGTTCAGCACCACCAGCACGCCGCCGGCGAGCAGCGTCACCGCCAGCACCGGGACCGCCAGCCGCCACGGGCCGAGCCCCACCGCGCGCATGGCGGTGTACTCGCGCGTCTGGCGGAACATGGACGTGGCGATGCCCGCGCCGAGGATCAGCGCCGCCGGGGCCACCATGTACGTGACGCCGGCGGCCTTGTACGCGTAGAGCTGCAGCACCGCCGGCAGCCAGCCGGCGCCGGTGTACGCGGCGGCGTTGTCCACGAAGTCCACCGCCAGGTAGATGCCGACCACGCCGGCCAGCGCCACCAGGAACGCGCCGAGCATGCGGCGCGCGACGTAGCGGAACAGGATCACCGCACCGCCTCGGGCCCGCGCCGCGCCATGAGCAGGACCAGCACCAGCCCGGCCGCGCCCAGCACCAGGTTCGGGAGCTGCAGCGCCAGCGCCGCCGGGAGGTGGCCGAGCTGCGTGAGCACCTCGCCGCCGCGCAGCAGCAGGTAGTGCAGCACCACCAGCAGGAAGGTGGCGCCGATGCCGAAGGCGCGGCCGCCGCGGCGCTCCGCGCCGAGCGGGACGCCGAGCAGCGCGAAGGCGACGACCACCAGCGGCGCGGAGAGCTTGCGGTGGAGGTAGCCCTCCTGCCGGCGCACCTCCATGACGTCGCCCTTCTCGCGCGCGGCGGCGGCGCGGGCGCGCAGGTCGGACACGGTCGCCTCGCGGCTCGACTTCGCGAGCACGTTGCGATCGCTGAGCGCGGTGCCCAGCCCGACCAGCAGCTCGGCCTTGCCGAACGCGGCCGAGGCGTAGTCGGCGGTGCCGACCTCCTCGCGGTGCACCTCGCCCTCCTCCAGCACCAGCCGCATGTCCTGGCCCGCGCCGACCGGCTCGAGGCGGCCGCGGCGCGAGAGCGCCAGCATGGGCGCGTCCGGGTTGGAGCGGTCCTGGATGAGCACGTTCTCCCAGCGGCCGCCGCGCGCCCGCTCCGTGTAGATCGTGTAGCCGGGGATCTGGTCGTAGAACGTGCCGCCGCGGACGTCGTTCGTGACGTTGCGCTTCACCACGTCGTTGAGGCGCAGGCGCGCGGCCCGGATGCTGGCGGGCTCGACCGAGAGCGACAGCCACGCGCCCAGCGCCGCCACCACCAGGCCGAGGAGCAGCGGCACGCGCACCAGGCGCACCGGGGACAGCCCCGCCGCCCCGAGCGCCACCACCTCGCGGTCCTCCGCCAGCCGCCCGACCCCGAGCACCACGCCCAGCAGGAACGCCACCGGGATGACGTAGCCGAGCAGGTGCGGCATGAGGGACAGCATCACCAGCCCGACGTCCACGAGCGAGACGCCCGAGCCGAACAGGACGTCCGCCTGCCCCAGGATCTGCGTGGCGAGCAGGATCTGCGTCAGGAACAGCAGGGCCGCGGCGAACGGGAGGAGGATCTCCCGTGCCAGGTAGCGGTCGATCAGGCCCACGCGCCCGGCTATCCCTTCGCGCCCAGCCTGGCCTGGAGCGCGGCGTCCTTCGCCTCGACCTCCTCGGCCATCTTCCGCCGCTGCGCGCGCACGCGCTCCGCCACCTCGGGATCGGCGCGGGCCACGATGCGCGCGGCGAGCAGGCCGGCGTTGCGGGCGCCGGCCTTGCCGATGGCGAGCGTGCCCACCGGCACGCCGGCCGGCATCTGGGCGGTGGAGAGCAGCGCGTCGAGGCCCTTCAGGTCGCTCGCGGCGAGCGGGACGCCCAGCACCGGCAGCTCGGTCTCGGCGGCGCAGACGCCGGCGAGGTGCGCGGCCGAGCCGGCGCCGCAGATGATCACCTGGATGCCGCGGCCGGCCGCCTCGCGCGCCAGCTTGCCGGTGCGCTCGGGCGTCCGGTGGGCGGACGACACGTGGACCTCGGTCGCGACGCCCATGTCCTCGAGCGCCTTGCGCGCCTCCGACATCGCCTCCCAGTCCGAGTCGGAGCCCATCAGGATCAGCACCTTGGGTTCGCTCATGGCTTCTTGCCGATGTCCTTTCGGTACTGCATGCCGCGGAAGCGGATCCGGCCGGTGGCGGCGTAGGCCCGCGCCGCGGCGTCGTCGAGATCGCGGCCCAGCGCGCAGACCGTCAGCACGCGCCCGCCGCTCGTCACCACGCGGCCGGCCGCGTCCGCGGCGGTGCCGGCGTGGAACACCTGCACGCCCTCGTCGAAGGGGCCGTCCAGCCCGTCGATGGCGTCGCCGCGCGCCACCTCGCCCGGGTAGCCCTCGGCGGCGAGGACCACGCCCACCGCCGCGCGCGGGTCGAACGCGATCTCGGCGCCGGAGAGGTCGCCGCGCGCCGACGCGAGCAGCGCCGGCACCACGTCGCTCGCCATGCGGAGCAGGATGGGCTGGGTCTCGGGGTCGCCCAGGCGCGCGTTGAACTCGAGCACCCGCGGGCCGCGCGGCGTGAGCATCAGGCCGGCGTAGAGCGCGCCGCGGAACGGGCGGCCGCGCCGGGCCAGCTCCCGCACCGCCGGGAGCAGCACGTCGCGCTCGACCATCTCGGCCACCGCGGGCGTCACGTTCGGCGTGGGCGAGAACGCGCCCATGCCGCCGGTGTTGGGCCCGCGGTCGCCGTCGAAGATGCGCTTGTGGTCCTGCGCGGCCGCGAGCAGGCGGACCCGCTCGCCGTCGGTGAAGCAGATGCAGCTCGCCTCCGGGCCCTCCAGCCGCTCCTCCACCACCACCCGGGCGCCGGCGCCGCCGTGCACCCGGTCCACCAGCATGGCGCGGAGCGCGGCCTCCGCCTCGGCGGCGTCGCCGCACACCACCACGCCCTTGCCGGCGGCGAGGCCGTCGGCCTTCACCACCACCCGGCCGTCGCGGGCCCGCGCCCATGCGACCGCCGGCGCGACCTCCTCGAACGTCTCGTACTCCGCGGTCGGGATCCCGGCCGCCCGCATCACGTCCTTGGCGAACGCCTTCGAGCCCTCGATCTCGGCCGCGGCGGCGGCGGGCCCGAACGCCGGGACGCCGGCCTCCTGGAGCCGGTCCACCAGCCCGGCGACGAGCGGCGCCTCCGGGCCGACGACCACCAGGTCGATGGCGTTCTGCCGCACCCACGCGACGAGGCCGGCCACGTCGGTCGCGGCCAGCGGGACGAGCGTGGCGACGCGCGCGATGCCCGGGTTGCCGGGCGCGGCGAAGAGGGCCCGCACCAGCGGGCTCCTCGAGATCTTCCAGGCGAGCGCGTGCTCGCGGCCACCCGATCCGACGACGAGGACTCGCATGAGAACCCGGGCTTATACCACGGGCCGCCGCGGCGGGAGGGCCGCCGGAGGCGCGCACCGAGGGGGTCCCCGCGCGGCGGGGGCGGGGTCGCCGCCGCCGCGTGGCCGGCGATCAGTGCCGGAAGTGCCGCATGCCGGTCGCGACCATGGCGATGCCGGCCTTGTCGGCGGCGGCGATCACCTCGGCGTCGCGCATCGAGCCGCCGGGCTGGATGATGGCCGTGGCGCCGGCCTTGATGATCTCCTCCACGCCGTCGGCGAACGGGAAGAACGCGTCGGAGCCCACCGAGGAGCCGCGGACGTCGAGCGCCGCCTTCATGACCGCGGTCTTCACCGACTCCACCCGGCTGGTCTGGCCGCCGCCGATCGCCACGGTCCGGTCGTCCTTCGCGAACACGATGGCGTTCGACTTCACGTGCTTCACGACCTTCCAGGCGAACAGCAGGTCCTTCCACTCCTGCTCGGTGGGCGCACGCTTCGTCATCACCTTGCAGTCCTCGCGGCGGACCGAGCCCAGGTCGCGGTCCATCACCAGCAGGCCGCCGGGGATGGAGCGGAGCTCGCGCCCCTCCTCCGGGCGCCGGCGCCACGTGGCGCGGGCGGCGCCGAGCCGCGGGGCCTCGAGCAGGCGGAGGTTCTTCTTCACCGCCAGCGCGGCGCGGGCGGCGGCGTCGTAGCCGGGCGCGATCACGCACTCGAGGAACAGGCTGGTCAGCTCCGAGGCGGTGGCCTCGTCCACCGGCCGGTTCAGCGCCACGATGCCGCCGAACGCCGAGACCGGATCGCACTCACGGGCGCGCGCGAACGCCTCGCCCGCCGTGCGGCCCGTGGACACGCCGCAGGGCGTGTTGTGCTTGATGACGACGCAGGCGGTCTCGTCGAACTCCATCACGCCGGCGAGCGCGGCCTGCAGGTCGAGCAGGTTGTTGTAGCTGAGCTCCTTGCCCTGCAGCACCTGGGCGAACGCGACGCTCGGCTCCTCCGGCTCGCGGGCCGCGCGGTAGAACGCGCCGGCCTGGTGCGGGTTCTCGCCGTAGCGCAGGTCGTACGCCTTCGTGTAGACCGCCGCCAACGTGGCGGGGAAGTGCGCCGGCGCGGCCTCGGGGGCCTCGCGCGCGGTGAGGTACTCGGAGATGGCGGCGTCGTACGCGGCGGTGTGCGCGAACGCCTTCTTCATCAGGTAGAAGCGCGTCGCGTCCGACAGCGTGCGCGTCGCCTCCAGCTCCGCCGCCACCTTCTCGTAGTCGGCCGGATCGACCACCACGCCCACGTGCGCCGAGTTCTTGGCGGCGCTCCGCACCATGGTCGGCCCGCCGATGTCGATCTCCTCGACGCAGGTCTCGAACGGCTTGCCGGCGGCGACCGCCTCGCGGAACGGGTAGAGGTTCACGACCACCAGGTCGATGGGCGGGATGTCCCGCGCCTTCACGTCCGCCTCGTCGGAGGCGAGGCCGCGCCGGTAGAGGATGCCGCCGTGCACCCGCGGGTGGAGCGTCTTCACGCGGCCGCCCAGGATCTCCGGGGCCTGCGTGTAGTCGCCCACGCCGATCACCGGGACGCCGGCCTCGGCGAGCGCCTTCTGCGTGCCGCCGGTGGAGAGCAGCTCCACGCCGAGGGCGGCGAGCCGCCTGGCGAAAGGAACGAGACCGGTCTTGTCGGAGACCGAGACGAGCGCGCGGCGAGTCATGTCGGGCTTCCTCCGTGGGAGGGCGCCCTTGTAACGCTCGCGGCGACACCTTTCAAGGGCGTGGGTGGCCAAGGCCCCGCCGCAGCGGGGCCCCGCCGGACCCTTCGGCGAGCTCAGGGTCCGCGGGGCGGGGCGCAGCCCCGTTCGATCAGAACCCGTCTTCCTCGGCGGCGAGATCCGCCGCGGTCCGCGGCTCGTCCTCGGCGATGGCGCGCAGCTTGAGCAGCCCGCGGGTCTCGACCTGGCGGATGCGCTCGCGGGTGAGGTTCATGATCGAGCCCACCTCCTCGAGCGTGATCCCGCCCCGGTCGGCCACGTCGAGCGCGCAGGTCTCGCCCAGCTCCCACACCTCGCGGTCGGGGAAGTTGAGCTTGATGGAGCCGGTGGACGGGTTCACGTCCAGGTAGAGGTGGTGCTTGCAGGAGATGAACATGCAGGGCCGCGGCCCGTTGGCGCACTCGGCCCGGGACCGCGGGCGGCGCGCCTCCATCTCCTTCATCACCTCGTCCAGCTCGGGGTCGACCAGGCCGAACGCCCGCTGGCGCCGCAGCTCGCGCGCGATCTCCTTGCGCGACATGGTCTTCGAGCGCCGCCGCCCGCGCTGCCCCTCCCCCGCGTCCTGACCCGCCGCCGTCTCCTCGGCCTCCGGCTCCAGCCCCTGCCGCTCCGGCGCGGGCTCCGCGCTGCGCTTCGCCTCGCTCATCCCCTGCCCTCCCTCTCCACCTGCGGCGCCCCGGAGGGCACCGGCCACCATCCACCTCGGGCACCACCCACCGCTGCCGCTAGCCGGCCCGGACCGCCTCGTCCGCGCCCACCGTCGCGACCGCGCCACCCACCCGCTCGATCCGCCCGAGCGCCGCCTTCAGCTGGCGCTCGGCCTGCACGAGCTCGTCCTCGAACCGCTTCCGGCGCGGGTGCGACCGCGCCTTCTCCGCCAGCTCCGCCAGCAGCGCGTGGAGCCCCTGCTCCACGTCCTCGAGCCGGTTGCGCACCGTCACGAAGCTGCCGCGGATGTCCTCGACCGTGTAGCCCTCCGCCATCATCCGCTTGATGAGCGCGATGCGCCGCACCACCGACACCGGGTAGAGGCCGGTGGAGCCGGTGTGCTTGCCCTTGCGGCCCACCCGCCGGCTCCGGGGCAGCAGCCCCAGCTGCACGTACTTCCGGAAGGTCGCCGCCGACAGGCGGGCGCCCCGCGACTCGAACAGCCGGACCACCTCACCGCTCGTGATCCCGCCGGCGCGCTCCCGCTCCAGGCGGGCGATCTCGTCGTTGCGGAGCAAATCCACTCGATCGATTCGCTTGAGAGTTGAACATCGAAAACTTGATTTCGAGGCTAAGCCATTGAATGGCGAACGTCAATGGACGAAGGCGCGCACGGGCGGGGCGTGGCCGCGGCGCTGGGGCGCGGGCGCGCCTGCGACACGGCCGTACCCGGGGTGAGCGGGGGGGTGAGCGGATCGGGATCCCGCCCGCGGGCGGCGGGCGCGGCGCCGGGCGGAGCGGCGCTACCGGAGCGTCAGGTTGGCGTGCCGGTCGGTCCGGCGGCCCGGCGCGATCTCGACCGTCAGCTCGCGCGCGCCGTACCGGGGGTGGCTCACGCGGACCCGGTGCGTCCCCGGCGCGAGCGATCGCGTGACCGGGGTCTCGCCCACGCCCTGCCCGTCCACCTGGACGTAGGCCCACGGCGTCGCGGTGACGTGGAGCACGCCGGGGCGGCCGGGCTCCTCGGGCGCGGCCGGGGGCGCCGCCGGCGCGGCGACCGC
>NZ_BAZG01000200.1 GCF_000964525.1 Anaeromyxobacter sp. PSR-1
CTGGCGCGGCCCCGTCCGGCGCGCCCGGCCTGGAGCCCGGTGGCGCTGCGCCGCGCGCTGGAGCGGCGGATCCCCGGCGAGGTCGATCGGGCCCTGGCGCGGGCCGAGGCCGCCGCGGCCGGGCGGCTGGTGGTGTACGGGCGCGAGGTGGACGTGCGCCGCGGCGACGGCGGGACGGACTGGCAGCGCGATCCGATCCACGGCGGCCGCTTCGACGGCCGCGCGCCCTCGGCGGCGCTGCCGCCCGCGCCCGGGCTCGATCCCAAGATGGCGTGGGCGCTCGGGCGCGGGGAGCACTGGGTCGCGCTCGCCTGCGGGGCGGTGCTCCACCCGCGCGCCGCCGGCGGCGAGGCGCTCGCGGAGGCGCTCGCCGCCTCGGTGACCGACTTCGCCGCGCAGAACCCGGTGGGCCGCGGCGTCCACTGGACGTGCGCCATGGAGGTCGGGCTGCGCGCCTGGCACCTCGCCACGGCGCTGTGGGTGCTGGCGCTGCGGCGCGCGCCGGCGCCGGCGCTCGCGGCGGAGGCGGCGCGGCAGCTGGTGGTGAGCGGGCGGTTCGTGCTCGCGAACCTCGAGGACGGCGGCGCCGTGCCCAACAACCACCTGGTGTGCGACTGGCTCGGCCTGCTCGCCTGCGCCGAGGCGCTGCCGGAGTGGCCGGAGGCGCCCCGCTGGCGCGCGCTCGCGACGGAGGGGCTGGCGCGGACGCTCGCGGACCAGGTGCACGCGGAGGGCACCAGCTTCGAGGGCTCGGTGCCGTACCACCGCTTCGCGCTGGAGCTGTTCGCGGCCGGCTTCCTGCTCGCGCGCGCCGGCGGCCCGCCGCCCGCGCAGGCGTGGCGCCTCCGCGCGATGTTCCGGGCCACCCGCGCGCTCACCGCCGCGTCCGGGGACCTGCCGCAGCTCGGCGACAACGACTCCGGCCACGCGCTCGCGCTGCGCGCCCGCGGGCCCACCGAGGCGGGCTACCTCTGCGCGCTCGGCGCCGCGCTGTTCCGCGAGCCGGCGCTGCTGCGCCCCGGCGCCCCGGCGGACGACGCCGTGGAGGCGGCGTGGCTGCTCGGGCCGGAGGCGCTCGACTGGCTCGGCCGCGCCCGGCCCGGCCCGCCGCCGGGCAGCGTCTCCTTCCCCGCGGCCGGCGTGCACGTGCTCCGCCGCGGCGCGCTGGAGGCGTTCGTCTCCTGCGGCCCGCACGGCCAGCGCGGCGTCGGCGGGCACGACCACAACGACAAGCTCTCCTTCGAGCTGCGCGCCGCGGGCGCGCTGGCGGTGTGCGACCCGGGCATGCCGGTGTACGGCCGCGCGCCCGAGGTGCGCGACGCGTTCCGCTCCACCCGCGCGCACGCCACCGTGACGGTGGACGGCCTGGAGCAGTCGCCCATCCCGCCCGGCCGCCTGTTCGCGCTGCCCGACGCCGCCTCGGCGCGGCTGCTCGCGTTCGCGCCGGGCGGCGAGGCGGAGCGGCTCGCCGGCGAGCACCGCGGCTTCGTGGCGCGGGCGGGCGTGGTCCACCGGCGCGAGCTGGCGCTCGCCGACGCGGGGCTGGTGGTGGTCGATCGCCTGTCGGGCCCCGGCACGCACGCGGTGGAGCTGCGCTGGCCGCTCGCCCACCCCGGGCCGCGCCTGCGCGAGGCCACCGCCGCCGAGGCCGCCGCGCTCGCGCGCCTCGCCCGGCTGGCGCGCCTGCGCCGGCCCGCGGACCCGTCGCGCGTGGTGGAGGTGCCGCTCGGCCCGGCCGGCCACCTCCTCGTCGCCTTCTCGGCGCCGGCGGGCCTCGCGCCCGAGCTGGCCCCGTCGCTGCGCTCGCCGGGCTACGGCGAGCTCGTCCCCGCGTCGGTCGCGACGCTGGCCGGCCCGCTGGCCTGCCCCGCCGCGCTCGCCACGCTGTTCCTCCACGTCGAAGCCGAAGGGAGCCACCCCCGATGATCGAGACCCACGCCGCCGAGCCCGACCACGCCACCGACCTCCTCTCCCGCCTCGCCGCCCGCACCGCCCGCGTGGCGGTGGTGGGGCTCGGCTACGTGGGCCTGCCGCTCGCGCTCACCTTCGCCCGCCGCGGCGGCCTGTCCGCGCTGGGCATCGACGTGGACCCGGAGAAGGCGCGCGCGGTGGGCGAGGGGCGCAGCTACCTGCGCACGGTGGACGGCGCCGCGGTCCGCGAGGCGGTGCACGACGGCCGGCTGGAGGCCACCACCGACTTCGCGCGCGTGAGCGCCTGCGACGCGGTGGTGATCTGCGTGCCCACGCCGCTCACGCGCGAGCGCGAGCCGGACCTGTCCTACGTCGAGCGGACCGGCGAGGCCATCGCGCCGCACCTGCGCGCCGGCCAGGCGGTGGTGCTCGAGTCCACCTCGTACCCGGGCACCACCGAGGAGGTGCTGCTGCCCATCCTGGAGCGCGGCAGCGGCCTGCGCGCGGGCCGCGACTTCTTCCTGGCGTTCTCGCCCGAGCGCGAGAACCCCGGCTCCGGCGTCGCCACGCACGTCATCCCCAAGATCGTCGGCGGGTACACGCCCTCCTGCCTCGAGGCCGCGCTCGCGCTGTACGCCTCGGCGTTCGACCGCGTGGTGCCGGTGTCGTCCACCCGGGTGGCCGAGATGACGAAGCTGCTCGAGAACGTGTTCCGGAGCGTGAACATCGCGCTCGTGAACGAGCTGAAGATCCTCTGCCACCGCATGGACCTCGACGTGAACGAGGTCATCGACGCCGCGTCCACCAAGCCGTTCGGCTTCATGCCGTTCCAGCCGGGCCCGGGCCTGGGCGGCCACTGCATCCCCATCGACCCGTTCTACCTGACCTGGAAGGCGCGGCAGTTCGAGTTCCAGACGCGCTTCATCGAGCTGGCCGGCGAGGTGAACACCGAGATGCCGCGCTACGTGGTGCACCGGACCATGGAGGCGCTCGACGCGCGCGGCCGCACGCTCAAGGGCGCGCGCGTGCTGGTGCTGGGCATCGCGTACAAGAAGGACGTGGACGACATGCGCGAGAGCCCGGCCGTCCGCATCATCGAGCTCCTGCAGGAGCGCGGCGCCCAGGTCGTCTACCACGACCCCTACGTCCCCCGGGTCCCGCGCATGCGCCAGCACCGGCTCGACATGGTGAGCGTGCCGCTCACCGACGAGGCGCTCGAGACCGCCGACGCGGTGCTGATCGCCACCGACCACGGCGGCGTGGACTACGCCCGCGTGGTGGAGCGGGCCCGCCTGGTGGTGGACACGCGCAACGCCTGCCGCGCGGTGCGCGTCGGGCGCGAGAAGATCGTGAAGGCCTGAGCGGGCCCCGGCGGGCCCGCCGCGCGCGCGCCGCGGCCGATGCGGTGAAGCGCGGCCGCGGGGCCCGTGCTACATGGGCGGGATCAGGCTCCCGAGGTCCCGCTTGCGCACCGCCCGACTGCTCGCCCCCTTCCTGCTCCTCGCCGCCGCCCTCCCCGGCGCGGCCGCGCCGGACCTGCCGGCCGCGCCCGATCCGCGCCTCGGCACGCTCGAGGCGATGCGCGCGGAGCTGGCCCGCTCGATGGAGCGGCTCCGGCTGAAGGGCTACGAGGCGCCGTACTTCGCGTCGTACCAGGTGACCGAGGTCGCGCGCGAGGAGGTGAGCGGCCGCTACGGGGCGATCTTCGACGACCGCTCGCGGCGCGACCGGAGCCTGGCGGTGGACCTGCGGGTGGGGACCTACGAGCTCGACTCGTCCGCCCCGGAGGAGAACACCATCGTCATCGGCGGCGGCGACGCCGGGCCGGGCTGGTACGCGCCCCGCGACGCGCCGCTCGACGGCGACGTCGGCGCGCTCCGCAACGCGCTCTGGCTCGCCACCGACGAGAAGTACAAGGAGGCGCTCTCCTCCTACTTCAAGAAGAAGTCGCGCGCGGTGTACCGGCAGGACGACGCCGACCGGCCGCCCAGCTTCTCCCGCGAGCCGCCGGCCCGCCACGTGGACGCGCCGCGCCCGTTCCCGTTCGACCGCGCGCGCTGGAAGGGCGTGGTGCGCGACGTCACCGCCCGGTTCCGCGAGCACCCCGACGTCTTCGACGCGCAGCTGCGGGTGTCGGCCGAGAAGCAGGTCCGCTGGTTCACCTCCAGCGAGGGCTCGGCGCTGCTCACCGAGCGCACCGTCTACTCGGTCCACCTGCAGGCCGTGGCGCGCGCGCCGGACGGGCAGCTGCTCGAGGACGGCCGGGACTTCTACGCGCGCAGCGAGGCCGAGCTGCCCTCGCCGGAGGCGCTCCGCGCCGCCGCGACCACCGTCATCGCCGAGCTGGAGGCGCTGCGCCGCGCGCCCGCCATCGACCCGTACACCGGCCCGGCGGTGCTCGAGCCGGAGGCGGCCGGCGTCCTGTTCCACGAGGCGGTGGGCCACCGCCTCGAGGGCGAGCGGATGGAGGACGAGCAGGACGGCCAGACGTTCAAGGGGCAGGTGGGGCGGCCGGTGCTGCCGCCGTTCCTGACGGTGGTGGACGATCCCACCGCCGAGCGGGTGGACGGGGTGGCGCTGAACGGCACCTACGGCTTCGACGAGCAGGGCGTCCCGGCGCGCCGCACGGTGCTGGTCCGCGACGGCCGCCTGGAGAGCTTCCTGCTCTCGCGCCGCCCGGTGAAGCCGTTCGATCGCTCCAACGGCCACGGGCGCGCCCAGGCCGGGCGCCAGCCGGTGGCGCGCATGGCGAACCTCATGGTGGAGTCGCGCAAGCGCGTCGCGCCGGCCGAGCTGAAGCGCATGCTGATGGCGGAGGCGCGGCGGCAGGGCAAGCCGTACGGGCTCGTCATCCGCGACATCACCGGGGGCAACACGAACACCATGTCGATCGGGTACCAGGCGTTCAAGGGCACCCCGCGCATGGTCTACCGGGTGGACGCCCGCACCGGCGCCGAGGAGCTGGTCCGCGGCGTGGAGCTGGTCGGCACGCCGCTCACCGCCATCAACAAGGTCCTCGCCACCGGCGAGCGCCCCCGCGTCTTCAACGGCTACTGCGGCGCGGAGAGCGGGTACGTGCCGGTGTCCACCGTCGCGCCGGCGGTGCTGATCGCCGAGCTGGAGCTGCAGCGGGTGGCCCGCGCCACCGACCGCAGCCCCATCCTGCCGGCGCCCTGGAGCGAGCGCGGCGGCACGCCGCCCGCGGCCGCGCCGCCCGCCGCACCCACCCCCGCGACGCCCGCGCCCGCCGCGCCGGCGCACCCCGCGGTCCCGCCGGAGCAGCCGGAGCACGCCCGATGAGCACGCCCACCTCGACGCCCCTCCCCGTCCCGCCCCTCGAGTCGATCCTCCTGCAGCCGCGCCGCGCCGCGCTCGACGCGTTCGCGCGGTCCGGCTGGCGCCCCTACGCCACGCCCATCTCGCTCGACGCCGAGCGGCGCCGCCTGCTCAACATCGACCTCACCGAGCCGGAGATGGCGTTCCACGACGCGGAGGGCGGGCTCGCCGCGGTCGCGAACGTCGAGACCGATCGCGAGGGCCGGGTCACGCACGTCGAGGTGGTGGGCGCCGAGCCCGCCGATCCGGTGCGGGTGGCGCTCGCGCTGCTGGGCGAGGTGGGCCCGCCGCGCACGGGCGGCGGCGGCGAGGCGCGCGAGTGGATCTGGGGCCCGGAGTCCGGCGCCGCGCTCGAGGTCGGCGGCGAGCCGGTGCGCGTGTGGATGTGCGCGGAGCGGGCCTACGGCGACCGGCTCTGGCTGGTCGCGAGCGTGGTCCGCCGCGGCTGACCGTCCGCGGGGGTGCCCGCCCCGGCCAGCCGCAGCAGCAGCGGCGCCACGCCGGTGAGGTCCCTCACCTGCTCCACCTCGGCGGCGGCGCGCCCGAAGCCCAGCACCGGCACCGGCGCCCGGGTGTGGTTGCGCAGCGAGAGGTCCTCCAGGTTGCCGTGGTCGCTCGCGACCACCAGCGCGTCGTCCGGCCCGAGCCCGTCCACCAGCGCCCGCAGGAACGCGTCGAGGCGCCCGAGCGCGTCGAGCGCGCGCTCCATCGACTGGGCGTGGCCCGCCTCGTCGGTCTCGAAGAACTCGAACAGCGCCAGGTCGTGGCCGGCCGCGAGCCGCAGCAGGATCTCCGCCGCCTCCTCCGGCGCGCGCCGCGGCAGCGACACGCCGAGCCCGCGGGCGCGCTCGCCGCTGAGATCGTGGGTGAGCCCCTCCCCGCGCCGCGCGTCCTCCAGCGTCCGGAACCGGCCGCCGCCCGCCGCGTAGGCCACCGTGGTCGCGGCGGCGCGGGCCCGGCGGCGGGAGCCGGCCAGCGCGGGCTCGGGCGCGCCGTCCGCCGCGTGGCCGAGCGCGCGCAGGTAGGCGACGGGGTAGGCGTTCGCGAACACGCCGCGGCGCCCCGCGGCCGCGAGCGCGCGGAACAGCGACCGCTGCTCGAGCAGCGCCCGGAGCGGCGCGTTGGGGAAGCCGAGGAGGTGTCGGCCCAGGTGCGCGGGCGCGTTCTCCCCGGTGAGCAGGGTGGCCTGGCCGGTGGCGGACTGCGGCCGGCCCGCCACGCCCAGGCAGGCGTCGGCCAGCGCCGCCCGGCCGCCGCGCGGCAGGGGCGCGCCGCCGCCGCCGGCGAAGCGCGAGAGCAGGAAGTCCCCGCGGGCGAGCGGGTTTCGCGCCGGGTCCCGGTCGCCCGCGCCCACCCCGTCCACGAACACGAACAGCGCCGTCACCCCGGGATCATAACGCGCCGCCCCGCGCCCCACCCGCCGCGCCGCCGGACGCCCCGCCGCCGCCCGAGACGCGGAGTCGTCCCGGCGCTATCCTCCCGCCGCTTCCGGACCCCCGAGCGCGCGCACCATGCCCAGACTCCCGGACTTCCCCGCCGACTGCACCATCACCTTCGACGGCAGCGCCGTGCCGGCGCGCCGCGGCGAGTCGATCGCCTCCGCGCTGCTCGCGGCGGGCCGGCCGCTCCTGGCGCGCAGCGCCAAGTACCACCGCCCGCGCGGCCCGTTCTGCCTGGCGGGCTCCTGCGGGAGCTGCCTGGTGCGGGTGGACGGCCTGCCCGACCAGCGCGCCTGCCGGACGCCCTGCGCCGACGGCCTCTCGGTCGAGACGCAGAACGCGCTCCCCGACGCGGCGCACGACCTGCTCGGCGTCATCGACCGCGCCTTCCCGCACGGCCTCGACCACCACCACCTCGCGACCTGGAACGGCCTCGCGAACCGCGCCGCGGTGGCGTTCTCGCGCCAGCTCGCCGGGCTGGGGAAGCTCCCCGGGCCGGAGCGGGCCGCGGGGCCGCTCCCGCCCGCGCCGCGCGAGGAGGCGTTCGACGCCCTGGTGGTGGGCGCCGGGCCGGCGGGGCTCGCCGCGGCCGAGGCGCTGGCCGGCGCCGGGCGGCGCGTGCTCCTCGCCGACGCCGAGCCGGCGCCGGGCGGGCGGCTGCGCTGCCGGCTCGACCTCCCCGGCGATCCGCCGCTGGGGTGGGCCGGCGAGGTGGCCGCGCGCGTGGCGGCGGCCGGCGGCGAGCTGGCCTCCGGGACCGCCGTGCTCGGCCTCTGGCGCGACGGCGGCGCCCCGCTCGCCGCGCTCGCGCCCGCGTCAGGCGCGCTGCGCCTGGTGCGGCCGGCCGCGATCCTCGTCTGCGCCGGCGGCCACCCGCAGCCGCCCGGGCTCGAGGACGACGATCGCCCGGGCGTCCTCGCCGGCCGCGGGGTGGCGCGCGCGCTCGCCGAGCACGGGGTGGTGCCGGGGCGCCGCGCGGCGGTGCTGGGCGCCGGGCCCGAGCCGGAGGCGCTCGCGGCGCGGCTCGCCGCGGCGGGCGTGGAGGTGGAGCGGGTGGAGGCGGCGGAGGGGCGCGTGCTCGGGCGGGCCCGGGTGCGCGGCCTCGCGCTCGCGGACGGCCGGCGGGTGCGCTGCGACGTGCTCGCGGTGGCGACGCCGCCCGCGCCCGCGACCGAGCTGGCGCGGTCGCTGGGGGC
>NZ_BAZG01000199.1 GCF_000964525.1 Anaeromyxobacter sp. PSR-1
GCTCGGCCACCTCGGGTTCACCGGGACCTCGCTCTGGATCGACCGCGACGCCCGCCTGGTGTGCGCGCTGCTCACCAACCACGTCCACCCCGCCGGCGAGAGCGACCGGCCGCGGATCCGCGCCTTCCGGCAGCGCTTCCACGACGCGGTGGCGGAGGCGCTGGGGATCGGGTAGGCCCTGCATCTCGCCGCCGCGCCCGCGCCCGCGCGCGCCCGCCGGAGCGGCACCGGAGCGAACGTGATCGACTGGAAGAGCGTGAAGCGCATCCACCTCATCGGCGTGGCCGGCACGGGCATGGGCTCGTTCGCCGGCATGCTGAAGGCCGCCGGCTACCAGGTCACCGGCTCGGACGAGAACGTCTACCCGCCCATGTCCACCCAGCTCGAGCGCTGGGGCATCGAGGCGATGACGCCCTACGACGCCGCGAACCTCGACCGCGCCCGGCCCGACCTGGTGGTGGTGGGCAACGTGGTGCGCTCGGTGAACCCGGAGGCGGCGGCGGTGCGCGAGCGGGGCCTGCCGCACGTCTCGTTCCCGGCGGCCCTGGGCGAGCTGTTCATCGGCCCGCGGCACGGCGTGGTGGTGGTGGGCACGCACGGCAAGACCACCACCTCCGCGATGATGGGCTTCGTGCTGCACCACGCCGGACGGGATCCGTCGTTCCTGGTGGGCGGCGTGACGCGCGACTTCGACTCGAACTTCCGCCTGGGGAGCGGCCCGCACTTCGTGGTCGAGGGCGACGAGTACGACACCGCCTACTTCGACAAGGGGCCGAAGTTCCTCCACTACCGGCCGCGCACCGCCATCTTCACGAGCTGCGAGCTGGACCACGCCGACATCTACCGCGACGAGGCGCACTACGAGTCGGCGTTCGAGCGGTTCGCCGACCTGCTCCCGCCGGACGGCTTCCTGGCCGCCTGCGCCGCGTACCAGAGCGTCCGGCGCATCTCCGCGCGGGCGCGGTGCCGCGTCGAGACCTACGGCGTGGACGTCCCCGGCGCCGACTGGGAGGCGCGCGGCCTGTCGCTCGGGCCGGACGGCGCGCGGTTCACGCTGGTGCGCCAGGGCGCGGCGCTCGCCGACGTCCACCTGCCGGTGGGCGGGGCGCACAACGTGGAGAACGCGCTGGGGGTCGCCGCCGCGGCCACCGCGCTCGGGCTCTCCCCCGCCGAGATCGCGGCCGGACTGGGCGCGTTCCACGGCGTGCGGCGCCGGCAGGAGGTGCGCGGCACGGCGGGCGGGGTGACGGTGATCGACGACTTCGCGCACCACCCGCGCGCGGTGAGGAAGACGCTGGCGGCGGTGCGCGGGAGCTTCCCCGGCGCCCGAGTGCTGGCCGCGTTCGAGCCGCGCTCCAACACCAGCCGGCGCAACCTGCACCAGGCCGACTACTCCGACCCGGCCACCTGGTCCGGCGCGGCCGAGGTGTTCGTCCTGCGCCCGGCCCCGACCGACCGCGTGCCCGAGGCGGAGCGCCTGGACGTGGACGCGGTGGTGCGCGCGCTCGCGGCGCACGGGCTGCCCGCGCGCGTGTTCGACGCGGTGGATCCCATGGTCGAGGCCATGGGGGCCGGCGCGCGCCCCGGCGACGTGGCGGTGGCCATGTCGAACGGCGCCTTCGGCGGCATCTGGGGCAAGCTGCTCGCGCGGCTAGGGCGCTGAGCGGCGCGCCGGGCACGCTCGCGGTTCGACAGGCTCACCGCGAGCGGGTTCCGGGGCGCCCCCTGCAAAGGAAAGGGCCCGGCCGCTCGCGCGACCGGGCCCTCGAGCTTCGTCCTGCTGCCCGGGGCTACGCCCCGTGGTGGCAGGCCGCGCACATCGCGTTCGACCGGCGATCGCCGGCGTCGTGCTTGCGCGCGAACGACTTCGGGTGCGGGCTCTTCGCCGCGAGGCCGCCGACCTGGTGGCAGGCGACGCACACCGCCGAGGCGCCGTTGTCGTGGCAGCCGGCGCAGGAGGTGATGTCGCGCCGGGCCGCGTCGCCGTGGAAGTGGCCGCTGGCCTTGTCGTTGGCCCAGCCGGCCGGGTGCACCGGGAACGGCGTGAGCGACTTCATGGTCAGGTTCTGCTGCGTGTGGCAGGAGTCGCAGAACGGGCTGCCGTGGCAGCGGCGGCAGCTCGACGGGTTCGCGCCCGCCTCGATCATGTGGCGCGAGACGTAGTCGCCGCGGTGGATGAAGTCGCGCTTCACCTCCTCCGGGAAGATCGAGGAGGGGAGGGCCGGCGTGGTCTGCGACGCGTGGCAGGTGGCGCAGTAGGTCTGGTCGTGGCAGGCCGCGCAGCTCTGCGCGCTGGTCCGCGAGTAGTTGCCGTGCGTCCGGAGCCAGTCGCCCGTGTGCGCGAACGCCGACTCGGGCACGAAGCCCTTCAGGTCGGTGTGGCAGGGCGTGCACTTCGCCTGCGCGAAGTCCATCTGGTGGTTGTGGCAGGAGGTGCAGGCGGCCATGGGCGGCGCCTTGATCTCCTTGTCGCCGGGCTCGGGGAGCGCCTGGTGGCAGGTCTTGCAGTCCTTCACCTTCGCCAGGTGATCCTGGTGCGAGAAGGTGAACCGGACCTCCTTCACCCGCTCGGGCACCTTCACCTGGCCGCGCGCGTCGTCGTGGCAGTCCGAGCAGCTCACGCTCACGTGGCGCTTGGGCTCGAGGCGGGTGGCCTTGTCGATGCCGGAGTGGCAGTCGAGGCAGGCCACGTCGGCCATGATGTGCGCCTCGTGCGTGAACTCGACGGCCGGCTGCTCCGCCGCCGCCGCGGTCACCGTCTTGCTGCTCTTCGCGCCGCAGGCCGCCAGCAGCGCGGCCGCGATCACCGGGACGATCCGGTTCATCACCGCACCTCCCGCACCGTGTAGGTCTGGTTGTAGACGAGCTTCGCCATGACGTCGTAGGTCTGTTCCATGAACGGGGTGACGCCGGCGCGCCCCGCCAGCACCGCGCTGAAGCCGCGGGCCAGCTCGATGCCGCCGCTGAGGGAGCCGGTGACGGCGAAGGACTCGCCGTTCACGTCCTCCTTGAAGAAGTAGCTCATCACGTCGGCCGCGGCGAACACCTTGCCGAAGCCCTGCTTGCCGTAGAGCCGCCCGGCCCAGTAGCCGTTCTCGAGCGCGTCGAGGTAGGTGATCTCGCCGCCCGCCTCGGTGGCGCCGCGGGTCCAGTCGGCGCGCACCACCAGGTCCTGGCCGAGGTAGCTGTTGTCCTCGGCGGTCTCGCCCGGCTCCACCGACAGGTGGTAGTCGCCGCCCACCGAGAAGCCGTGCCCGACCTCGTAGTCCAGGCCCACGCCGTACTCCTTGCGCGTGGAGGCGGAGAACACCGACAGGATCGAGTTCCGGGCCAGGAGCAGGTCCGGCGCCAGGAACCGCCAGTCGGCGGTGACCTCCAGCCGGTGCACCGGCTTCCAGCGCGCCGCCACGCTCGCCTCGCTGAAGCGCTCGTCGTACACGCTGAACGCGCCGAAGCCGGTGAAGGACACGGTCTGGAGCGGCTGCAGGCGGAAGTCCGCGCCCACCTCCTGGCGGACCGGGTCGCCCGCGTCCTCGACCACGTTCGCCGACGCGCCCACGTCCAGGCCGCGCCCGGCGTGGCCGGGGATCGCCAGCGACCAGCCCACCCGGCCGCCGTAGGCGAAGTCGCCGCCGGCCGGGTTCCAGCTCTTCAGGCCGGTGCGGGACGCGAACCGCTGCGCCACCGGCGAGCCGACGTAGCCGGACAGCCGGAAGCCGCCGGGCAGCACCAGGATGGCCTCGCCGCCGTCGATCTGGATCATGCGCGCGACGCCGCTCATGACGTGCTCGCGGCCCAGCCGCAGCGTGAGGCGCCGGTCGAGGAACCTCGCCTGCACCTGGGCGCTCATCAGGTCGCCGGTGAGGGACTCGCTGGTGCCGTTGTCCCAGCGGAGGCTGTCGAAGTCGTAGGAGCCCCAGCCCGAGAGCTGGAGCTGCAGGTCGTCGGCGATCGAGGTGCGGATGTCCCGCGCCGTGATGCTGACGATCTCGTAGGCGGGCACCACGGTGACGAGGTCGGGCTCCTGGCCCAGGCGGCGGTCGCGGGCCTGCTGGCCGGCGGAGACGAGGGTGGTCGAGGTGACCTCGACCGTGTCGGCGCCGGCGCCGGAGGCGGCGAGCAGCGCCACGGCGGCGACGATGTGTCTCGGAGTGCGCATCAGGATCTCACTCGACGGCGGGTCATGATTCACCCGGCGGCGCGGTGTCCGCCGCCCGGGTCGGCGCGGAAGATCGCACAGGCAGGCGTGCGCAATCTTGCGCTAGATCACGCGTAAGCGGGAGGCACGCTCCCACCTGGGATCCGGGCCCGGGGCGGGCGGTCACCTTGCGTGAACCGCCGCGGAGCGCAAGGACGCGTTCACGGCCCGCGCGGCGGTTGCGGGCGGGCCGCCGGGGTCGCGCTTACAATCGGGGGATGCGCCGCCCCCCGCTCGCCGCCGCCCTGCTCGCGCTCGCCGCCGCGTGCGCCGCCCCGCGCCCGCAGCAGCGCCCGATCCCGCGCCCGCCGCCGGGGCCGTCGCGCCTGGTCGGCGCGGAGATCTCGTTCTCGGCCCCGGATCTCGCCGGCCGGGAGGTCCAGGTGGGCGGCGCCGCCGGGCGCGGGCTGGTCCAGGTGGTGGACTTCTGGGCGAGCTGGTGCGAGCCCTGCAAGGAACAGCTGCCGCACCTCGACCGGCTGGCGCGGGACCACCGCGGCGAGGGGCTGCGGGTCACCGGCGTGGCGTTCGACGAGGACCGGGCCGCGGTGGAGGCGTTCCTGGCGCCCGCCCCGGTCGCGTTCCAGATCCTCTGGGATCCGGGCGGGACCGCCCTCGGCGAGCGGCTCGACGTCCAGCGGCTGCCCACGACGCTCGTGATCGACCGGCGCGGGGTGGTGCGCCACGTGCATCGCGGCTACGACCGCGCCGAGGGCGAGAAGCTGGACGACGAGGTCAGGCAGCTCCTGGCGGAGCCGGCGCCTTGACCGCCGCCCGGGGCGCCTCGGGCAGCAGCGTGAACCGCACCCGCTCGCGCTCGCGCTCCACCTCCCCGGGCTCGGACGGCGACTCGCGCAGCCAGTACGCCATCTCGTCCGCCTCCCACGCGTAGGGCCGCCCGTCGAGGAGCACGCGCCCGTCGGAGACCGCGCGCGTCGCCTCGAGCAGCGGCACCGCCGCGAGGTCCCGGACCAGGGCCTCGAAGCGTCCCTGCCGCTCCGGGTCGATGAACGCGAACGCGTGCCGGGCGGCGTAGGCGGTGTGGAAGTGCGCCGGCCGGAAGGCGACCCCGCCCAGCCCGAGGCGGATGGCCATGCGCGCCAGCATCGACCCGGCCTCGCGCGCCAGCCCGAGCCCCGGCACCTCCTGGCCGGGCAGCCGCGGCCGCCGGTCGCTGAACTGCGCCCGCGGGTTGCGCAGCGAGAGCCAGTGGACGAACAGCACCTCGACCCCGAGCACGTGCCGCCGCTCCAGGATCAGCTCGACGAGCAGGTGCTCCTGCCCCTCCGCCTCGCCGTGGAGCCGCACCCGCTCGCCCAGGCCGGCGGAGTCGAACCCGACCCGGAACTGCCGGTAGCCCATCCGCTCGAGCTGCTCCAGCACGCCGTAGCGGAACAGCGCGTGCTCGATGCCGGAGGCGGTGTAGAAGCCGAGCAGCAGCCGCTGGCGGCGCGGCCGCATGCCGAGGGCCTCCTCGAGGTCCTCGGCGGTGATGTCGCCGGTGTCGCCCAGGTCGCCGGGCAGGATCCGCTGCGAGACCAGCTCGAAGCGGGCGGAGAGCGGGTCGTACTCGTCCGGGATGGGCGCGAGCGAGCCCGCCGCGACGGCCATGCCGGTGCCGGCCAGCGCGCGCCAGGAGCGCCGCGAGTAGCCGCCCGCCGCCAGCCACACGCTGGGCACGAAGTCCAGCTCGGCGGCGACGAGCAGGTCGCGCTCGCGCACGCCGTCGAGGGAGAGCCCGAGCTGGCCGAAGCGATCGCCGGCCAGCACGTCGCCGCCCGCCAGCACGAACGCGAGCTGCGGCCGGGGCATCCGCGAGAGCAGCGCGCCGAGCGCCTCGATGTAGGCGGCGTCGCCGCTGCCGGGCGGCAGCACCGTCTCGTCCACGCCCTCGAGCGGCCCCCAGTCCGACCCGGAGATGGAGCCGATCCAGTGATCGGGATCCTGCGCCAGGCAGGCGGCGATGCCGTCGGGCGGGTGCGCGTCGAGGTCGAGCACCGCCACGCGGCCCGTGAACCCCTCGGCGCGGAGCGCGGCGACGGCGACGGCGACGTCGTTGAGCGGGCAGAAGCCGCCGGCCGCGCCGGGGAACGCGTGGTGGAAGCCGCCCAGCAGGTTGAGCGCCGGGGCGCGGGTGCGGAGCGTCTCGCGCGCCGCGCCCAGCGTGCCGCCGCAGGCCAGCCGGACCGTGGTCATCACCTCGTCCACCGGGACGTCGGACGGGTCCACCGCGAACACCCGCGCCAGCGTCTCGGCGTGGCCCAGCGACTCGAGCAGCTCCGCGCCGTGGACGCGCGCCAGGTCCTCGAACGAGATCCGCCGCGGCGCGCGCCGCCGGGGGCGCGGCACGGCGCCGCACTCGGCCAGCCACCAGGCCACGAAGTCGGCGCGGCGCGGCTCCACGCCGGCGCCGGACTCCAGGCCGGAGAGCGGCAGCCGGTAGCGCGGGTCGTACCAGAGCGTCACGTCCCGGCGGTAGAACCAGGAGCGGAGCCGGTACAGGAGGGCGCGCGGGCGCATTGCGCGGCGCCGGGGTCACCCGCGCGGCGGCGGCGCGAACGGCGGCTCGCTGCTGGCCGGCGGGGGCACGCGGGGGGCGCCCTTCTTGCGGCCGGACCAGGCGGACATCATCCAGCCCACGATGGTCTCGAACGCGAGCCAGCCGATCGCGATCCAGACGGCGCCGCTCATGCGGCTCAGGCTGGCGGAGCAGTGGCGGTACTGCACCTCGATCGGATCGGCGACGTAGGTGGACCAGGGCATCGCCCAGGCGACCACGTACACCACCAGGCCGAGGAGGAAGATCGTCCGGAGCACGGCGAGCGCCTTGAGCATCCGGTCATTCTACCAAGCGAGCGGGCCGGGCGCTCCGTCCGAGCGCGCGCGCCGCCGCTGCGGGGCGGGGCGGGGCGGGCTATCCTCCGCGGGCGGAAAGGAGCCGGGGCGGATGAGCGAGGCGACGGAGCTGCGGGAGGCCTGCGCCGAGGCGGCGCGGCGCGGCGGGGCGGTGCTGCGGGAGCGGTGGGGCCAGGCGCGCTCGGTGGAGCTGAAGGGCGAGATCGACCTCGTCACCGACGCGGACCGGGCGAGCGAGGCGGCGGTGCTGGGCTTCCTGCGCGGCCGCTTCCCCGGGGCCGGGATCCTGGCGGAGGAGTCGGGCGCGAGCGGCGGCGGGGGCGGCGAGGCCGGGCTCCGCTTCGTGGTGGACCCGCTCGACGGGACCACCAACTACGCGCACGGGCTGCCGCAGTTCGCGGTGAACGTGGCCGCGCTCGACGGCGCCGGGATCGCCGCCGGCGCGACCTACGATCCGCTGCGCGACGAGCTGTTCACCGGGGCCCGCGGCGGCGGGGCGCACCTGAACGGCGCGCCGCTGCGGGCGTCCGCGCGGGGCGAGCTGGTGCAGGCGCTGCTCGTCACCGGCTTCCCGTACGACGTGCACCAGCGCCACGAGCGGCCGCTCAGGCTGTTCGGCGCGTTCGTGCGGCGCGCCCGGGGCGTGCGCCGGCTCGGGAGCGCGGCGCTCGACCTCGCCTACGTGGCGGCGGGGCGCTTCGACGGCTTCTGGGAGGAGCGGCTCAAGCCGTGGGACGTGGCGCCGGGGATCCTGATCGCGCGCGAGGCCGGGGCCCTCGTCACCGACCTGGAGGGCGGCGACCGGATGCTGGAGACCGGCGACATCCTGGCCGCGGCGCCGGCGCTGCACGCGCCCATGCTGGAGGTCATCCGGCGCG
>NZ_BAZG01000198.1 GCF_000964525.1 Anaeromyxobacter sp. PSR-1
CCGGTCGGCGGCGGATACGCGTCCGTGCCGGTGCCCGTGCCCGGCGCGCCGGTCGTGCCCGCGTCCGCCGGCGGCGGATACGTGCCGGTGCCGTCGGTGCCGGTCCCGGTCGTGCCCGTGCCCATCGTGCCCGTGCCGGTCGTGTCCGTGCCGGTCGTGTCCGTGCCGGTCGTGTCCGTCCCCGCGGCGCCGGTGCCGGTCCCCGCGGAGCCCGGCGTGCCGGACGTGCCGGTCCCGGTGCCGCCCGCGCCGCCGCTCTGCGCGTACGCGCCGCCCAGCACCGTCGCGGCCAGCGCGCCGGCCAGGATCCATCTCGCTGCGTGCTTCATGCGTCCTCCCGTCTCGCGCGTCTGCGCGGCGGTCCGAAACCTGGGCATGCCCTCCCGCCAGGCCCGGAGCGCGCGCCGCACCGCCTGCGGGCGCGCAAGCCCTCCGCGCGCCCGGCCGCGCCCCCGCGCCCGGCCGCCGCCCTGTCAGGGCGGCGTGCTACCGAGCGGACCGTGTCGGTCGCGACCGGGAAGCGGTGGGTGGAGGCGGCGGTGGACGCGGCGCGCGCGGCGGAGCTGGCCGCCGCCCTGGACCTGCACCCGCTGGCCGCGCGCGTGCTGGCGGCGCGCGTCCGCGGCGACGCGGCGGAGGCCGAGGCCTTCCTGGCCGCCCGCCTCGCCGACCTGCCCGACCCGTTCCGCATGAAGGGCATGGAGGCCGCGGTCGAGCGGATCGTGCGCGCGCTGGAGGGCGGCGAGCGCATCGCCTGCTACGGCGACTACGACGTGGACGGCGTCACCTCGACCGCGCTGCTCTGCGGGTTCCTGCGCGCGGCGGGGGCCGACGTCGTCACCTACACGCCGCACCGGCTGGTGGAGGGCTACGGCCTGAACGGCGAGGCGGTCCGCAGCCTGGCCGCGCAGGGCGTCCGCCTGCTGGTGACGCTCGACTGCGGCATCACGAGCGTGGACGAGGTGCGCGTCGCCGCCGGGCTGGGCGTCGACACCGTGGTGGTGGACCACCACACCGTCCCGGTGGAGCTGCCGGCGGCCGCCGCCATCCTCAACCCCCACCAGCCCGGCTGCGCCTACCCGTCGAAGGACCTGGCCGCGGTGGGCGTGACGTTCGCGCTGGCCATGGCGCTCCGGCGCCGGCTCCGCGAGCGGGGCCGCTTCGGCCCGGCCCGGCCCGAGCCGAACCTGAAGGAGGTGCTCGACCTCGTCGCGCTCGGCACGGTCGCCGACGTGGTGCCGCTCGTGGGCGCGAACCGGATCCTGGTGCGCTGGGGCCTCGAGCAGCTCGCGACCAGCCGGCGCCCAGGCGTGCGCGCGCTGAAGCGCGTGGCCGGCATCGCGGACGGGACGCCGATCACGGCCGGGCAGGTGGGCTTCCGCCTCGCGCCGCGCATCAACGCCGCGGGCCGGCTCGACGACGCGGGGCGCGGCGTGCGCCTGCTCCTGTCCGGCGACGCGGCGGCCGCGCAGGCGCTCGCCGACGAGCTGGATCGCGAGAACCAGGCGCGGCAGGAGATCGAGCGGCGCATCCTGGAGCAGGCGCTCGCCGATGCGGCGGCGCGCGTGGCCGCCGGCGCGCGCGGGCTGGTGCTGGCCCGCGACGGCTGGCACGCCGGCGTGGTGGGCATCGTCGCGTCGCGCGTGGTCGAGCGCTTCCACCGCCCCGCGGTGCTGGTGGCGCTGGAGGACGGCGCCGGGAAGGGGAGCGGGCGGTCGATCGAGGGCTTCCACCTCTACGACGCGCTCGCCGCGTGCTCCGGCCACCTCGCCCGCTTCGGCGGCCACCGGCACGCCGCCGGGGTCACGGTGGAGCGGGCGCAGGTCGAGCCGTTCCGCGCCGCGTTCGAGGCGCACGCCGCCGCCACCATCGCCGACGAGGACCTGGTGCCGCGCTGCCGGATCGACGGCTGGGTGGGAGACGCCGAGGTCACCGAGGACGCCGCCGAGGGGCTGGCGCGGCTCGGGCCGTTCGGCGCCGGCCACCCGGAGCCGGTGTTCGCGCTGCGCGGCGCCGCGGCGCGCGCGCGGACGGTGGGGGCGGGGGGCGCGCACCTGAAGCTCGCGCTCGGGCGCGGGCTCGACGCCATCGGCTTCGGCATGGGCGACCGCGCGCCGGCGTGCGGGGGCCCGGTGGACGCCGCGTTCACCATCGGCTTCGACGAGTGGGACGGCACCCGCCGGCTGCAGCTCAAGCTGAAGGACCTGCGGCCGGCGCGCTGAGGCGCGGCACCGCAGGTGGCCGATGAGCGAGCGCAGCGAGCCCGCCGGGGCGCCGCTCACGAACCGCCGTTCAGGGCGCGACCGCGACCACGGCGCGCCCGCGCACCTGGCCGGCGAGGATCCGCTCGCTCCAGGCCGGCACCTCCGCCAGCGGGATCTCGGTGGTGAGCGCGTCGATGTGGTCGGCGGTGAGATCGCGCGCGATGCGGCCCCAGGCCCGCGCGCGCGGCGCCTGGGGCGCCATCACCGAGTCCACGCCCTGCAGGCGCACGCCGCGGAGCACGAACGGGAGCACCGTGACCGGCAGGTCGGTGCCGCCGGCGAGCCCGCAGGCGGCGACCGCGCCGCGGTAGGCGGTCTGGCGGAGCACGGTGGCCAGCACCGCGCCGCCCACCGCGTCCACGCCGCCCGCCCACGTCTCCGACTCGAGCGGCCGCGTGCCCGGCCTCGCCAGCTCCTCGCGCGGCACGATGCGCGAGGCGCCCAGCGACTCCAGGAAGGCGCGCTCCGAGGGGCGGCCGGTGGAGGCGGCGACCTCGTACCCCGCGCGCGCCAGCAGCGCGACGGCGACGCTGCCGACGCCGCCGGCCGCGCCGGTGACGATCACCGGCCGGCCGCCGGGGCGCACGCCGGCGTCCTCCAGGGCGTCCACGCAGAGCGCGGCGGTGAAGCCGGCGGTGCCGATCGCCATGGCGCGCCGGGCGGTCAGGCCGCGCGGGAGCGGCAGCGCCCACTCGGCGCGGACGCGCGCCAGGCCGCCGTAGCCGCCGAAGGTGGCCTCGCCGATGCCCCAGCCCGTCACCAGCACCTCGTCGCCCGGCTGGAAGGAGGGATCGCGGGACTCGAGCACGGTGCCGGCGAGGTCGATGCCCGGGACCATGGGGAACTTCCGGATCACCTTGCCCTTGCCGGTGACCGCGAGCGCGTCCTTGTAGTTGAGGCTCGAGTAGCGGACCGCGACCGTCAGCTCGCCCTCGGGCAGCGCCGAGGCGGGCAGCTCCTCGAACGCGGCGGAGCGGGTGCCGTCGCCCTCCCGGACGACGAAGGCGCGGAAGCGCTGCGGCAGCGAGGGCGCGGGCATGGGCGGGTCTCCGGGTGCGAGGGGAGGCGGACGGAAGGCGAAGGGGACCGCCATCCTGCGTCCAGCCCGCCGGAGGGGTCCAGTGCCCGGATCAGGGACGTGCGCGCCGCGCGGCGCATGCGCCCGTCATCTCGGGGAATCCCGCGCGGCGCGGGTGCTCAGGCGACGCCCCAGCGACCGCGCCGCTCCCCGAACAGCGCGCCCATCCTGGCGAGCTCGCCCATGTGGAGCCGCTCCGCGTGCCGCTCGAAGCGCTCCCGGCACCGGCGCGAGCAGAAGAAGTACCGGCGCTTCTTGTACTCGAACGCCTCGGCGTCCTCCTGGAGCACCGGCCGCCCGCACACCGGATCGATCCCGACGCCGCCCTCGTCCACGTCCATGCGATGCCTCCCTCCCCGGGCGCCGGGACTGCAACCACGGGGCCAGCGCCGGCACGCCGCCGGGCGGGCCCGCGTCCGCTCCGCGCCGCGGCGCCCTGCAGGAATTCCAGGGTCCGGGCTGAAACTTCCACATGCCCGCGAGGCCGGGGAGGGCCTGCGGCGGCGCGCACCGGAAGGGCTGCGGTCGTCCTTGACGCCTGAGGTTCCGCAGTGTTAGCTGCCTTTCCCCACGTCCGGAGGCCCGCCCCTTGCCGCGCTTCATCACCGAGCTCAAGCGAACCCACTCCTGCGGTGAACTCACCAAGGCCGACATCGGCAAGGAGGTCGTGCTGTTCGGCTGGGTGAACAACCGGCGGGACCACGGCGGCGCGGTGTTCATCGACCTGCGCGACCGCGGCGGGCTCACCCAGGTGGTGTTCGAGGAGGACGTCCGCCCCGACGTGCACGAGCTCGCCGGCCAGCTCCGGCTCGAGTACTGCGTCGGCGTGCGCGGCAAGGTGGTGTCGCGCGGCGGCAACGTGAACCCGAAGCTCCCCACCGGCGAGATCGAGGTCCACGCCTCCGACCTCGAGATCTTCAACCGCTCCGAGCCGGCGCCGTTCCAGATCGAGGACCGGATCGACACGAGCGAGGAGAAGCGGCTCCAGTACCGCTACCTCGACCTGCGCCGCGCGCCGCTGCAGCAGACGCTCATGACGCGCGCGAGGGTGAACCACCTCACCCGCAACTACTTCACCGACAAGGGCTTCCTCGAGCTCGAGACGCCGTTCATGGTGAAGTACACGCCGGGCGGCGCCCGCAACTTCCTCGTCCCCTCGCGCCTCAACCCCGGCAAGTTCTACGCGCTCGCCGAGAGCCCGCAGCTCTTCAAGCAGCTGTACATGATGGCGGGCTTCGACCGGTACTTCCAGATCGTCCGCTGCTTCCGCGACGAGGACCTCCGGCTCGACCGCCAGCCCGAGTTCACCCAGATCGACGTCGAGATGTCGTTCGTGGAGCAGAACGACGTGTTCGACGTGCTGGAGGGGCTGGTGGTGAAGCTCTGGAAGGAGGTGCTCGGGATCGAGATCCCGCGCCCGTTCCAGCGCATGCCGTTCGAGGAGTCGATGGCGAAGTACGGGAACGACAAGCCCGACCTCCGCTTCGACATGCCGCACGTGGTGCTCACCGACCTGGTGCGCCAGCACGACGGCGGCGGCGTCCCGCTCATGGACGAGGCCGTGAAGGCCAAGGGCATCGTCAAGGCGATGCGCGTGCCCGCGTCGGCGAACTTCTCGCGCACCGAGATCGACAAGCTCGAGGAGTACGTGAAGGGCATGGGCGCGAAGGGGCTCGCCCGCGCCAAGGTCGGCGAGGGCGGCGAGTGGACCCAGTCGCCGCTCGCGAAGACCATCACCCCCGCGCTCCGCCAGGCCGTCAATGAGGCCTGCGAGGCGAAGCCGGGCGACCTGCTCCTGTTCCAGTTCGGCAAGGAGTCGGTGGTCCACACGGTGATGGCGAACCTGCGCGTGCACCTCGCCAAGCGCATGGGCCTCATCCCCGAGTACGGCTCGGGCGGCGCCTGGCGCTTCCTGTGGGTGGTGAACCCGCCGCTGTTCGAGTACGACGAGGAGTCCGGCCAGTGGGCCGCCGCGCACCACGCGTTCACGCGGCCGCACGACTCCGACCTCCAGTTCCTCGAGAGCGACCCGGGCAAGGTGAACTGCTACCGCTACGACCTGGTGCTGAACGGGTTCGAGATCGGCGGCGGCTCCATCCGCCTCCACGACCCCGAGGTCCAGGCGCGGGTGTTCAAGGCCATGGGCATCACCGACGAGGAGGCCCGCAACAAGTTCGGCTTCCTGCTCGACGCGCTCAAGATGGGCGCGCCGCCGCACGGCGGCATCGCGCTCGGCATGGACCGCCTGGTCATGCTCCTCACCGGCGCCGAGTCGCTCCGCGACGTGGTGGCCTGGCCCAAGACGCAGAAGGGCACCGACCTCATGACCGGCGCCCCCGGCGACGTGGACGGCCGCCAGCTGCGCGAGCTGTACGTGAAGAGCACGTTCGAGCCGAAGTAGGTCGCGCCCGTCCCGCGGCGCGCCGCCGCGGCCGGCCGTCCCCGGCGCCTCACCTTTCGCGCGACCGCGCCCCCGGTCCGGGCTACGCTCCGGGGCCGGGGGCGCGCGCGATGGGCGAGCACGACGTCATCATCGTCGGCGGCGGCGTGAACGGGACCGGCACGGCCCGCGACTGCGCCATGCGCGGGCTGCGGGTGCTGCTGCTGGAGAAGTCGGACTTCGGGGTCGGCGCGAGCGGCAACAGCTCGGGCATGATCCACGGCGGCATCCGCTACATGCTCTCCGACCGGAAGGTCACCGAGCTGGCCTGCCGGGACTCCGGGTACATCCAGCGGATCGCCCCGCACCTGCTGTTCCGCATCCCGTTCCTGATGCCGTTCGGCTCGCGCGCCGAGGGCGCCACGCTCGCCGAGCGCGCCGCCTGGTACGCCACCGAGGTCTACGTCGGCACCTACGACCTGTACCAGCCGCTGAAGCGCGGGCGGCCCTCCACGCGGCTGACCGCCGAGGAGCTGTACCGCCTCGAGCCCGGGCTGCGCCCCGGCCTGCACGGCGCGGTGACGCTGGACGAGTGGGGCATCGACGCGTTCCGGCTCTGCGCGCTGAACGCGCTCTCCGCCCGCGCGCACGGCGCCGAGCTGCGCACCTGGACGGAGGTCCGCCAGCTGCTCACCGAGGGCGGGCGGGTGCGCGGCGTCCGCTGGCGCGACGCGCTCACCGGCGAGGAGGGCGAGGCGCGGGCGCCGGTGGTGTTCAACGCGGCGGGCGCGTGGTCCCCGGCGCTGGCGCGCGCGAGCGGCGTGCGGGTGCCGATGCGCCCGGGCAAGGGCGTGCACCTCACGCTCGACCGCCGCTGGTCCAGCTACGGCGTCATCTGCACCGCGGTGGACGGGCGGCAGATGTTCCTCATGCCGCACGAGAACGAGTCGATCGTCGGCACCACCGACGACGACTGGTACGGCGACCCGGACGACCTCGAGGCGACCCAGGACGAGGTGGAGTACCTGCTGGAGGGCGCCGCCTCGCTCGTCCCCGGCGTGCGGCGGGCGCGGATCACGCGCGCCTGGTGCGGCCTGCGCACCACGGTGTACGCGTACGGGCCGAACGAGGACGCGCTCTCGCGCGAGCACCAGCTGCTCGACGGCGCCGCCGATGGCGCGGCCGGGCTGCTCTCCATCGTGGGCGGGAAGCTCGCCTCGTACCGGGCGCAGTCCGAGGAGGCCGCCGACCGCATCGAGGCGCTGCTCGGCCGGCCGGTCACGCCCTGCCGCACGCACCAGGAGCCGCTGCCCGGCGGCGACGAGGTGCCCGATCCGGCCGCGCTGGCGCGCGAGTTCCCGGTGGACGCGGCGGTGGCGGCGCGGCTCGTGTACCGGCACGGCGGGCGCGCGCGGGAGATCTGCGGCATGGTCCGCGACGACCGGCGCCTCGGCCTGGTGCTGTGCCGAGACGAGGGCATCCTCGCGGCCGAGGTGGTCTACTGCGCGCGCCACGAGCAGGTGCGGCGGCTCCAGGACCTGCGGCGGCGCTGCCGGCTGGCGGTGGGCGCCTGCGGCGGCCTCGACTGCGCGCGGGTGGGCGCGCAGCTCGCCGGCCGCGAGCTGTCCTGGCCGCCCGAGCGCGTCCGGGCGGAGCTCTCCGACCTGCTCGACCAGGGCTGGCGCGAGCGGCGGCCGGTGCTGGACGGCGCGCAGCTCGCCGCCGAGGAGCTGCTGCGCGGCGGCTGCGGCCCCTGGGAGGCGCCGTGACCCCGTCGCGCACGGTGCGGGCCGACGTGCTGGTGGTGGGCGGCGGCATGGCCGGCGCCCTGGCGGCGCTCTCGGCGCGGGCGGCCGGCTGCGAGGTGGCGCTGGTGCGGCGCGCGCCCGGCGCGACCGCGCTCTCCTCCGGCGCGGTGGGCGTGGCGCCGGACCTGTCCGCGCTCCCCGGCGACCCGCTCTCCTGGCGGCGCGGGCCGGTGGAGTCGGCGCGTCGCCTGGCGCGGCAGCGCCCCGGGCACCCCTACGCCGCGGTGGGCGAGGGGCTGGTGCTGCTCCCCGACGCGCTCGACTTCGCGGTGCGCGCGCTCGATCCGCTGCTCGCGCCGGTGCTGGAGCGCCCGCGCTTCCTCGCCACGCCCACCGGCGAGGTGGTCGCGGCGGCCACCTGCCAGCGCGCCGCCGAGCCGGGCGACCTGCTCGCGGTGGCCGGGCCGCTGGCGGTGGCCGGGCTC
>NZ_BAZG01000197.1 GCF_000964525.1 Anaeromyxobacter sp. PSR-1
CGATCGCCGGACGGGTGGAGCCGGGCGGCGGCGGCCGGGGCCAGCGCGCCCACGTTCGCGGCCAGCGCGGCCGGGTCGAGCGCGCCGTCGTCGCCGTGGCCCACGTGCGCCCAGACCGGCGCCCACGACGCGGCGCCGTCGACGAGGAACCCGCGCACCGCGGCGCGCAGCGCCGGCCGGCCCGCCTCCGGCACCGCCGCGGTCACCTCGCGCAGGAGCGTGTTCATGGCCTCCGCGAGCGCCGCCAGGCGCGCCGCCTCCGGGGCCGGCTCCGCGGCCTCGTCGGCCTCGACGGCGACGTGGCCCGCCTCGGCGAGGTGGTAGAGGAGCTTCGTCGCCTCGAACTCGTCGAGGTGCGCGGCCGTGGCCAGCTCGGCCACGGTGCGGCTCCCGTCCACCAGCTCGAGCAGCGCGCGCTCCGGCGGCTGGAGCGCGGCCGCGCGGCGCGGGCGGCGCCGGCGCACGCGCGCCTGGGGCCCGGGGATGCGGGCGCGGAACAGCGCCAGCTCGTCCATGCGCCGGGCGCCGTCCATGAGCAGCGCCTGCGTGCTCACCGTGAGCGCGGCGGCGGCGCGCTCCGGCAGCTCCTCGTCCATGAGCACGAACGTGCCGCGGCCGGCGAGCAGGATGGCCTGGAACACCACCGTGGCCTGCTCGTGGAGGCAGTTCCACAGGTCGGCCGCGGAGAGCGCGCCCGCGTCGAGCAGCGCCTTGCCCACCGGCCGCCCCGAGCGCAGCGCGTCGCGCGCCTGCGCCTCCCCCACCAGCCCGAGCCGCACCGCGATCTCGCCCAGCCGCTCGCCGGGCGCGCTGGAGCGGGCGCCGCGCACCTCGCCCTCCTGGAACGCCACCGAGCGCTCCGCCCCGCCGGACGAGACGGTGAGGATCCCGGTGAGCCGCGACTGGTGCAGGAACGCCACCAGGTCGCCGAGCGGGAAGCCGTCGAGGTCGCCGGCCAGCAGGCAGCGCGGGCGGGCGGCCGCGGCCCCGGTGGCCGGGGTGCGGCGCGCCACCAGCAGGTCGGGCGCGGAGGGCAGGAGCACGAAGCGCCCGGCGCGATCGGCGAGCGCGCGCCGGACCTCGTCGGTCTGGGGGACCAGCCGCCCGTGGGCGTCGATGTCGAGCAGGCGCGTCAGTCGCGCTCCCAGCCCTGGTGCCGCTGCCACTCCTCCTCGTCCTCCAGCGCGTGCAGCAGCATGGCCGGCGAGTAGTCGGGCAGGGCCAGGTAGCGCCCGTTCAGGAACAGCGTGGGCGTGCCGCGCAGGCCGGCGGCGCGCGCCTCCGCCTGCGAGACGCGGATCTTGTCCAGGTACTTCCGGCTGGCGAGCGCGTCGCGCAGGTCGCCCGCGTCGCCGCCCGCCTCGCGCGCGGCGGCCGCGATCGCGTCCACGTCGAGCGGCGCCGCCGCCTCGAACAGCGCGTCGTGCAGCGGCCAGAAGATGCCCTGGTCGCGCGCCCACTCGCCGGCCTGGGCCGCCTCCAGCGCGCCGGGGTGCGCCTCGATGGGGAACGGCTTGAAGACCAGCTTCACGCGGCCGGGGTGCTCCTCCACGAAGCGCTCCAGCGCCGGGCGGAGGCCCCGGCAGAAGGGGCAGGTGAAGTCGGAGAACTCGAGCAGCGTGACCGGCGCCGCCGGGTCGCCGAGCGGCGGGCCGAACCCGTCGGTGGCGAGCGCCATGCGGCGGTCGAACGACGCGTAGTACTCGTCCACCAGGCCGGGCAGGGCGGACGGGCCCGCGCCGGCCGCCACCAGGCGCGCCGCGAGCCGGGTCATGCGCGCGGCGTGCTTGCACGGCTGGTGGGTGCGCAGGCAGCTCGTGACGGTGTGCGGGCAGCCGCAGTAGCAGAACGCCCGCGAGGCCCAGTCGCGCACGATGGCGCGCTGCTCCGGGGTGAGGTCGTCGAGGTCCACGCCGGCGAGCGGGTCGGCGGCGGCGCCCGCCTCCGGGGCTGCGCCGGCACCGGCGGCGGGGGCGCCCGGCGCGGGCGCGGCGGTCTTGCAGGCGGGCAGGCCGGCGAGGCCGAGGGCCGCGAGCGCGGCGAGGAGGATCGAGCGGGAGATGGTCATGGAGGGAGCCCCGGGAGCGCGGTCGCGGGATTCTAGTACGACCCGCCGGCGGGTGGGCGCCGCGCGCACGCTTTGAACGTGGCACCGCCCCCATGGTCTGCTTAGACAGGACCGGCCTTGGAACGCGAGCAGCCGACGAGGGAGCGGGGGACCATCCGCAAGGAGCCCGGCGGGCGCCTGGGCGTCGCCCTCGTGTACCCGAACGCCTACCGGCTCGGGATGGCGAACCTCGGCTTCCACGCGGTGTACCGGCTGTTCAACGCCGACCCGGGGGCCGCCTGCGAGCGGGCCTTCCTGCCGGAGGACGGCGGCGAGCCGCGCACGGTCGAGTCCGGCCGGCCGCTGCGCGACTTCGACGTGGTCGCGTTCTCGCTCTCCTTCGAGGACGACGACGCCCACGTCCTCGAGCTCCTCGACCGGGCCGGCCTGCCGCTCCGCAGCGCGGATCGCGACGAGCGCCACCCGCTCGTGCTCGGGGGCGGCATCGCCGTGCAGATCAACCCCGAGCCGCTGGCGCCGTTCTTCGATGCGTTCCTGGTGGGCGAGGGCGAGGAGCTGGTCGGTCCGTTCCTGGGGCTCGCCCGCGCCGCCCGCGAGGAGCGGCCCGCCCGCGCCGACCTGCTCCGGCGCCTGGCCCGGCTGCCGGGCGGCTACGTGCCCGGGCTGTACGACGTCGAGTACTCCGACACGCGGGATCCGCGCGACGCCTGGGTCACCCGCTTCGCGCCGCGCGAGGGCGCGCCGGAGCGCGTGCGGCGCTGCTACGTCCCGGACCTCCGGCAGGTGCCCACCTCGCGGGTGGTGGACAGCCCCGACGCGCAGTTCGGCGACCTGTTCCTCACCGAGGTGGCGCGCGGCTGCCTGTGGGGGTGCCGGTTCTGCGCCGCGGGGTTCGTGCAGCGCCCGTACCGCGAGGTGGACCTGGAGCGGCTCCGCGCCGAGGTGCGCGAGGGGATCGCCCGCGGCCAGCGCATCGGGCTCATCGGCCCGGACACGAGCGACTACACCGGCCTCGACGCGCTCACCTGCTCCATCGGCGAGCAGGGCGGCACCTTCAGCCCGTCGTCGCTGCGCGTGGACGCCATCACGGCGCCGCTGGCCCGGCGCATGGCCGAGGGCGGCGAGCGGTCGATCACCATCGCGCCCGAGGCCGGCACCGAGAAGATGCGCCGGGTGATCAACAAGGACTTCACCGACGACCAGATCGTCCAGGCGGCGGAGAACGCGCTCTCGCAGGGGATGCAGCACGTGAAGATGTACTTCATGTGCGGGCTGCCCGGCGAGACCGACGACGACGTGCTGGGGATGGCGCGGATCGCGGTGCGCATCCGCGAGGAGGTGATGCTGCCATGGGCCCGCAAGCGCGGGCGCATGGGGCGCATCTCGCTCTCGGTGAACCCGTTCGTGCCGAAGCCGTGGACGCCGTTCCAGTGGCTGCCCATGCACGACCGCAAGTGCCTGGAGGCGAAGCGCAAGCTGCTGGAGCGGACGCTGCGGCCGCTCGGCATCGACGTGGACTTCTTCAGCCCGCGCGAGGCCTACCTCCAGACGCTGCTCTCGCGCGGCGACCGCCGGGTGGCGGACCTGCTCGAGCTGGCGCACCGCGAGACCGGCGGCGACCTGCGCAAGGCGCTGGCGCGCTGGCCCCACGATCCGGACTTCTTCGTGCTGCGCGAGGCGGGCGTCGAGGAGACGCTGCCCTGGGACTTCGTCGACCAGGGCCTCGAGAAGCGGTTCCTGGCCCGCGAGCTCCGCCGCGGCGTCGCCTCGAAGCTCACGCCCAAGTGCGCGGTGGACACCTGCCGCGCCTGCGGCCTCGACTGCGCCGACCACCCGGAGCTCGAGCCGGCGGTGGTCCAGCTGGCCGCGCCGGCCCGCCCCGCCTGAACGGCGCGCCCGCCCCGGGGCCCGCCGACGGGCCCGGAGCGGACGGCGGGATCAGGGCGCCGGGGCCGCGCTGGTCCCGGTGATGGGGACCTCCAGCGGCAGCGGGATGGGCGCGTCCACGATCCAGTCCACCTCGCTCGGCGCGTAGGGGTCCGCCTCCTTGCCTGCGGTGAGCGTCACCGACGCCCCCACGCCGCAGGTGAACCCGCCGAGCCGCGCCACCATCCGGCACGGCCCCACGCTGTCCACAGGGCAGCGCGTGCCGCACGCGCCCGCCGCGTTGCAGGGCTGGTAGGTGAACTCGAGGCCGCGGCCGTCCGGGTAGGCGTCGAGCCCGCGGTAGGCGGCGGCGATCTTCGACGGGTCGCGCACCGCGACGGCGTAGGAGGTGGCCGCCGGGAGCAGGTTCAGGTTCACGTCCGCCGCGTACACCGCGTAGGTCGCCCGGGTGGGCACCTCGCCGGCGACGAGCGCGAACGGGGCGGCCGGGGCGGTCGGGGTGCACGCGCCCTCGCCGGCGGCGGGGAGCGCGGCCCAGCGGGTCCCGAGCAGGCCCGCGCCGCCCGGCGCGGGCGCGGCCGGCAGCGGGACGCCGGTGAACAGCACCACCGTCTGCGTCCAGACCTTCGCGAGCGCGTCCCACCGGCCGTTCGCCGCGGTCCAGTCGCCCGAGCCGTCCACGTCCACGAACGCTTCGCCCGGATCGTGCTGCCCGTCGTCGTCGGCGTCCACGAACGGCTCCGGCAGGTCCACGAACGGCTCGCCGGCGTCGTAGCGGCCGTCGCCGTCGAGGTCGGTGAACGCCTCCTCGCCGTCGGCCACCGCGATCACCGAGACCACGCCGTCGCGCGGGTTGTGCGTGCGGGTGCCGCACGCGTCGGCGTACGTCACCGACGGCTCGCCGGCGCGCGGCGCCACGTCCTCCGGCAGGTAGCCGCCCAGCGTCGCGAACAGGCCGGACGCGAGGCCGAGGTCGCGCTGCGCCGACGGGTCCATGCCGGGCTGGAGGTCGGGCGTGGTGCGCGCGATGGCGGCGCGGCTCGCCTCGGAGTGGAACGTCACCGCGGTCGCGCGCCCGAGCACGTTCTGGTAGCGGTCCTGCAGCACCGCCACGCAGGTGAAGGCCGCGTCCACCAGCGACGCGCCGCAGTCGGTCTCGGCGAGCGCCTCCACGTTCTCCGGGCTGCACACCAGCGTGAACGCGCCGGCGCTGGGCCGGGCGCCGACGACGGGCACGCCGGGCTGGAGCGCGGCAGAGCGGGTCTGGCCGCCGGCGGTCGCGGTGGCGGTCATGGTGAGCGTGCCGGCCACGGTGCCGGACTGCAGCGTGGCGCGCGCCTGGCCGAGCGAGTCCGGGGCGGCGCCGCCGGAGGTGGTCGCGGTGCGCACCGCGCTGCACGCCGGGCCCGGCACGGCGCACGGGATCGCGCCGTGCAGGTCGGAGCCGCCCAGCCGCGGGTGCTCGAGGTAGACCTCCAGGCCGTCCGGGTAGGCGAGGCCGTCGTCGCCGACCAGCGTGAACGTCACCGCGTTCGACTCGTTCCAGCCGGAGTCGCGCACGCCCATCACCGGGAACGCCGGCGCGGGCTGCGCGGAGATCTGCGCCAGCGCCGGCATCCGCACCGAGGCGGTGGTCTCGACCGGCACGGCGGCGAGGCGGGCGGTGAGGCGCGCGGTGCCGCCCTGCGCGGCGGAGACGAAGGTGGCCGCCGCCACGCCGGCGCCGTCGGTGGTGACGGTGACGCTCGCGGCCGGGCCGGCCTCGGACTGGAACGCGCCCAGCGTGGTGGTCAGCACCACCTGCTCGCCGGCCGCGGGCACGCCCTCGCGCGCGAGCGTCACGGTGACGGCGGTGGTGGCGCGGCCGTCGGCCGGGATGCGGCCGCGCGCCGGGGCGAGCGCCAGCGCCACGCCGGAGGCGAGGTCGGTGCAGCGGCGGTTGCGGCAGGCCCAGCGCGCGCCGGCCGCGGCGTCGCACGGTTGCCCGTCGCAGGCGGTCTCGGCGCAGTCCACCAGGCCGTCGCAGTCGTCGTCGAGCCGGTTCGCGCAGGACACCTCGGCCGGCTCGGTGGCATCGCAGGCGACCGGCGCGCACGTGCCGGCGGCGCACGCGCCGGCCCGCCCGTCGGCGGTCGCGCAGGTCGCGCCGCCGCAGTCGGCGTCCTCGCAGTCCACCCGGCCGTCGCAGTCGTCGTCCCGCCCGTCGCCGCACGCGGTCTCGCCGGCGGACGCCGGCGTGCAGACGCAGGCGCCCTCGGCGCAGGCGCCCACCGCCCCGCCCGCGGCCAGGCAGCGGCGCCCGGCGCAGCCGGCGTCGGCGCAGTCCACCCCGCCGTCGCAGTCGTTGTCGCGGGCGTCGTCGCAGGCGGTCTCGCCGCCCGACTGCCCGGCGTCGGGCGTGCACGTGCACGCGCCGGCGGCGCAGGTCCCGACCGCCCCGGCGCCGGTGCGGCAGGTCGCGCCGGCGCACTCGGCCGCGGCGCAGTCCGCCGCCGGGTTGCCCGCGTCCGGCACGCCGTTGTCGCAGATCTCGGCGCCCACGAACGTGACCTGCGCCAGGCCGTACGCCAGCGAGGCGTCGGAGGCGGTCACCGACACCGGGCCCCAGCACCCGGGGTTCAGGCGCTGGTCGCAGGTGACGAGCGTGAGGTCGCCCTCGGCCGCGGGGAGCGTGGCGGTGCTGGTGCCGGTGCCGAGGAACGTGCCGCGGCTCGCCACCACCGCGACCGGCCCCTTGCCGGCGCGCACGTGGACGGTGACGGTCGCGGCGCCGTCCGCCTTCACCAGCGCCGGCGTGGCGGTGACGACGACCGGCAGGACCGTCGGGGCGTCGTCGCCGCCGCCGCCGGAGCAGGCGGCCGCCGCGAGGAGCAGGGCGAGCAAGGATCGGCGGGTGGGCGTCATGGAGGGCTCCGGTCGGCGAGGGGTGGGGACGGCCGGCCTTCGCCGGCGGTGACTGCGACCTGTGGTGAATGGACTCCGCAGGGCGGAACGCCGGCGCGCGCGGACGTGACCAGGAGTGGAGGGCGGGCGCGCGCTTCCCGACGCGGCGTGCGGGTCGCGCCGGGGACCCGGAGGATTCACCGAGGGTGCGCAGCGACCCGCGCCGCGCGGCGGCGCGCGTGCGCGGGCGCCCGCGGTCGGGGTATGAAGGGCCCGTGGACGAGCGCGAGGCGATGCAGGAGGCGCTGGGCCTGGCGCGCGAGGCGGCGGCCCGCGGCGAGGTGCCGGTCGGCGCGGTGGCGCTGTTCGAGGGCCGCGTGGTCGGCCGCGGCGCGAACGCCCGCGAGGCGGCCCGCGATCCGACCGCCCACGCCGAGCTCCTCGCCATCCAGGAGGCGGCGCGCACCCTCGGGCGCTGGCGCCTCACCGGCGTGACGGTGGTGGTGACGCTCGAGCCCTGCGCCATGTGCGCCGGCGCCATGGTGCTCGCCCGCATCGACCGGCTGGTCTACGGGGCGAGCGACCCCAAGGCCGGCTGCGTCGGCTCGCTCCAGGACCTGTCGACGGATCCCCGCCTGAACCACCGGTTCCCGGTGGAGCGCGGCCTGCTGGCCGAGGAGTCCGGCGAGCTCCTCCGGGCCTTCTTCCGGGCCCGCCGGGGCGCCGGGACCGGAAACGGCAACGGCGGCGAGGGGTAGGCGAGCCTTCCCCCTTGGCACGCCCCGGGAGATCGGTTAAACCCGCCCGCGGAGAGCTGGCCGAGCTGGTCGAAGGCGCCTGACTCGAAATCAGGTGTACCGGCAACGGTACCGGGGGTTCGAATCCCTCGCTCTCCGCCAATTTGGACCACGACTGCGGGCTCGCTCGCCGAACGCGAGGACAGCAGAGGCCGGACGAGAGGTCGGGAAGCAAGGGAGCGCAGGTCCCCGAGCGAAGCGAAGGGGACCGAGCGCTCCGGATGAAGCTGAAACGCGGCCACGCCCGCGGATGGCGTTTGGAGCAGTAACCTCAGCGAGCGCAGGCCCACGCGGATGAGCGTGGGCCGGAGCGAGCAGGGGGTCT
>NZ_BAZG01000196.1 GCF_000964525.1 Anaeromyxobacter sp. PSR-1
CGGCCGCGTACCTGGCGCTCCTGCGCGCCGACCGCGCGGTGCTGGCCGGCGACCACCTGCAGCTGCCGCCCACCGTGCTCTCCGCCGCGGCCCAGGCCGGCGGCCTGGGGGTGTCGCTGTTCGAGCGGCTGGTGGAGGCGCACGGCGACCGGGCGCGGGTGATGCTCGCCGAGCAGCACCGCATGAACGCCCGCATCATGGCGTTCCCGTCCGAGGCGCTCTACCGCGGCGCGCTCCGCGCCCACCCGGCCGCCGCCGGCCGCGCCGTGGACGACGCGCCGCTCGAGCTGGTGGACACCTCCGGGCGCGGCTTCGAGGAGGAGACGCCGGAGGGCTCCGACTCGAAGCAGAACGCCGGCGAGGCGGAGCTGGCGGCGTCGGAGGTCCGGCGCCTGCTCGCGGCCGGGCTCGCCCCCGGCGACGTGGCGGTGATCTCGCCCTACGACGCGCAGGTGCAGCGCCTCCGGCAGCTCCTCGCCGACGAGCTGGAGGCCGGCCTGGAGGTGGACACGGTGGACGGCTTCCAGGGGCGCGAGAAGGAGGCGGTGGTGGTCTCGCTGGTGCGCTCCAACGAGGCGGGCGAGGTGGGCTTCCTCGCCGACGTGCGCCGCATGAACGTGGCGCTCACCCGCGCGCGGGCGAAGCTGGTGGTGGTGGGCGACGGCAGCACCGTGTCGCGCCACCCGTTCTACCGGAGCTTCCTCGAGCACGCCGAGCGCGCCGGCGCGTGGCGGAGCGCCTGGGAGCGCTGACCCGGGCCGGCTTTGCGCGCGCGGCGGCTCCGCGCGTAAGCTCCGCCTCCGCATGATCCGCAGCACCTTCCGGCTCGCGCCGGGCATCGGCCCCTACCTCGAGGGGAAGCTCTGGAACGCCGGCATCCGGCGCTGGGCCGACCTGCCCGCCGCGCCCGCGGTGGCGCTCTCGCCGCGGATCGACGCGCGCCTGCGCGACGCGGTGGCCCGCGCCGAGGCCGCGCTCGAGGCGGGCGACGCCGACGCGCTCGCGGCCATGATCCCGCGCAACGAGCGCTGGCGGCTCTACCCCGCCTTCGCGGAGGACGCCGCGTTCCTCGACGTCGAGACCGACGGCGAGCGGCTCACCTGCGTGGGCGTGCTGGACGCGTCCGGGCCGCGGCTGTTCCTGGACGGTCGCGACCTCGACGCGTTCCCGGAGGCGGCGCGCGGCTGGAAGGTGCTCGTCACCTACAACGGCCTCGCCTTCGACGAGCCGGTGCTCCGGCGCGCGTTCCCCGGCTGGCGCCCGCCGCGCGCGCACGTGGACCTCTGCCACCTCTGGCGCCGCCTCGGCCACAGGGGCGGCCTGAAGCGGCTCGAGGAGGAGACCGGCGTCGGCCGCCCGGCGCACCTCCACGGCCTCTCCGGCCTGGACGCGGTCCGCCTCTGGCGCGCCTGGCAGGAGCGGGGCGACGCCGGCGCGCTCCGGCTGTTCGCCGAGTACAACCTGCACGACGCGGTCAACCTCCGGACGCTCATGGGCCTCGGCTACAACCGGCTGGTGGAGCGGCTGCGGCTCCCCGCCGCCCCGGTGCCGGTCTCCGAGCGCGGCGACGTCCGCTACGACCTGACGAAGCTGCTCCTGGCGCTGTAGGCGGTCCGCCCGGTGACGCGCCCGGGCGGCCAGGACCGGGGCGCCCCGGGCCCGCGGCGCGCGGCCGGCCGCACGCCCGGCGCCCGGCCGGACGACGAGCCTCGATCTCCCGGGCCTCCGCCGCTAGAATCCGCGGCCTCATGACCGAGCAGATCACCCCCGAGATCGTCGCGCAGCACGGCCTCAAGCCGGACGAGTACCAGCGCATCCTCGAGCACCTCGGGCGCGTGCCCACGCTCACCGAGCTGGGCGTGTTCTCGGTCATGTGGAGCGAGCACTGCTCCTACAAGTCGTCGCGCGTCCACCTGAAGACCTTCCCGACCAGCGGCCCGCGGGTGCTGCAGGGGCCGGGCGAGAACGCGGGCGTGGTGGACCTCGGCGACGGGCTCGCCGCCGCGTTCAAGATGGAGAGCCACAACCACCCGAGCTACATCGAGCCGTACCAGGGCGCGGCCACCGGCGTGGGCGGCATCCTCCGCGACGTCTTCACCATGGGCGCCCGCCCCATCGCCTCGCTGAACGCGCTCCGCTTCGGCGACCCGAGCCACCCGAGGACCGCCTACCTGCTGGAGGGCGTGGTGGCCGGCATCGGCGGCTACGGCAACTGCATGGGCGTGCCCACCGTGGGCGGCGAGGTGGCGTTCCACCCCTCGTACAACGGCAACTGCCTGGTGAACGCGTTCACGCTCGGCATCCTCCCCGCCGACAAGATCTTCCGCGGCACCGCCGCCGGCGTCGGCAACCCGGTGATGTACGTGGGGGCGAAGACCGGCCGCGACGGCATCCACGGCGCCACCATGGCGTCGGCCGAGTTCGACGCCTCCACCGAGGAGAAGCGCCCGACGGTGCAGGTCGGCGACCCGTTCATGGAGAAGCTGCTGCTCGAGGCGTGCCTCGAGCTGTTCCAGACCGACGCGGTGGTCGGCATCCAGGACATGGGCGCCGCCGGCCTCACCAGCTCGTCGGTGGAGATGGCCGGCCGCGGCGGGAACGGGCTCGACCTGTTCCTCGACAAGGTGCCGCTCCGCGAGGAGGGCATGACGCCGTACGAGATCCTCCTCTCCGAGTCGCAGGAGCGCATGCTGCTCGTGGCGGCCGAGGGCAAGGAGGAGCTGGTCCGGAGCATCTGCGAGAAGTGGGACCTCGACGTGGCGGTGATCGGGCGCGTGACCGCGAGCGGCCGCTGGCGCGCGCACTGGCGCGGCGAGGTGGTGGCCGACCTGCCGGTGGATCCGCTCACCGAGGGCGCGCCGAAGTACCACCGCCCCATGACCCCGCACCCGGCGCTGCCCGCGCTGCACGCCTTCGACCCGGCCACCCTGCCCGAGCCGGCCGACCTCGGCGCGGCGCTGCTCCGGCTGCTCGCCCGGCCCACCATCGCGTCCAAGGAGTGGGTCTACCGCCAGTACGATCACATGGTCCGGCTGGTCGGCGCGGTGCGGCCCGGCGGCGACGCCGCGGTGGTGCGCCTCGCGGTCTCGCACGACAAGCACGCGCACAAGGGGATCGCGCTCTCGGTGGGCGTGAACGGGCGCTTCTGCTTCCTCGACCCGTACCTCGGCGCCATGCACGCGGTGGCCGAATGCGCCCGCAACATCGCCTGCGTGGGCGGCGAGCCCATCGCCATCACCGACTGCCTGAACTTCGGCAACCCCGAGAAGCCGGAGATCATGTGGCAGTTCGCCGAGTGCGTGCGCGGCATCGGCGACGCCTGCCGCGCGTTCGGCACCCCGGTCGTCTCCGGCAACGTCTCGCTCTACAACGAGACCGAGGGCCAGGGCATCCTGCCCACGCCCACCGTCGGCATGGTGGGCCTGGTCGAGCCGGTGGAGCGCACCTGCCACTCCACCTTCCGCGACGCCGGCGACGTCATCGCGCTGGTGGGGAGCCTGCAGGGCGAGGTGGGCGGCTCGGAGTACCTGTCGGCGGAGCACGGCGAGGAGGCCGGCCGCCCGCCGGCGCTCGACCTCGCGCGCGAGAAGGCGGTGCAGGAGACCGTCCGCCGCGCCGTCCGGGCCGGCCTGCTCTCCTCGGCGCACGACTGCTCCGAGGGCGGCCTCGCGGTGGCGCTGGCGGAGAGCTGCATGATGCACGAGGTCCCCGCCGACGGCTCGAAGCCGGGCTGGATCGGCTGCGCGGTGCGCATCCCGTTCCCGGTCCGCAAGGACTTCGTGCTGTTCGGGGAGGACGCGAGCCGCATCCTGGTGTCGCTGCCCAAGGAGAACGCCGCCCGGTTCGTGGAGCTCGCGCAGGCGTGCGGCGCGCCGGTCATCCGCCTCGGGGCGGTGGGCGGCGACCGGCTGGAGATCCAGGGCGCGCTCTCGGTACCGGTCGAGGAGCTGGCGCGCGCGTGGCGCGACGGCATCCCCGCCGTCCTCCGCCGGGACGCCGCGCACGCCGGGGCGGCCGCGCCGGCCTAGCGCACGCCTGCGAGGGGCGCCGGCCGGCGCCCCCATCTCGCGGGCGGCGCACGCCTTCCACCTGGAGTATGGACTGGACGCGCCCCATGGACACCGTCGAGCTCGCCTGCATCTTCGTCCGGGCCGAGGGGGACCGCCTGCTCGCGGCGGAGCGGCTCGTGCTGGCCCTGCCGCACGTGCTCGGCGACGCCCTCGACGGCTGTGACCTCGCGTTCGCCTCGTCCACCCGGTTCCTCGCGGTGGCGGTCGCCGCCCGCGACGGGGCCGCCTCGGAGGCGGCGCGGGCGCGCCTCGCGTTCTGGACGGCGCGCGCCGGCGGCCGGCTGCTCGCGCCCGCCGACGCGCCGGACGCGGAGCGGGAGCGGCTGCGGGCGCAGGTGGACGCGTGCGACGTCGTCGCCGAGGGCATCCTCCCCGGCGACCTGCTCGACGTGTCGGGACGCTTCTTCGGCGAGGCCGGCGCGCCGGCGGGACGGCACCGCAGCGCCGCCGCGCACCCGGTGCTGTGCATGGACGTGGGCGGGCCCGGCTGGCAGGGCGTGCAGTGCGATCCCAAGGCGGGGACGCTGTTCGTGGCGGCGCCCATCGCGCCGCCGCCCGGCGACGTGCTCGCCCTCGCGCTCCGGCTGCCCGGGGTGGCGCGGCCGGTGGAGGCGCGCGCGACCGTGATGGACGTCCGCGGCCCCGCGCAGGCGCGGCCCGGCGCGCCGGCCGGCTACACGCTGCGCCTCGACGAGGCCCCGCCGGCGCTGCGCGACGCCCTCGCCCGCAAGGCCGCCGGCGCCAGCGAGGTCGGCGCCGGCACCCGCGCCACCGCCCGCTTCGCGGTGAGCGGCCCGGTCACGGTCGTCGCGCTGCCGCCGCCCGACCCCGCCGCGCAGGCGCGCATCGAGTACGCGACCGCCAGCGAGCTCGCCTCCGACTGGATCGAGAACCTCTCCCAGGGCGGCGCGTTCGTGCGCACCGCCCGGCCCGCCAAGGTGGGCGCGCAGCTCGTGCTCCGCCTCGCCCTGCCGAACGGCGTCGAGCTGTCCACCCCGGCGCGCGTGGTGTTCGCGAGCGCGAGCGGCATGGGCGTGCGGTTCACGCTCGACGCCGAGGCGGACGCGGTCCTCTCCGCGGCGGTGGCGCAGCTCTCCGGCCGGCCCCGCCGCGCGCTGGTGGTGGACGACGACGCGCTGCTCCGCCGGATGCTCGCCGACGCGCTCGGCGGCCGCGGGTTCGAGGTGCTCACCGCCGCCGACGCGACCGAGGGGCTCCGGGTGCTCGCGGAGGAGGTGCTCGCGCTCGACCTCCTCGTCACCGACGTGCGCATGCCCGGCATGGACGGCGCCGAGCTGGTGCGCCGGATCCGCACCGTGGGCGGGGAGGCCGACCTCGCCATCGTGGCGGTGACCGGCCGGCTCGAGGAAGGGCTGGAGCCGCGGCTCGCGGCGGCCGGCGCCGACGCGGTCCTGGACAAGGCGCTCGGCGTCGAGCGCATCGCCCAGGCCGCCGACGCGGTGGTGGAGCGCCGCCGGTCGGCGCCCGGCGGCGCGCCCGCCTACTGACAGCTCCGCACGTAGCTGAAGGTCGCGCTCGGTGTGGTGGGGGAGTCCGCGCCATCGGTCACCGAGAAGGTCTGCGTGCTCGTCGCCTGCGTGGCGGTGCAGGTGGCGACCTCCGGCGCGACGGCCGTGGCCTGCTCGCACGCCCCGCCCTCGCACCGCACGCTCATCGGGGTCACGCCGGCCGAGAACGCCACCTGGACCGGATCGCCGTCCGGATCCGAGACCTTCGGCGTCACCGCGTAGGTCCGCGCCGGGATCACCAGCGGGTACTGCACGCAGACCGACCCCGACCAGCGGCAGCAGAGCGCGTCGTCGGGGGGACGGTCGCACGTGACCACCTGCGTGACCGTGGAGGAGGTGGCGGTGGGCAGGCCGTTGCCGATCGAGAGCTGCGCCGCGGGCAGCGCGGTGGCGGTCCAGGGATCTGCGACCGAGGGCGCGATCGTGTGCAGGCCGACGAAGGCCGCGAGGTCGGACGGGGTCTGGTACGCGCCGCTGCACTCGATGATCGCGGCGCCGTCGGACAGGAGCGTGAGCCGGTCGCAGGCCGCGTCGCCGGTGCCGCCGGTGGGCGAGATGGGGTCGCCGTCCGGGTCCACCACGCGCCACAGCTCCTGCGTGGCGCGGTAGCGCCGGGCGATGGGGTCGAACGCGTGGAGGATCCCGAGCCCGCTCGACGGCGCCGACACCACCGAGGGCGGGCGGTTGCCCACCGTCACCGGCAGCTCGGCCCGCGCCGGCGCGCCGTTCGCGTCGGCGACCGTCACCACGATGGTGCGCTCCAGCCCCGCGCCGCCGGCGAGGTAGGGGGCGTCGGCCGGCGAGGCGTAGGGGATGGCCACGCGGAAGGTGAGCGCGGCGCCGAGGTCCTCGCCCTCGAAGACGCCGGCGTCGCCGTCGCCGGCGTGGTGCCAGGTCACGGTGCGCGGCTCGAGCGGATCGCCGTCCGGGTCGGTCACCGAGATCGGGATCCGCCCCTCGGCGACGAGGCGCGGGCCCGAGGCGTCGTACGCGTGCGGCGCCTCGGGGGGCGGCGTCGCGGCGACCGCCGGCGGGCGGTTGCCGACGCTCACCCGCGTGGCCGCGGCGCCGAGCACACCCGCGTCGTCGGACGCCTCGACCCGGAACACCCAGTCGCCCGAGATGGCCGTCCCGTCGGTCTCGATGGACACCGCCGGCGCGATGTCGTCGGGCCCGGGGGTGAAGGTCGCGCGGCGGTCGGCGCCGAGGGGGCGGCCGGCGGGCGGCTCCACCGTCCACTGCCAGCGGACCGGTCCCTGCGCGGCGGCGGCCGAGAGGGTGGCCGACAGCGCCACCGGGCCGTCGGGGGCGCAGCGCAGCGGCTCGCCCTGGCACAGGTGGCCGAGCGCGACGTCCGGGCCGGCGGCGACGGGCGGCGTGCCGGCGTAGGGCGCGACGTCCAGCTCGAGCCGGGCTGGCGCGCTCTCGGCGCCGAGCTGGTCGCGCACCACCAGCTCGATCGCGTAGCGGCCGGCGCACCCGAAGCGCACCCGCGCCAGCGGACCGGTGCCGGCCACCGCCGGCGCTGCGCAGGGCGCGTCCACGGCCGCGATCGTCCACGCGTGCGAGGCGACCGCGTCGCGGGGCGCGTCCGGATCGGCGCTCCCGCCGCCGTCCAGCTCCACCAGCGCGAACGCCTGCGGCCCCGCGGGCGCGGCGATGACCGCGATCGGCGGGGCGTTCGCGACGCAGGCGCCGGCCACGCAGCGCGCCGCCGCGCCGCAGCCGTCGTCCGCCTGGCACGTGCGCGCCGTGGCGCCGCCGCCCGAGCAGCCCGCTCCCGCTGCGATGACGAAGATGATGATCCCGAGCCGCTCCACGAACCCTGCGCTGCGCATCGGCCGTCCTCCTGGAAGGCGAAGTTCACGGATCGTACGGACGCACGATCCGGTTTCAAGCGGCGCGGTCGCACTGCGAGTGTCGTACCAGGGAGCAGATCCACCTTTCGCGAGTGATCCCGCATCCCGGACGCTGGGTCGAGTCCGCGCCTCGGGTGGGCGGTCCGCGGCGCGGACCGTCCGGCGCGCCCGAGCCGGGGTGGGTCACGCGGATCCACACGCGTCGGGGGCGCTGCACGCCGCTTGCAGCGGGCGACGCAGCTGTGCTGATAGTGCGGGCGCACTCAGCGTGACGGCGTGACGGATCGTGCGGAGGTGGCGATGGCGCTTTCGGGCGTGATGGGCATGGTGATCGCGGCGGCGGTCGCCTCGGGCGGAGAGCGCCTGCTGCTGTGCCGGCCGGTGGTGGACGGCGATCCGGCGCTGGCGCGGGCCGAGGCCGTCGGCGAGGCGGCGCGGGCGCGGCCGGGGCGCTGGCTCGACTACGGCGTCGCCTGCGACGGCGCGGCGGAGGGCGCGCGCGCGGCGCGGCGGGCCGGGCTGGCGCACGCGGTGGTGGCGCGCGCCGAGGGCCGCTCCGAC
>NZ_BAZG01000195.1 GCF_000964525.1 Anaeromyxobacter sp. PSR-1
TCCGGGCGCTCGCGCTCGAGCCGCGGAGCGCCGAGGCGCAGCTCGCGCTCGGGACGCTGGAGTGGTCGGCCCGCGAGCTCGAGAAGGCCGAGGCGGCGCTCGCGGTCGCGGTGGACCTGCAGCCGCGCAACGCGGCCGCGCTCACCCGGCTCGGCGCGGTGAAGCTGGAGCGGGGCGACGCCGAGGCGGCGGTGAAGCTGCTCGGCGCCGCCACCACCGAGGCCCCCGGGGCGGCCGACGCGCAGCTCTGGCTCGGGCGCGCCCTCCTCGCCCGGGGCGAGACGCCCGCCGCGCTGGTGCGCCTCCGGAAGGCGGTGGACCTCTCCCCCGCCGCCCCGGAGCCGCGGCTCCAGCTCGGCCAGGCGCTGGAGCGGTCCGGGGCGCTCCAGGAGGCGATCGAGGCGTACCAGGCGGCGGCCGCGGCCGCCCCGGCGCTCCCCGACCCGCACGAGCGGATGGCGCTGCTGTACACCGCGAACGGCCGCTGCGACCTGGCGCTCGCGCCGCTCGCGCGCGCCATCGAGCTCGCCCCGCGCGCCACCCGGCTGCGCGTCGAGCTGGGCGAGTGCCAGGGCAAGCTCGGCAAGCACGCCGAGGCGGTGCGGACGCTCCGCGCCGCGCAGCGGGCCGACCCCGCCGCGGGCCAGGTGCTGTACCCGCTCGCGCGCGAGGTGCACCAGGCGGAGGGGGTGCGGGCCGCGCTGCCGCTCTACGAGCGCGCCGTGCGCGAGGACCCGAAGAACGCGATGCCGCACTACTTCCTCGGGTACGCGTACAAGGAGCGCGGCCAGCGGGAGCGGGCGGTCCAGGCGTTCCGGGCCTTCCTGGCGCTGAAGCCGGACGCGCCGGAGCGCCGGGACATCGAGGCGGAGATCGAGGACCTGGGCGGCGCGCGCTGACCCGCGCTGCCCGGACGGGGCGCGCCGCGCGCGCGGTCTTCGGTTGACAGCCGCGACGGTCCGCTCTACGGGTGCTCCGCAATGCGGAGTACCCCCGCCCGCTCCGGCCCCGCCGCCGACGCCCGCCGCGTCCGCGAGCTGCTGGTCCGCCTGTCGCGGCGCGGCTCGCTCCGCGATCCCATCGGCGGCAGCGGCCACGGGCTCGACCTCTCCCCGGTGCAGGTGCACGCGCTGCTCTGGCTGGGCACGGGCGGCGCGCTCACCATGGGCGAGCTGGCGCGGCACGTGGCCGTGACCGAGAAGACCATCACCGGCGTGGTGGACCGGCTGGAGCGGGACGGGCTGGTGCAGCGGGCGCGCAGCCGCGACGACCGCCGGGTGGTGCGGGTCTCGCTGGCCGAGCGCGGCGAGGCGGCCTGGCGCGCGCTCGACGCGGAGATCTCGGCGCGGCTGGAGGGCCTGCTCGCGCTGCTCGAGCCGCGCGACCGGCGGGATCTCGTCCGCATCCTGGCGCGGCTGGACGAGCGGCTCCGGCCGGCGGAGGGCGCCGCGGCGCCGGCGCGCCCGGGGACGGCCCGCCGCGCGGGCGGAAGGCAACACGAACGGCGGGAGGACGCATGAACGCACTGATCACCGCGGCGCTGACGCTGGCGCTGGCGCAGGCACCCGGGACCCCTTCGACGCCCGCGCCCCCGCCACCCGGCGAGGCCGCGCCGGCCGCCGCCGGTGCGCAGCCCGCGCTGCCCGTGCTCACGCTCGACGACGCGCTCGCCACCGCCGCCGCGCAGAACCTGGATCTCAAGGCGGCCCAGGCGCGGCTGCGCCAGGCCGACGAGCTCTCCTGGAAGGCGTGGTCGGGCTACCTGCCGCAGGTCACCGCGAGCGGCACCTACACGCGCAACGAGACCGAGGCGGTGCTGCCGGCCGGGTCGCTCGGGCCCGGCTCGCCGAAGATCACCATCCAGGCGCAGGACCAGCTGAACGGGCTCGTCGAGGCGACCCAGGCGCTGCTCGCGCCGCAGCTCCTCTTCGCCATCCCCAACGCGAACCGGGGCGAGGAGATCGCCCGGCTGAACGTGGAGACGGCGCGGCGCGAGGTGCTGTTCGGGGTGGCGCAGGCGTACTACGGCGCCGCCTCGCTGCGGCGGGCCATGGAGGTGTCCGAGCGGCTGCTCGAGATCGCCGCCCGCCAGGAGAAGGACGCGCGCGTGCGCTACCAGGCCGGCGCCATCGCCAAGGTGGGCCTGCTGCGCGCCGAGATCGACCGGGCCCGCGCCGAGCAGGACGTGAAGCGGTCGCAGAACGCGTTCGCCTCCGCGCGCATCGCGCTCGCGACGCTGCTCGACCGCCGGCCGGACTTCGACGTGGTCGATCCGCCCGAGCCGGTGCTGGCCGGCGACGCGGAGGCGCTGGTCGCGGCGGCGCTGCGGGACCGGCCCGACGTGCAGGCGGCGCGCGTCAACGTGGAGCTGCAGCGCGGCGTCCGGAACCAGGCGGTGGCGCGGTACCTGCCCAACGTGGGCGCGTTCGGCCGCTACACGCTGGCGAACGAGGCCGGCTTCACCGGCACGAACCACGCCTGGGCCGCGGGCCTGGCGCTGCAGTGGAAGGTGCTCGACGGCGGCCTGCGCGAGTCGGACATCCGCGAGGCGAACGCGAAGATCGACGAGGCGAACGCGTCGAGCGCGAGCGCCGAGCTGAAGGCGCGGCAGGAGGTGGAGCAGGCCTACCTCGACATGGAGAGCGCCCGCGCCAACGCCGCCAAGGCGAAGGAGCAGCGCGACCTCGCCGCCGAGAACCAGCGCCTGGTGGACGTCGCCTTCCGGGCCGGCACCGCCACGGCGGTGGAGCAGGCGGACGCGACCGCGCAGCTCCGCACCGCGGAGGTCGGCCAGATCACCGAGTCGCTGGCCGCGCAGCTCGCGGCGCTGCGGGTGCTGAAGGCGGCCGGCGCGTTCCACCCGACCCGGCGCTGAGGGTCCCTCGACTCCCCGCTCACCCTGAGCGTCCCTCGACTCCGCGCGGCCTCGCGGCCGCGCTACGCTCGGGATGAGCGGACGGAGTCGAAGGGTCGGGACGAGCGGACGGAGCCGGGGGGCGCCTAGCGCGCCTCGTCGCGCAGCCGGGCGCGCTCCAGCGCCTGCGCCACGATCTGCGCCACGGTGAGCACGAACCGCTTCTCGTCGGCGTCGAGGTCGCGCGGGTGCGGGAACCCGAGGCCGAGCGCCCCGACGGTGCGGCCGTCGCAACGGAGCGGCACCGCCGCCCAGGCGCGGTCGCCCACCCGGAGCGCCAGCTCGGCGGCGTTCGGGTAGGCCTGCGCCAGCGCCTCCGGGCTGGAGACCCAGATCGCGGTCTGGATGCGGTAGGCCTCGGCGAGCAGCGCGGGCGAGTCGGCCCGCAGCTCGCGCAGGTCGAGCGCCAGGTCGTCCGCCCAGCCCTGGCAGTGCAGCACCTCGAGCACGCTCGCGCCGGGCGCCGCGCGGACCACCATGGCGGTGGCCGGCTCCAGCACCGACAGCCCGTTCTCCACCGCCACCCGCGCGATGGCCTGCGGGGCGAGCACCGACGCGAGGCTGGCCGAGACCGACTCGATCCGGCGCAGCCGCAGCACGCCCCGCTGCGCGTCCACGCGATCGTGCCGCTCGCGGTCCGCCTCCTCCAGCGCGGCCCCGCGCCCGGCCTTCTCGGCCTGGTACCAGCGCGCGTTGTCGAGCGCGAGCGCGGCCGGCTCGGCCAGCGCCTCGGCGAACAGCAGGTCGGACTCGTCCAGGCCCGGGAGCATGTTCGAGCGGATGAGCGTGATGGAGCCGATGACGCGGTCGCGCGCGACGAGCGGGACCGAGAGCAGCGAGTTGGGCTTGATGGCGCGCAGCACCGCCAGGTGGCGCTCGCCGTGGGTGGCCCACTCCATCACCTCGGTCGTCACCTGCCGGAACAGGCGCGGGGCGCGGTCGCGGATGGTCTGCGCGCCGGGGGTGGCCCAGCCCGGCCCGAACGCGATCGAGCGCATCTCCTGGGCGAGCGGCGCCTTGGCCGGATCGCCGTGCGCGACCTCCACGCGGCGCGGGATCCCGTCGCCGTCGATGAGGTCCACGAAGCACCAGTCGGCGAACTTCGGCACCACCGCCGAGACCAGCACGCGGAGCGTCTGCCGGAAGTCGAGCGCCGCCTGCAGGAACGCGCGCTCGATGGGGATCTCCCGCTCGCGCTTGCCCTCGGCCAGCGCGCGCTCGGCGCGCTGCGCCTGCGTGAGGCTCGCCAGATCCGCCGGCGCCGGGGCGGGCTCGTCGGCGACCGCCGGGACGTGGATCACCCCGCCAGCGTGGCCCGTCCCGCCCATCGCCGCCGCCCGTGCGTCGTGAGACCGCATGATCTGGATGCCTCCGGATCGCCGCCGCCCGGAGCCGTCGGGCGGCGCCGCTGAGCGGGCGCCGCCGGGCTCGCCGGGGAGCGGACCGGCGCGAGGATCGCAGGCCCTCCCCCCAGCGTCAAGGCGCCGCGCCGCCGCGCGTCATGGCCGCTTGCGCGGGATCAGGCCGCCCCTCCGCGGGCGCCATCGGGAGCGCCACCACGGTGTTCCGGCCCGCCTGCTTCGCGAGCTGGAGCGCCCGCCCCGCCGACTCCATCACCTCGCGCTGCGTGCGCCCCTCCGCGACCTCCGCCACGCCGACCGAGACCTTCACGCCGATGGAGGCCGGCTCGCCGCCGCCCTCCGGCTGCCAGGCGCAGCGGCTCCGCGCCACCGCGCGCCGGATGCGCTCGCCGAGCGCCCGGCCGCCCGCGAGCGTCGTTTCGCGGGCGATGACCGCGAACGCGGCGCCGCCGGCGCGCGCCAGCACGTCCTCGCGCCGGAGCGCGCCGCGCAGCACGAACGCGACCATCTTCAGCGCCTCGTCGCCGGCGGCCTGGCCGTGCGCCTCGTTCACCGCCCGGAACCGGTCCACGTCCACGAGGAGCACCGACATGGAGCGGCCGTGCCGCTGGGCCGCGGCGAGCTCGGCGGCGAGCCGGTCGTCGAGGTGGCGGCGGTTGAACACGCCGGTGAGCGGGTCGAGCAGCGCGATCTCGGCGAGCTTCATCTGCCAGCGCGCCTCGAGCTCGTCGGCCCAGGCGAACTTCAGCACGGTGGCGCCGCCCAGGCTCACGCGGCCGCCGTCGGCGAGCCGCACCTCGCCCTCGGCGCGCACGCCGTCCACGTAGGTGCCGTTCGCGCTGCCGAGGTCGCGCAGCAGCGCGCCCTCGCCCTCGACGCGGATGGCCGCGTGGCGGCGCGACACGCCGTCGTCGCGGATGGGGAGGTCGCAGTCGTCGCGCCGGCCGATGACGAGCTCGCGGTCGGGCGCGAGCGGGTAGATGTCGCCGAGCTGCGGGCCCGCCAGCACGAGCAGGAAGGCGTGGCGCCGCCCCGCCGCGCACGGCGTGTTCGGCAGCGTGGTCCAGGTGCGCTCGCTTCGTTCCTCGACCGGCAAGTGGCCTCCCGCGCCGGGGGCGGATTCTACCCGCACGCGGGCCCCCGCCCCGCGTCCCTTGGCCGCGGGTTGAACGGACGGTCACCCTGCGTTACGCGTCGGGCGTGATCCGCTACGGACCCGCGGGATGGGAGTACCGGGACTGGGCCGGCGTGGTCTACCCGCCGGGCGAGGGCAAGCGCTTCGATCGCCTGGCGTATCTGGCGCGCTGGTTCTCGACGGTGGAGGTGGACGCGACGTTCTACCGGCCGTTCCCGGCGGCGGTCGCGGCGCGCTGGTGCGAGCGGGTGCGCGAGGTCCCCACCTTCCGCTTCGGCGCGAAGGTCTGGCGCCGGTTCACGCACGAGCGCGAGGCGTACGGCGCCGAGGAGGTCGCGCAGGCGCGGGCGGCGCTCGATCGCCTGCACGAGGAGGGCAGGCTCGGCGCGGCGCTCCTCCAGTTCCCGTGGTCGTTCAAGCGGAGCGAGGCGTCGGAGGAGTGGCTGCGCGGGCTGTTCCGCGCGTTCGCCGGCCTGCCGCTCGCGCTCGAGGTGCGCCACGCGTCGTGGGACGATCCCGAGGTCCTCGAGGAGCTGGCCGCGGCGGGCGTGGCGCTGGTGAACGTGGACCAGCCGCGCTTCCGGCGCTCGCTCGCGCCGGCCGCGCGGGTCACGGCGCCGGTCGCGTACGTGCGCGTGCACGGGCGCAACTACCGCGACTGGTTCCGCAAGGGCGCGCCGCGCGACGCGCGCTACGACTACCTCTACGACGCCGGCGAGCTCGCGCCCTGGGCCGAGCGCATCGCCGAGATGGCCGCCTCGCCGCGCGCACCCGACGTGTACGTCGTCACGAACAACCACTTCCGCGGCCAGGCGCCCGCGAACGCGAAGATGCTCGAGGCGATGGTGGAGCACCGCCGCGTGGCGGTGCCCCCGCCGCTCCTCGCCGCCTACGAGGCCGCGCTCGCGCCGTTCGCCGCGCCAGCGGAGGGCGCCGCCGGGAACTCGGCCACCACCGGCGCGTGATCGCTCGTGCCGAAGTCGGCCAGCACCCGGCACCGCGTGGCGCTGGCCGCGAGCGGCGCGCTCGCCAGCACGTAGTCGATGCGCCAGCCGATGTTCCGCTGGCGCAGGTTGCGCCACGGCGCCCACCAGGTGAACAGCCCCTCGTTGGCGGGATCGAGCGCGCGGCCCACGTCCACCAGGCCGTGCGCCAGGATGCGCTCGAACAGCGCCCGCTCCTCCGGGAGCTGGCCGATGGCGCCCGCCTTTCGCTCCTTCGGGTGAACGTCCATGTCGGTGCGCGCGACGTTCAGGTCCCCGCAGAGCACCAGGGGCCGCCCGGAGGCCTGGGCGTCCGCGGCGAACCGCTCCATCGCCTCCAGGAAGCGGAGCTTGGCGGCGAGGTCCTTGCCGCCGTTCGGCACGTAGATCGAGGCCACCGTGACGCCGCCCAGCTCGCAGGTGGCGATGCGGGTCTCGAGGTCGAACGGAGGGTGGACGAACGCCGGCCGCTCGGGTGCGATCGCCTTGCGCACCAGCAGCGCCACGCCGGAGTAGGCGGTCTCGCCGTGCCACAGGCACCAGTAGCCCTCGAGCTCGCACAGCGACGGAGGGACCTTCGACGGAGGGGCCTTGATCTCCTGCAGGCAGACGACGTCGGGGCCCTCCCGGGCGATGAACTCGCCCACCTGCGCCTCGCGCGCGCGGATGCCGTTCACGTTCCAGGTGCCGATCTTCACGCGGTCCCCTCCCGGCCTCCTGTCTAAGGGCCCGGCGGGCGGATGTCACCGGGCACGGGCGCGCTCCACCTGAGGCCGGAGGGCGGCCGGGCGGGGCGGAGATCCCGCCGCCGGACGCCGCCGCGCTTGATACACATGGAGGAGTGACCGACCTCTCCCGCGCCCTGGAAGCCGCCCTCCGCGCCGCCCGTGCCGCGGCCGACCTGCTGCGGGCGGAGCTGTTCCGGGCCGGCGGCCCCCGGGGCGAGCCGGGGCACTGCCCCGCGGACGAGGAGGCCGAGGACCTCATCCGCGCCGTCCTCGACGCCGCGTTCCCGGGCGACGGCTTCGTCGGCGAGGAGCGGCCCGAGCGCAACCGGCCGCCGGCCCGTCCGGGCGGGCGGTGCTGGCTCGTCGATCCGAACGACGGGACCGCCGACTTCCAGCGCGGCCACCGCGGCGCCTCGGTGTCCATCGGCCTGGTGCGCGACGGCGTGCCGGTGCTCGGCGTGGTGCTCGCCCACACCGCGCCGCACGGCGGGGAGGATCTGCTCGCCTGGGCCGAGGGGGAGGGCCCGGTGCGGAGGAACGGGGCGCCGCTCCCGCCCATCTCCGCGGCGCCGCTCCAGGCCGGCGACGTGGTGCTCGTGTCCTCCTCGGCGGCGAAGCGGGCGCGCGGCAACGCCGAGGCGGTGCAGCCCGGGCGCTTCCGGCCGCTCACCAGCATCGCCTACCGGCTCGCGCTGGTCGCCACCGGCGAGGCGCGCGGCGCCATCTCGCTGCACCGGCCGCGCGCGCTCGACGTCGCGGCCGGGCACGCGCTGCTGCGCGGCGCGGGCGGCGTGCTCCTCGACGAGGCGGGGCGCGAGGTGCGCTACGGGCCGTCGGGCGAGGGGCGGGTGGCGTTCTGCTTCGGCGGCGCGCCCGCGGTGGCCGCGCGGCTGGCGCAGCGGAGCTGGGTCGAGGGCGCAGGCGTACGGGCCCGGCG
>NZ_BAZG01000194.1 GCF_000964525.1 Anaeromyxobacter sp. PSR-1
AGAACCGGCAGCGCGCGCCAGGCCCGCGCGACCGGGGTGGCCGCCCCGCGGATCGCGGTGGCCGCCCCGCCGATCGCGGTGGACGCCCCGCGGATCGCGGCGGCCGCCCGGCCGAGCGCCGCGAGCCCGGCGCGGATCGGGGCGGCGAACGGCGCCGCAGCGGTCCGGTCGCCGGCCCCGAGGTGATCCGCGTCGAGCGGCTCCCGCTCGCCGGCCCCCGCGACCGGCCCGGGCACGCGCAGCCGCCGCGCCCGGCGTCCGCGGCGCCCTCCCAGCACGGTCGCGCACCGGGGTCCCATCCCCCGGGTCCGCGGCGCCATCCCCGGCGCTGACGCCGGAGTCCTGCGGCGCGATGTCGCGCCCGCCCCACGACCACCGGAAGAACCGTCGGCCCGGGCACTTACGCCTGCGCTGCGCCGGCCTGCCGCCGCCGGTTCGGGGCGCGTCCGGGACGCCCCTGGTGGTACCATGCCGCCGCTTTCCCCCGAAAGCGCCGCGCCGGCACACACCCCGGCCCGGAGCCCTTCCGCTGCAGAGGTCGTTCGATGCCGAAGCTCCTCGCGCTGCTGTCCTCCCTGAAGCTCGCCGTGATCCTGCTCGTGCTGCTGCTGCTCGGGCTCTCGGCGGGCACGATCATCGAGTCGCGGTCCGGCGTCGAGGTCGCGGGGCGGCTCGTCTACTACGCGCCCTGGTTCCTGGCGCTGCAGGCGCTGTTCACGGTGAACGTGGTCGCGTCGCTGGTGTCGCTCTTCCCCTACGGGAAGATGCGGATCGGCTACCTGCTCACCCACGGCTCGCTGGTGCTGATCCTGGTCGGCGCGCTCGTCACGTACTTCTTCAAGGTGGAGGGGACGCTGGGCCTGTGGGAGGGCCAGACCGGCAACGAGATCGACCAGGTGGAGAACGGCCAGCTCGTGGCGCGCCACACGCTGCCGTTCTCGGTCCGGTTGATGGACTTCCAGATCGACCACTACCCCGGGACCATGCGTCCGGCGCAGTTCCGCAGCTACGTGGTCATCCTCGATCCGCAGACCGGGGCCGGCACGCCGGGCGCGCTCTGGATGAACCACCCGCTGGAGGTCGCGGGGTACACCATCTTCCAGTCGAGCTACCAGCAGGAGAACGGGCGCGAGGCGTCGGTGTTCTCGGTGTCGAAGGACCCGGGCCAGCCCATCGTGTTCGCCGGCTACGTGCTGCTGGTGCTGGGCATGTGCGTGGTGTTCGGCACCCGCATCGTGCAGCGCCGCCGCGCCGCCGCGCTGCTGGCGAGCCTGGCCGTGCTGGCGCTGGCGCGCCCCGCCGCCGCCGCGCCCGACGAGGTCACGAAGGCCGACCTGGAGGCGCTGCGCCGGCTGCCGGTGCAGTACGACGGCCGCATCATGCCGCTCGACACCTGGGCGCGCGAGAACGTCTGGAAGATCACCGGCCGCCGCCAGTTCCAGGGCCGGGACGCGGTGGCCGTCGCGGCGCGCTGGCTGGCGAACCCGCAGGCCGCCGCGAACGAGCCGGTGATCGCGCTCGACGACGCCAAGCTCGCCGAGGCGATCGGGCTCTCCGGCGCCACGCACGCGGCGCTGGTGCAGGTGGCGCGCAGCCCGCAGTTCGGTCAGCTCATGCAGCAGGCCTCCGCGCAGGAGGCGCGCAACGAGCCGCGGCGCGGCGTCCTCGCCGACGTCGAGAAGCTCTACGAGCGCGCCCAGCGCATGGGCGACCTCATCTCGGGCGGCGTGCGCCCGGTGCCGGTGGGCGGGCCGGCGGAGGCGCGCTGGAACCCGGCGGCGCAGCCGGGGCTGCCCGGCCTGCTCGAGCTGGCCCGCGGGCCGCGGCTGGAGGGCTGGCCGGCGGCCGCCGCCATGGACCGCGAGGTCTCGTACAACGCCACGCGCCCGAGCCGCATCGCCTGGATCGTCCTGGTCGGCGCGCTGGTGGCCGCGATCGCGGGCTGGCGCACGCGGAACCGCACGCTCGACGCGGCCGCGGCGGTGCTGCTGGTGATCGGGTTCGGCGTGATGACCTGGGGGCTCGGCGTGCGCTGGGCGGTGGGCGGCCGGGTGCCCGCGTCGAACATGTACGAGTCGATGATGTTCCTGGCGTGGGGCGTGGGCCTGTTCGCGCTCATCGCGCTCGTGTTCATCCGCAACCGGCTCGTGCTGGTGAACGCGAGCGCCGGCGCCGCGGTCACCATGCTGCTCGTGGACCTGCTGCCGATGGACGGCTTCATCCACCCGATGCCGCCGGTGCTCACCGGCACGCCCTGGCTCGCCATCCACGTGCCCATCATCATGGTGAGCTACGCGGTGCTGGCGCTCGGGGTGATCATCGCGCACATGCAGATCGCGTTCGGCGCGCTCGCGCCGAAGCGCGAGGACCTCATCGAGAAGATGGCCGACCTGAACTACTGGTACACGATGGTCGGGTCGATCCTGCTCATCGCCGGCATCCTCACCGGCTCGATCTGGGCGGCGTCGTCGTGGGGCCGGTACTGGGGCTGGGATCCGAAGGAGGTCTGGTCGCTGGTCGCGTTCCTCGCGTACATGGCCATCCTGCACGCCCGCTCCGACCGGCTCCTCGGGCGCTTCGGCGTGGCGGCCTGGAGCATCATCGCGTTCCAGACCATCCTCATGACGTACCTCGGGGTGAACTACGTCCTCGGGACCGGGCTCCACGCCTACGGCTTCGGCGACTCGCCCATCGTGATCTGGATGGTCCTCATCGCGGCGGCCGAGATCGCGTTCCTGGCGTGGGGCGGCTTCGCCCAGCGCCGCGCGCAGGGGCGGCCGGGCCTGGCCGGGTAGCCCCCGATCACTTCACCCACCCGCACAGGAGACAGCCGATGCCCACCACCGCGGAGAACCTGAAGGTCGCGTTCGCCGGCGAGAGCCAGGCCAACCGGAAGTACCTCGCCTTCGCGAGGAAGGCGGAGAAGGAGGGCTACCCGCAGATCGCCCGCCTGTTCCGCGCCGCGGCCGACGCCGAGACCATCCACGCGCTGGCGCACCTCCAGAACATGGGCGGCGTCGGCTCGACGCTCGAGAACCTGCGCGAGGCGGTCGCGGGCGAGACCTACGAGTACACCGAGATGTACCCGCCCATGGTCGAGCAGGCCATCGCCGAGCAGCACAAGGCGAAGACCATGCTCGACTGGGCGAACCGGGTCGAGAAGGTGCACGCGACGCTGTTCGAGCAGGCGCTGGCGGCGCTCGAGTCCGGGCAGGACCTGTCGAAGATGGACGTGTACCTGTGCCCGGTCTGCGGCGACGTCGAGTTCGGCGTCCCCACCGAGAAGTGCCCGGTCTGCGGCACGCCGGCGTCGCGGTTCGAGAAGATCGCGTAGCCCGGCTCACCCCGGGGTCGCGGCGCCGAGCGCCGCGGCCCCGTCGCCGCGCTGGGCGCGCGCGGGCGGCGCGAGCTGCGCCCGGAGCGCGGCCACGTCGAACCAGAGCTCCTCGCGCGAGATCCGCTCGCCGCGCAGCTCGAACACGTGGAGCATCCGGAACGTGGCGCGCCCGGACCACCCGGCCAGCCCGCAGAAGCTCGCGTCGGCGACGGTCCCGGTCCACTCGGCCTCGTCCACCAGGAAGTCCTCGCCGTAGCGGCGCGCGATGGGGCGCACGCCCTCGCCGCGCAGGTCGGCGAAGAGCCGGCGGTAGAAGCCCCGGGCCGCCTCCTTGCCCGAGAGCGGCCCGCAGGTCGAGCCCACGCAGCGGTGCTGCAGGTCCTCGGTGAACGTGGAGAGCACGCCCTCGAGGTCGTCCTGCGCCTCCTGCTGGAAGTGCCGGTTCACCAGCCGATCCATCTCGTCCCGCGTCATGTCGCCTCCTCCGCCGGCCGCCTCCGCCGCCGCACGTGCGCCCAATCTCGCGCCCGCGCCGGCCGGCCACCATCCGACGGGCGTAGGGGCACGGGGCGGGCCGCCCGCCGCTGCACCAGTTGGAGCGGGCCCTGGCGGCGCGGCGGGCCCGGCGGCTATGGGGAGCGGCACCGGAGGCGCGGCGCCCCCGGCGAGGAGGGTGGGCCATGCCGGAACGCCGGAGCGTGACGGAGCGCGCGGAGCGGGACGTGGCGGCGCTGTGCCGGCAGGGCCTGCCCTGGACCACGCTCTGGGACGCCGCCCGCGGCCGGATCGCGGACGCGATCCCGTTCGAGGCGGCGGCGTTCGCGGCCACCGACCCGGCCACGCTGCTGCCCACCGCCGGCGTGCTCCACGAGCTGCCGGAGCGCTACTGCGCCGCCATCCTCGACAACGAGATCCGCGAGGACGACTACGACAAGCTGTCCGCGCTCGCCCGCGGGCCGCGGCACGTGGGCGTCCTCGGCGTGAGCACCGCCGGGCGGCCGGAGCGGAGCGCGCGCTTCCGCGACGTGCTCGCGCCCATCGGGCTGGGCCGGCAGGCGCGCAGCGCGTGCGTGGCCGGCGGCGGCTGCTGGGCCTGGCTCGACCTGTACCGGGAGCGCGGCCGGCCGGAGTTCACCGCGCCGGAGGCCCGCGCGCTGGGGCGCATCGCCGCGACGCTCGCGGAGGCGCTCCGCGCGTCGCTGCTGCTGGAGGGCGCGTCGGCGCGGGCGCCGGAGGACGCGCCCGGGCTGGTGCTGCTCGGGCCCGGGCTGGAGCGGGTCGCGGCGGACGCGGCCGCGGAGCGCTGGCTCGAGGAGCTGGGCGGGGCCGCGTCGGCGCCGCCGCTCGCGATCCAGGCGGTGGCCGCCGCCGCGCGCCGGCGCGACGAGGCGGGGGAGGCGAAGGGGCCGGCGCGGGTGCGGGCCCGCGCGCGCTCCGGGCGCTGGCTGACCGTGCACGGCTTCCGCCCGGCCGGCAGCCCGGGCGTGGAGCTCGCGGCGGTGATCGAGCCGGCCGCGCCGGTGGAGCTGGCCGAGCTGCAGGTCTGCGCGTTCGGGCTCACGCCGGCCGAGCGCCGGGTGCTGCAGCTCACGCTCCAGGGGCTGTGCACGAAGGGGATCGCGGCGGCGCTGGGCATCTCGCCGTACACCGCGCGCGATCACCTCACCCACGTGTTCGACAAGACCGGCGCGCGCAGCCGGGCGCAGCTGTTCGCGCGGCTCGCCGCGGCGCGCCCGCCCGAGCGCGCCCGCGGCGCCGGGCCCGGCGCGATCCTGGCCGGACCCGGCGCGCGCGAGGAGGCCTGACGGATGCGCCGAGGTCGGCGCGATCCGCGACCGCCGCCGGTGGGCGCGTGAGGCCGAGGGGCACGCTCCCCCGGAAGTTCCGCCGGATCGCGCCCGGCCGCACCCGCCGGACCTAGCACGCAGGGTTCGGGTCCTCGGGGCCGTGCGGCGCAGCGCCACGCTGAGCAGATCGCAGGCATGTCCCGCCGCGAGGCAGAGCCGCCTGCAGGCAGCGAACCCTCGCGAGAGGAGGCGACGGGCCGGGGTCCGGCCGATCCGCAGGTCTCGCTGCGCGAACAGTTCGCGAAGCTGGCCGAGAGCGTGCCCGGCGTCATCTGCTCGTTCCGGCTCCGGCCGGACGGCACGGCGTCGATGCCCTTCGCGACGCCCGCGGCGGAGGAGCTGTACGGCGTCTCGCGCCAGGAGCTCGCGCGAGACATGTCCGCCTGGGCGCGCAACGTCCACCCCGACGACCTGCCCGGCGTGATCCGGCGGATCGCGGCGTCCGCCCGGACGCTCTCGCGCTGGCACGACGTGTTCCGCTACCAGCATCCCACGCGCGGCCTGCGCTGGATCGAGGGCTGGTCGTCCCCGCAGCCGGAGCCCGGCGAGGGCGTGATCTGGCACGGGTACGTGACCGACGTGACGGCGCACAAGCAGCTCCAGGAACACCTGCGGGAGAGCGAGCGCAAGCTGAAGGAGGTCATCCGCGCCTCCGGCGGCGCCTACTTCGAGCACTCCGCCGACCTCTCCAGCGGCTTCACCACGCCCCGCATGGCGGAGGTCCTGGGCTTCGCGCCGGAGGCGCTCCCGGGCTGCCCGGAGCTCGTGCCCTGGCTGATGGAGCGGCTGCACCCCGAGGATGCGCCGGGCCTGGTCTCCGCGCTGGCCGCCTACGCGACGGGCAAGGCCGCCGAGCTCGAGCGCGAGCTGCGGGTGCGCGGCGGGGACGGTGGCTGGCGCTGGGTACGCCTGGTGATCACCGCGGTCACCCGCAGCGGGCAGCGCCCGGACCGGAGCGCCGGGCTGGTGTTCGACATCACGGAGCGCATGGACGCGGAGGCGCGGCTGGTCGCCGATCGCGCTGCGCTCGAGCGGCTGCACGAGGTGGCCGCCCGCCTGGTCGGCGAGGACGCGCTCCCCACGCTGCTCGAGGCGGTGATGGACGCGGCGCTGGCCGTGACGGGCGCGCGCATGGGGACGCTCCACATCCTGGAGGAGGGCTCCGCCGCGCTCCGGCTCGTGGCGCAGCGCGGGTTTCCGCCGGAGGTGGTGCGCTCGCTCGCGGGCGCGCCCGACGATCCCATCGCCTGCCCCGAGCGGTTGCGCGGGGGGGAGCGGCACGTCGTGGAGGATGCGCGGGCGTGCCCGTGGCTCGCCGGAACGCAGGCGCGGCGCCTGCTCGAGGACGCCGGCGTGCGGGCGCTGCAGTCCACGCCGCTGGTCGCCCGCGACGGGCGGCCGCTCGGGATGATCTCCACGCACTGGCGCGAGCCGCACCGGCCCGACGAGGTGACGCTGAGGATGCTCGACCTGCTGGCCAGGCAGGCCGCGGATCTCATCGAGCACCGCCGGCGCGAGCAGGCGCTGCGCGACGCGGACCGGCGGAAGACGGACTTCCTGGCGGTGCTCTCGCACGAGCTGCGCAACCCGCTCGCGCCGATCCGCAACGCGGTCTACCTGCTGCATCGCGTGCCGCCGGGGGGGCCCCAGGCAGAGCGGGCGAACGCGGTGATCGAGCGGCAGGTGGATCACCTCGCCAAGCTGGTGGACGATCTGCTCGACCTGAGCCGCGTGAACTTCGGGAAGATCGCGCTGCAGCGCACGGTGCTCGACGCTCGGGAGGTGGTGCGCCGCACCAGCGACGATCTCCGGCCGCTGTTCGACGAGCGCGGGCCGGCCCTGCACCTCGACATGGGCGATCAGCCGGTGTGGGTGGACGCCGATCCGACGCGCCTCGGCCAGATCGCGGGCAACCTGCTCACCAACGCGGTGAAGTTCACGCCGCCGGGCGGGCGCGTGGACGTGACCGTGCGCGGCGAGGCCGGGGCCTGCGTGCTGCGGGTCCGCGACACCGGCGTGGGGATCGATCCGGGTCTCCTGGAGGCGATCTTCGAGCCGTTCGCGCAGGCGGAGCGCACCCGCTGGACGGCGCGCGGGGGGATGGGGATCGGCCTCTCCCTGGTGCGTAGCCTGGTGGGCATGCACGGTGGGACGGTGGTCGCACGGAGCGAGGGGGCCGGCCGCGGCGCGGAGCTGGTCGTGACCCTTCCGCTGGCGCCGCGCCCCGGCGGCGTGGTCGGTCGCGCCGTGACGCCCACCGCCCCGCGCCTCGATCTGGTGCTCGTCGAGGACGAGGCCGACGGGCGCGAGACGCTGGGCGAGATCCTGAGGATGCAGGGGCACGAGGTCCGCCTCGCCGCGGACGGACGCCAGGGGGTCGAGGCCGTCCGGGAGCGGCGACCGGACGCGCTCATCTGCGACGTGGGGCTGCCCGACCTGAACGGCTACGAGGTGGTGGCACGCGTCCGCGCCCTGCCCGGTGGCGCTGCGACGTACGCGGTGGCACTCACCGGCTATGCGCAGCCCGAGGACGTGCAGCGCGCGCGCGACGCCGGGTTCGACGCCCACCTCGCGAAGCCGCCCGACCTCGACCAGCTCGAGCGCCTGCTCGCCGAGGCCGCCGCGCGCCGCGCTCCGGGCGCGGCGGCGCCGCCGCCCCCCTGATCCTCGGGCACGGCGCGCGATCCGCGACCACCGCAGCGTGATCGCGGATCGCGCGCGGTGCTCAGGGACAGGACAGCGCCGGGTTCCACTGCGCGAACGTGCCCGCCGGGTTGTTGCGCCAGACCCACACGTGCAGGTCGTAGTGCCAGGGCTCGCCGGGCCCGTGGCCCTCCATCGGCCCCTGGAACGCCTGGCCGAACAGGCTGGGCCGGGGCGGCACGTCGGCGGCGTCGGGCGGCGTGCTCCCGATCCACGGCGCGCCGTCGT
>NZ_BAZG01000193.1 GCF_000964525.1 Anaeromyxobacter sp. PSR-1
CCCCGAGTGACCGCCCCCGCGCCCCGCGACGCCCGCCCGGCGGGCCGCGCTCCCCGGCGCCGCGCGCCCCGCGCCGCGCTCGGCCTCCGCGTCGCGCGCTCCACGGCCGCTCGGCTCGCCCTGGCCTGCGCCGCCGCGCTCGCGCTCGTGCCCGCCGCCGCGCGCGCCCAGCTCTACGATCCGGCCTTCCGCTGGCGAACGATCGAGACCCCGCACTTCCGCGTCCACCACCACCAGGGCGAGGAGGAGCTCGCGCAGGAGGTGGCCCGCGCCGCCGAGCGCGCGCACGCGATCCTCTCGCCCGTGCTCGGCTTCGCGCCGCGCGAGCGCACCGAGCTCGTCCTCTCCGACGACACCGACGACGCGAACGGCCTCGCCACGCCGCTGCCGTACGACACCATCCGGCTCTACGCCGTCCCGCCGCCCGGGCTCTCCGAGCTGAACGACTACCGGGACTGGGTCTCCAGCCTGGTGTTCCACGAGTACGTCCACATCCTGCACCTCGACCACGTGGGCGGGCTCCCCGCGCTCGCGAACGCCGTGTTCGGCAAGCTGTTCGTCCCGAACGGCCTCACGCCGGGCTGGATGGCCGAGGGGCTCGCGGTGCTGCACGAGGCCGACGGCGAGGCCGTGCCCGGCGCCGGACGCAACGCCAGCGCCATCCACGACATGTACGCGCGGACGCTCGCGCTCGACGGCCCGTTCCCGCGGCTCGACCAGATCTCGAACCCCATGCTCGAGTGGCCGCTCGGCACCGCGCCGTACCTGCTCGGCGGGCGCTTCATGGCGTTCCTGCGGGCCCGGTACGGCGACGCCGCCATCGCCGCGTTCGTCGCCGACCAGGGCTCGCAGGCGTGGCCCTACGCGCCGAGCTGGGCCGGCGCGCGCGCGTTCGGCGGGCGGGACTTCCCCTCGCTGTGGGCCGAGTACGCCGCGGAGGAGCGGCGCCACGCCGAGGCGGTGCGCGCCCGGGTCCACGAGCGGCCCGTGACCGCGCCCACGCGGCTCACGCGCGCCGGCGGCCGGGTGGAGACGCCGCGCTGGTCGCCCGACGGGAGCTTCCTCGCGTACCAGAAGCGCGACCTCGACCGCCGGCCCGGCACCTACCTCGTGACCCCCGGCGGCGCCGACCTCGGCCGCGCGATCACCGTGGACGCGAACGGCGCGCTCTCGCTCGCCTCGCCGCGGGAGGCGGTGGTGGCGATCGGCGAGGTGTGGCGGCTGCACCGGACCTACGACGATCTGTGGGCGGTGGACCTCGCGCGCGGCGCGCGGCGCCGGCTCACCGACGGCGAGCGCGCCGGCGATCCCGCCGTCGTGCCCGGCGGCGGGGCGGTGGTCTACGTGCGGCACGAGGCCGGCGGGCGGATGGCGCTGGTGCGCCGGACGCTGCCGCCCGCGCCCATGGTCCCGGCCGACATGACGCTCCGTGAACGCCGCGCCGAGCTGGAGACCCCGCCGCCCGCGCAGGTCGAGGTGCTGTTCGCCCGCCCCGGCGCCCAGGTGTACGCGCCCGCGCCGTCGCCCGACGGCCGGCGGATCGCGTTCGAGCTGCAGGAGAGCGGCCGGCGCGACCTCGCGCTGTGGGAGGACGGCGCCGTCCGGCGCGTCACCGACGACGACGCGCTCGACACCGGGCCCACCTGGACGCCCGACGGCCGGTACCTGCTCTTCGCGTCCGACCGCGGCGGCGTCTACGACCTGTACGCGTGGGAGGCCGCCACCGGCCAGGTCCGGCAGGTGACCAACGTCGAGACCGGCGCGTTCCAGCCCGCCGTGTCGCCCGACGGGCGGACCGTCGCGTTCGTCACGTTCGGCCGCGACGGCTACGACGTCGCGACCGTCCCGTTCGACCCCGCCACCTGGCTCGAGCCGACGCCCGCGCCCCCCGCGCCCGCGCTCACCACCGGGGCCCAGGCCGAGGCCCAGGCCGCGCCCGAGCCCCTGCCCTCGCGGCCCTACCGCGCGCTCGAGACCGTCGGCCCGCGGTGGTGGCTGCCGCTGTGGGGCAGCGACGGCGCCGGGAGCATCTACGGCGCCATGACCGGCGGCGCCGACGTGCTCGCGCGGCACGCGTGGGCGCTGCAGGCGTGGTGGAGCGAGGGCGGGCGCGAGCCCGGGTACGCGTTCTCGTACCAGGGCGGCTGGTCGTGGCCCACGCTCGACCTGTCCTCGGTGCGGTACTTCGACTCCGCGCCCGGCGGGCGAGGCGTCGAGTCGGTGTGGACGCCCGTCGCCGCCGGGCTCGGCTTCTCGTTCCCCGGGCTCGGCGAGACGCTCAGCTTCCGGCTCGGCTGGGCCGGGACGTCGTACGACGTGCTCGGCGAGACGCGCCGCGCGCCCACCTCGGACTGGCTCGAGTGGCGAGACGGGTACCTCTCCGAGGCGTCGTTCCGCGCCGTGTACAGCGACGCGCGCCGGTACGTGCGCTCCATCTCGCCCGAGGAGGGCCGGACCGTGGCGCTGTCGGTGCGCGCCGCCGACCCCACCATCGGCAGCGACTTCGGCCTCACCCGGGCGCGGCTCGGCCTCTCGCAGTACCTGCGCGTCCCCGGGACCCGGCACACCGTGCTCGCGCTCCGGCTCGCCGGCGGCGTCGCCGAGGGGTCCATCGGCGGGCGGGCGCCGTACGAGCTCGGCGGCACCGCGACCGTGGATCCCGTGGCCGTGGTGATGCAGACCGCCGGCGTCGCCCCCGACCAGCTCCGCGGCTACCCCTACGGCTGGCTCGCCGGCAGCGCGTTCGCGCTCGGGAACCTCGAGCTGCGCTTCCCCCTGCTCGCGCCCGTGCGCGGGTACTCCACCTGGCCCGTGTTCCTGCGGCGGGTGCACGGCACCGTGTTCGTGGACGCGGGCGACGCGTTCGACCTCCCCGGCGAGCTGCCCTTCGCCGGGCACACGTTCTCGTGGAAGGAGCTGCGGTTCGCCGCCGGCGCCGAGCTCCGCGCCGAGCTGGTGCTCGGGTACTGGCTGCGGACCGACCTGCGCCTCGGCCTCGCCCGCGGGTTCGGCCGCGTGCTCGACGGTCAGTGGAGCGAGCCCGGCGTGGACCCCGTCACCGCGTACGTGACGGTGGGCGAGTCGTTCTAGGCGGGCCCGGATCCCCGTCCCGGTCCCGGAAACGTCCACACCAGCCCATGCGGCGCCCTCCCGCGCACGCGCAGGAAGCCCCCGTGGATCGCGACGAGGTGGTGCGGCAGGCAGAGCGAGGCGAGGTTCCAGGGTTCGTCCGGTCCGCCCCGCGCGCGCTGCCAGACGTGGTGCGCGTGGTCCGCCGCGCGGGTGCACCCCGGGACCAGGCAGCGCCCGCCGTCGCGTTCCAGGACCCGCCTGGCCAGCGTCCGCCGGCCGCGCAGCAACGGTTTCCAGGTGTCGATGAAGTGCCGCGCGATGATCCCCAGGCACTCGCCGTCCCGGACCCGCCTCCCCGCGGCGAGGCGGGCGGCGCCCAGCGCCGCGTCGAGCAGCTGCACCACCCCCGCGGGCAGCCGGGCCTTCCACGCCCGGCGTGAACACATCTGCGCGTCCTCCGCCGCCTCCGCCTCGCGCCGGAGCGCCGCGCAGGGCGTCGTCTCCGCCCGCGCGATCCACGCCTCGACCGTGTCCTCGTCGGCGGCCGCCGCCACCACGACCGCCTTGCCGTAGGAGACCCGCCCGTCCGCCAGCGCCGCACGGAGCGGCGGCAGCGAGTAGAGGCGGCGCTCGAGCGCGATGCGCTGCTCGATGGCGCGGAGCGACATGCCCAGGCGCTCGGCGCAGTAGTGGCCGAAGGAGGCGAAGCCCGCCTCGCGCCAGAGCCCCAGCGAGCGCATGAGCAGGCCCAGGTGGCCCACCAGCGCGTCCCAGCGCGTGCGCATCGCCGCGAGCTCGCACAGCCGCGCGTCGAGGGCGTGCACGTCGCCCGGCGCGAGCCCGCGCACCGGATCCGGGGCCGGGAGCGGCTCGAGCCGCTCGAGGTAGCTCCAGCGCTCCGTCTCCTCCTCCAGCGCGAGCCGGGCCGCGTCCCACCACTCGCTGCCCCGGCCCCACGGCGCGCCCTCCAGCGCGCCCGCGGCCGCCGCGGCGTCGGGGTCGAGGTCCTCGAGCCGGAGCCGCTCCGGCTCCGGGTGCGTGGAGACGTACTCCTGGCAGAGCGCCTCGAGGCGCTGCCACGGCGGCGCCGTCGCGCCCAGCGCCGCGCCCGCCAGCGAGAGCGCCTCGCGCAGCGCGGCGCGGTCCGGGTCGGAGATCTCGAGCTCGACCGGCACCAGCGGCTCGGACGGTGCTTCCGCGCCCGCCGTCACGCCGCCGCGGCCCGACGCCGCCCGCACCGCCGCCGCGAGCGCCCGGACCGTCTCGACCCGCGCCCGCGCCACCCAGCGCGCCTCGTCCGGCCCCCGGGCGACGCCCAGCACGACCTGCGCCTTGCGCAGCGTCACCTCGCCCGCGCGCACCGCCGCGTCGAGCTGCGGGCGCTCGTCCAGGCCCGCCGAGAGCCGCGCCAGCCGGCGGGAGGTGGACTCCGGGAGACCCAGCCGCTCGCGCGCGTAGTCGCCCAGGCTCGAGTAGCCCAGGCGAAGCGGACCGCCGCCCCTCTCGAACGCGCGCAGCCCCCGGCCCAGGGCGACGTCCAGCGCCCCCGCGCCCCGGGCCACCCGGGCCAGCAGCCCGTCGATCAGCTCCGCCGCCTCCGGACGCAGGACGAACCGCCGGGTGGACGGCGTCGGCACCTCCAGCTCCCACGCCCGCGCCGCGAGCGCCTCCAGCCCGGCCGAGCCGTCAAGCGGCTGGATTTGCTGGAGAACGATCGCGTCCACGCCACGAGGCGTACCACGCGCCTCTGACACTCGGAGCGAAGGCGCGGAGGTCGCGGATGGGTCAGGCCGTGCGCGGCGTCCGGATGGCCCGGACGATGCGGAACGGCGCCGAGACGAGCGTGCGGGCGAGCTGCCAGGTGTCGCGGACCAGGTCGGAGAGGATGTCGGAGAGCGCCTCCTCGTGGATCTCCTCCAGGCGCTCCCGCTCGGCCGTCTCGGCCCGGGCAATCGCGTCCTCGGCCGCCAGCTGCTCGACCCGCTCCCGCTCCGCCTCCCGGGCCTCCCGCGACTGGGCCGCCGCGTCGCCCACGAAGCGCTTGCCCGGCGCGGAACGCCGCACCTCCGCGCGCTGCTGCGCCAGCGCCTGCTTCGCCGCCCCCGGTCGATTCTTCACGGCCATGGACGGAAGCTAGGCGCGCCCCCGCCCCCGCGCGACCGCCCGCGGCCCAGGCCTGCGAGCCCTTGCGGCCCGCCGTGGGCGATGCTAGAAAACGCGCGCTTCAGCAGAGCCGCCGACATAGCTCAGCTGGTAGAGCAGCTGATTCGTAATCAGCAGGTCCCCAGTTCAAGTCTGGGTGTCGGCTCTGAATTTCGGACGAACTTACGAGGGGTTGGGCCGAGAGGCACCAACCCCTTCGTTTTAGCTCCTCTTCCTGGGGTGCGACCGGGGGTGTGACGCGGGTTACGAACCCGTCGCATACCCGCTCGCCCCCTCTCGTCACGGCGCCGCGAGCACCACGCGCTGAGACCGCCCGCACTCACAGTCCGGGGACGATCGTAGTGCTCCCGTCAGTGGGGAGCCGAATCGTCGGGCACTCGATCCTCTCACGCGAGTTCCGGTAGACGTGGAGCATGGCGACGACGATCACCAGTTTGGTGAAGACGGCTTCAGGATGACCGTTGTGCCGACGTGTTGTCACAGGTACCATCGTTTTCACTAATAGCGCGCGTTCCTCGTAAGGCAGCTGTCAGGTTCCCCAGCCGGACACACGCACGCATCTCGCTCAAGGGGAGCCTGACATGGCCGATGAGGTTGCTGCGCGCCTGCGGACCGATCTACCCGATAGCTGCTCGTATAACGTGGTCGCGTCGTTCTTCGGCGTGACAACGATGACAATCCGCCGCTGGATTGCTCAGGACCGTTTCCCGAAGCCAGTGACTTACGGCCCGCGCACGGTTCGCTGGCCCCGCGAAGTCATCGAAAGCTGGATGGCCGAGAAGGCAGCCGCTACGCGGGCGCCGCCCGTGAGCACCGACACGACCCCGCCTTGGAAGAAGTAGCCGGGGCGCTCATGTCGCGATGGGACAACATCGGCCAGTTCTGGCAGGCCGCCACAGCGACCGAGACCAAGGCGCTACCCGCGGCCGAGCCTGTGGCCACAGCCAACATTTCAGAGACGCCGCCGCTGCCGCCGGGGTTGCTTGGCCGACTCGCGTTGTACTTCTTCCAGAGCGCACTTCGGCCCGTCCCCGAAGTTGCCTTGGCCGCCGCGCTCGCTCTGGCTGCTGGGATCCTGGGACGGCAGTTCAACACCGAGACCGGCGCTGGCCTGAATCTGTATATCATCCTGCTCGCTCTTACCGGGGTCGGCAAAGAAGGAGCAAAAGACGCAATCGATCGAATGGTCGACCTCGTTCGTCCTCAAGTCCCCATGATCGATGAGTTCATTGGCCCGAGCGCACTAGCCTCGGGCCAGGCCCTCATTCGTGTCCTCGATGAAAAGCCCTGCTTCGTCTCGATGCTCGGCGAGATCGGGAAGACGCTGAAACGACTCACGAGTGGACGGGCGACCAGCGCGGAACAGTACCTGCTCCAAATGCTACTCGACCTCTGGTCGCGAAGTGGCCAAGACAAGCTCATCCGAGAAAGCGCATACAGCGACGCCGAGAAGAATACGAAGATCGTACGGTCGCCGAGTTTCACGTTGCTCGGTGAGTCCACTCCGGGGGCCTTCTTCGAAGGACTGGACGCGAGCCACATTGAAGACGGGCTCATCCCACGCTTCTCCGTGCTCGAGTACGCGGGAGATCGTCCGCCGAGCAACCCGAACGCGGGCTGTCCCCCTCCGCCAGATCTCGTCAACCAGATCGGCACGCTCGCCTCCATCACCCTGCGGATGCAGCAGGATGGCACCTTCATGCGGGTTCCGATGAGTTCCGCCGCCAAGGTGATGCTGGATGCGTTCGACCGCGAAGTTGACGAAACCATCCGAGGCTCACTGAACGAAGTCCACAGGCAAGCGTGGAACCGCGCACATCTATACGCCCTGAAGCTCGCGACGCTCGCCGCTGTCTTCGACGCACCGCACGACGCGAAGGTGTCCCGCGACCATGCAGAGTGGGCCATCTGCCTCGTACGTCGGAGCGTCAGTACGATTCTGCGGCGGTTTGAGCGGGGCGAGGTCGGAGGCAGCAGCCAGTCGAAGGCCGAGGCTGCGATTTGCAGGAAGGTGGTCGAGTTCATCGCGCTCACGCCCGAGCAGCGAGCAGCGCCACGCTACGGTATCGGACACTCGTTCCGCAGGGGCAACTTCATCCCCCGGAACTACTTCAACAAGCGACTGCGCGACGTGCAGCCGTTTACAGGTGATGGGTCCGCGCTTGGTAGGGCCCTCGCCGAGCTGGTGAAGGCAGACGTACTTCGGCTCCTCGACAAGCACATGGCATTCAAGGAGTTCAAGACGACCGGCGAGGTCTACACGCTCGGCCCGAACTGGAAGTGAGGAGCATCGATGCTGCCCAGCCTTGAACAGTTCTTCCGAAATATCGCCGGCGACTCCGGGCTGGCGAACGGTGCAGCCCTCGGCGTTCTGTCGCAGGTCGTCGATGATCGCGGACAGGTCCAAGTGCCCTTCGATGACGACGAGCGTGCTGCATGGAAGCGCATGACGCCGCACGCCTACGTCTTCGTTGGCGCAGATGCAAACCGGATCGTCTCAGCAGCAAATGGCCTGATCGCCGACCTGTGGAACGGCTCGCCACCGCCGTCGAGGTTGTCCGCGTGGCCCCATCTTCCACAAGTGAAGGAGGGGCTCATCCTTGTCCCGGCGACCTGCGTGAGCATCGTGAACGGGTCGATCGAACTAGGGCCTTTGCCATCCCAGGTCGCGGACCGGCTCCTCGCGATCAAGAACCGCACGCAACCTCGCATCGTGGTTCGGTTGGATGCGCAGGCTGCCAAGGATTGGCAAGGCGTCGTCCGTGACGCAGGACAGGAGCGTTCTATCCCCCTGCTGGAGAGTCGACTCCAGCGGTGGGTGAACGTGGCCGCTTTGCTCGCGATCGCGCGCGATCCAGCGCGCCCGGTCGTTACGCGGGAACTGCTGGGGGCGGCCCACC
>NZ_BAZG01000192.1 GCF_000964525.1 Anaeromyxobacter sp. PSR-1
GGGCCGCTCGCGCTGCTCGACCTCGTCCTCGGGATCGGCAACGTCCTCTCCTACTCCCGCCTCATGGCGCTCGGGCTCGCCTCGGTGATGCTCGCGGAGGCGGCGAACCTCGTCGCCCGCACGCTCGAGCCCCGGGGCCTGGGGATCGCGCTCGGCGTCCTGCTCCACGCGGTGAACTACACGCTCGGCCTGGTGGGGCCGACCATCGCCGCGCTCCGCCTGCACTACGTCGAGTTCTTCGAGCGCTTCTACGAGGAGGGCGGCTTCCCGTTCCACCCGTTCGGCCAGCGCGGGTGAGGTGCGACGGCGGCCCCCGGGCAGCCCCTTCACCGCCCGCCCCTGCCCGTGCTAACGCCATGGGCATGAACTTCGACGAAACCCGCGCGAGCGGCGCCCCGCAGCAGGCCGGCCGCGCCGAGACCGTCCGGGCCGCGCTCGTCGTGGTCCACTCCGCCGACGCCGGCGAGCAGGGGAAGCGCTACCCGCTCGGCGACGAGGACGTCACCTTCGGCCGCGAGGAGGGCAACACGGTGGTGATCGGGTCCGACCAGGCGTCGCGGCGGCACGCCCGCATCTTCGTGTCGGGCGGCGCGCACGTGCTCGTGGACCTCGACTCCACCAACGGCACGTTCCTGAACTCGAAGCAGGTGAAGGAGCAGACGCTCCGGCACGGCGACGTGATCCGGATCGCCTCGACCGTGCTGAAGTACGCGGTGGACGCGTAGCCGCGGGGCGGCGCGCGGCTACATGAAGCCGAGCTGGAGCTTGGCCGCGTCGCTCATCCTGGACGGATCCCAGGGCGGGTCGAACACCAGGTCCACCTCGGCGTCCTTCACCCCGGGCACGCCCAGCACCTTGCGGCGGACGTCGTCCACCAGCACCGGGCCGATGCCGCAGGCCGGCGCGGTCAGGGTCATGACGATCCGCACCTTGTGGCCGCCCTCGACAGGCTCGGCCGCGACCGCGTACACCAGGCCCAGCTCCACGATGCTGGCCGGGATCTCCGGGTCGTAGACCGTCCCGAGCGCGTCCCAGATCTTCTGCTCCTCGAACGGCCCCTCGGCGGCGGCGGTGCGCTCCTGCTCGAACCGCCGCGCCTCCTCCACGAACGCCTCGCCCAGCGCGTCGGCGTCCTTGCCGGCGATGCGCACCAGCCCGCCCATCTCGGTCATGGCCGTGAACTGGCCGCCCAGCGACTGCTGCACGACGAGCCAGGTGCCCTGCGGCAGCAGCACGAGGTGCCCGCTCGGCACCTGCAGCGCCTCGACGTCACGGTGGGTATGGGTGGGTGTGCGATCCATGTCCGCTCCTGCGTGCCTCGGCGCGCTCCCTCGGGTGGTGCTCGCTACTCGGTGCTGACCGGCGCGGCCTCGCCGCGCAGCGCCTGGCGCAGCGCGTGCCAGGCGAGGCTCGCGCACTTCACGCGCGTGGGGTACTCGTGCACCCCGCCGAACACGGCCAGCTTGCCCAGCGCCTCCTCGTCGTCCGGCGCGGGTCCCTCGGTCACCAGCCGGTGGAAGCGCTCGAAGATCCGGTCCACCTCCTCGGCGGTCTTGCCCTTCACCACGCCGGTCATCACCGACGCGGAGGCCTTGGAGATCGCGCAGCCGCTCCCCTCGAAGCGCACCTCGGCCAGCCGGCCGCCGTCCACCTTGGCGTGGACCACGAAGTGGTCGCCGCAGAGCGGGTTCAGCCCCTCGGCGTGGTGGGTCTCCCCGGGCAGCGGGCCGAAGTTGCGCGGCCGCTTGCCGTGGTCGAGGACCACCTCCTGGTAGAGGTCGCTCAGCTCCGACACGGGCGGGCTCCCTGGGCGAGGCGGCGGGGCGCGGTCACGCGAACACCTCCCGGACCGCGTGCAGGCCGCGGACGAGCGCGTCCACGTCGGCCCGCGTGCTGTATGCCGCGAACGAGGCGCGCACCGTGGCGGCGACGCCCATGCGCCGCATGAGCGGCTGGGCGCAGTGGTGCCCGGCGCGGACCGCCACCCCGTGGCGGTCGAGGATGGTGCCGGCGTCGTGCGGGTGGACGTCGCCGGGGAGGAACGAGATGACGCCCGCCCGCCGCCGCGGCGTGCCGATCAGGCGGATCCCGGGGACCTCGCGGAGCGCCTCGAGCGCGTAGGCGATGAGCGCGTCCTCGTGCGCCGCCGCGGCCTCCAGCCCCACCGCCGAGAGCCACTCGATGGCCGCGGCGAGCCCCACCGCGCCGGCGATGTGCGGCGTGCCGGCCTCGAAGCGGTGCGGGACCGCGTTGAACGTCGTCTTCTCGAAGGAGACCGAGAGGATCATGTCGCCGCCGCCCTGCCACGGCGGCAGCTCGTCGAGGAGCGCCTTGCGCCCCCACAGCACCCCGATGCCGGTGGGGCCGTACAGCTTGTGGCCGCTGAACGCGTAGAAGTCGGCCCCGAGGGCGGGCAGGTCCACCGCGAGGTGCGGCACCGCCTGCGCGCCGTCCACCAGCACCGGCACGCCCTTCGCGTGCGCGCGCGCCACGATCTCGGCGACGGGGTTCACCGTGCCGAGCGCGTTCGAGACGTGCGCCACCGCCACGAGGCGCGTGCGCGGCCCGATCAGCCGGTCGAGCGCCTCGACGTCGAGGTCGCCCGCGTCGGTCACCGGCGCGGCGCGCAGCGTGGCGCCCTTCTCCTGGCAGAGGAGCTGCCAGGGCACGATGTTCGAGTGGTGCTCCAGCTCGGTGACGAGGATCTCGTCCCCGGGCCCCACCCGCTGGCGCCCGAACGTCTGCGCGACCAGGTTCACCGCCTCGGTGGTGCCGCGCACGAACACCACCTCGTGCGGATCGGCGGTCCCGAGGAACCGGGCCACCTTCACGCGCGCCCCGTCGTACAGGCGGGTGGCGCGCTCGGAGAGCAGGTGCACGCCGCGGTGCACGTTGGCGTTGTCCTCCTCGTAGTACCGGCGCACGGCGTCGATCACCGCGCGCGGCTTCTGCGCGGTGGCGGCGCTGTCCAGGTACGCGAGCGGCTTGCCCCGCACCGGCCGCGCCAGGATGGGGAACTCGGCCCGCACCCGCTCGACGTCGAACGCGCCGCGCGCGCCCTCGCGCGCCTCCGGCCGCGCCGCCCGCCCGCCGGCCGCCTGTGCCTCCGCCGTGGTCATGCCGCCGCCTCCAGCACCTTCCGCCCCGCCGGCAGCCGCGCCGCCACGAGCTCCCGCGCCCGCGCGTGCAGGCCGGCCGGCCGCACTAGGTCCACCATCTCCGCCGCGAACGCCCAGATGAGCAGGCTGCGCGCCTCGGCCTCCTCCACGCCGCGCGAGCGCAGGTAGAACAGCGCCGCCTCGTCGAGCTGGCCCACGGTGCCGCCGTGGCCGCACTTCACGTCGTCCGCGAAGATCTCGAGCTGGGGCTTCGTGTCCACGATCGCGTCGTCGGAGAGGAGCAGGTTCGAGTTCATCTGCCGGGCGCTGGTCTTCTGCGCCCCGGGCTGCACGACGATCCGCCCGGCGAACACGCCGCGCGCCCGGCCGTCGAGGATGCCCTTGTACGTCTCGGTGGTGGTGCAGCGCGGGACCGCGTGCTCCACCCAGGTGAACGCGTCGGTGGTGCGGGCGCCGTCGGCCATGTAGAGCCCGGACACCGCCAGCTCCGCGCCCTCGCCGGCCAGCCGCGCGCGCACCTCGCTCCGCGCGAGCTGCCCGCCCAGCGCGAGGCCGTGCGCGGTGAGGCGCGAGCGGGCCGCCTGCTCGGCGAACACCGCGCTGACGTGGAACGCGCGCGGGCCCTCGTCCTGCAGGCGCAGGTGCTCGACCTCGGCGCCCTCGCCCAGCACCAGCTCGGTCACCGAGTTCGCGAGGTAGGTGTCGCCGGTGCCGAGGTGCACCTCGGCGAGCGTGGCCCGGGCGCCCTCGCCGGCCACCACCAGGACCCGCGGGTGCACCGCCACCGCGCGCCCGGCCGCGCCGGTCGCGAACACGAGCTCGATGGGCGCCTCGACGCGCGCGCCCGGGGGCAGCAGCAGGAACGCGCCGTCCTCGAGCAGCGCGCCGTTCAGCGCGGTGAACGCGAGCCCGTCCACGCGCGCCAGGCGGCCGAGGTGCGGCCGCACCGCCTCGGGCGCGTGGCGGAGCGCGTCGGCGAGGCTCCCCAGCACCGCGCCGGCCGGGAGCGGCGCGCCGGTGGAGAGCTCGCGGCGGAAGCGGCCGTTCTCGAACACCAGCCGCGCGCCCTCGGGCGCGGCCCGGCCGGCGAGCAGCGCGCGCGCGGGGCCCTCGCCGTCGTCGGGCGCGGGCGCCGGCGCGAGGGATAGCGTCGAGAGCGCGGCCAGGCTGGTGAAGCGCCAGTCCTCGTGGCGCGTGGTGGGCAGGCCCGCCGCGCGGAAGGCCGCGAGCGCGCCGGCGCGCGCGTCCGCCAGCCAGGCCGGCTCGCCGGCGCCGCCGCGGAACGCGGCCGCGAGGCTCTGCTCCGCAGGGGTCACGACAGCGCCCCCGCGCCGGCGGCGCGCTCCACCTCCGGCCGCGCGCCGTCCACCCAGGCGTACCCGGTGCGCTCGAGCTCGTCCGCCAGCTCCGGGCCGCCGGAGCGCACGATCCGGCCCCCGGCCATCACGTGGATGCGGTCCGGCGCGACGTACTCGAGCAGGCGCTTGTAGTGGGTGACGAGCAGCACCGCCCGGTCGGCCCGGCGCAGCGCGTTCACGCCGCGCGAGACCACCCGCAGGGCGTCGATGTCGAGGCCGGAGTCGATCTCGTCGAGGATGGCGAGGCGCGGCTCCAGCACCGCCATCTGGAAGATCTCGTTGCGCTTCTTCTCGCCGCCGGAGAACCCCTCGTTCACCGAGCGGCTGCCGAACGCCGGGTCGAGGTCCACCAGCTTCATCTTCTCGCGGGCGAGCGCGAGGAAGTCCATCGCGTCGAGCTCGTCCTCGCCGCGCGCGCGGCGGATCGCGTTCAGCGCGGTGCGCAGGAAGTACAGGTTCCCGACCCCGGGGATCTCCACCGGGTACTGGAAGCCGAGGAAGACGCCGGCCGCGGCGCGGGCCTCGGGCGCGAGCGCGAGCAGGTCCTGCCCGAGGTAGGTGGCGGTGCCGCCGGTGACCTCGTACGCCTCGCGCCCGGCCAGCACGCCCGCGAGGGTGGACTTGCCCGAGCCGTTCGGCCCCATGATCGCGTGTACCTCGCCCGCGCGGATCTCGAGGTCCACGCCCTTCAGGATCTCGCGATCGGCGACCTTCGCGCGCAGCCCCTGGATGCTCAGCATGATGTCGTCCTTCACGGCCATGGCCTACCCGACGCTCCCTTCCAGCGACATGTTCACGGAGCTTCTGGGCGGTGATCGGAACGCTCCGAAGCTCCTGGGCATCATCCGACGCTCCCCTCGAGCGACATGCCCACGGCGCTTCTGCGCGGTGATCGGAACGCTCCGAAGCTCCTGGGCATCACCCGACGCTCCCCTCGAGCGACATGCCCAGGAGCTTCTGCGCTTCCACCGCGAACTCCATGGGCAGCTCCTTCAGCACCTGCTTCGCGAAGCCGTTCACGATCATCGAGACCGCGTCCTCGTCGGAGATGCCGCGCTGCCGGCAGTAGAAGAGCTGGTCCTCGCTGATCTTCGAGGTGGTGGCCTCGTGCTCGACCTTGGCGGTCGGGTTGCGCACCTCGATGTACGGGAACGTGTGGGCGCCGCAGCGGTCGCCGATGAGCAGCGAGTCGCACTGCGAGTAGTTCCGCGCGCCGGTGGCGCCCTTCATCATCTTCACCAGGCCGCGGTAGGTGTTCTGGCCGCGGCCGGCGCTGATGCCCTTCGAGATGATGGTCGAGCGGGTGTCGCGCCCGATGTGGATCATCTTGGTGCCGGTGTCCGCCTGCTGGCGGTGGTTGGTGAGCGCCACCGAGTAGAATTCGCCCACCGACTCGTCGCCCTGCAGGATGCAGGACGGGTACTTCCAGGTGATGGCCGAGCCGGTCTCCACCTGCGTCCAGCTGATCTTCGCCTTGCGCATGGCCTTGCCGCGCTTGGTGACGAAGTTGTAGATGCCGCCGCGCCCCTCGGCGTCGCCGGGGTACCAGTTCTGCACCGTCGAGTACTTCACGTGCGCGCCGTCCAGCGCGACCAGCTCGACCACCGCCGCGTGCAGCTGGTTCTCGTCGCGCATCGGCGCGGTGCAGCCCTCGAGGTAGGAGACGTACGCGCCCTCGTCGGCGACGATGAGCGTGCGCTCGAACTGGCCGGTGTCCTTGGCGTTGATCCGGAAGTAGGTGGACAGCTCCATCGGGCAGCGCACGCCCTTCGGCACGTAGACGAACGAGCCGTCGGAGAACACCGCGCTGTTCAGCGCCGCGAAGTAGTTGTCGGTGGAGGGGACCACCGAGCCGAGGTACTTCTCGATCAGCTCGGGGTGCTCGCGGACCGCCTCGGAGAACGAGCAGAACACGATGCCGAGGTCGGCGAGCTTCTTCTTGTAGGTGGTGGCGACCGAGACCGAGTCGAACACCGCGTCCACCGCCACGCCGGCGAGGCGCATCTGCTCCTCGAGCGGGATGCCCAGCTTCGCGAACGCGCGCTTCAGCTCGGGATCGACCTCGTCCATCGACCCGAGCGCCTTCTTCTGCTTGGGCGCGGAGTAGTAGACGATCTCCTGGTAGTCGATCTTGGGGTAGTGGACGTTCGCCCAGGTCGGCTCCTCCATCCCGAGCCAGCGGCGGTACGCCTCGAGGCGCCACTCGAGCATGAACCGCGGCTCGCCCTTCTTCGCCGAGATGAGGCGGATGACGTCCTCGGACAGGCCCTTCGGGACCTTGTCCTCCTCGATGTCGGTGACGAAGCCGTACCGGTACTTCTGCTCGGTCAGCTCCTTCAGCTGCTCCGCGGTGCTCATGAGACGTGGGCTCCCAGGGTGACGACGTCCACGGCGTCGGCGTCCTTCGGATCGTTCGGCTCGTTGGAGTGCTGCAGGACGATGGACGAGAGCGGCAGCCCTCGCAGCGCGCCCTGGATGGCGCGGGAGACGGGGTCCCAGCTCGCCTTGGCCGGGCAGGTCGCCTCGAGGCCGCACGCGTCGGGCTGCGCGCCGGGCTCCACGCACGAGGTGAGCGCGATGGGGCCCTCCAGCGCCTCCACGATCTCCGCGATGGAGATCGCGTCGGCCGGCCGGGCGAGCCCGTACCCGCCGTGCCGCCCGCGGTGCGAGAGCACGAGCCCCGCCTTCGACAGCTCCTTGCACAGCTTGGAGACCGTCGGGAGCGGGACCTTGGAGCGGTCGGCGAGGTCCTGGGCGGTGAGGGTGCCCTCCCCCGCCCTCGCGAGGTTCGCGAGGATCACGATCGCGTAGTCGGTGAGCTTCGACAGCCTGATCATCGGTCGGCCTCCGCGGGCCGGAGCGGGCGCTCCCGGCCGGCGCGCCACGTGCGCGCAACCGTGAGAGCCATCATGGACCGAAACGGTCCCGATTGATCTAACGGGCGGGGCCGCGGATGCATGCCTATCGGGCCAGGAAATCCCCCGACGAGGTATCCGGCCGTAGGGACTAGGGTTCCGGGTACGCGCCGCGGTGCAGGGGCCCGTCCACCGAGCGGCCGGCCAGGTCGAGGTACAGGTGGTCGGACACGATGGTGAGGGCCGCCTTCAGGCGACGGTCCTCGTGCGCCCCGAGCGTCCCGAGCAGGTCAGGATCGAGCGCGGCCAGCTCCGCCCTTGCCAGGCGGTCGAGGCGGAGCTCCCGGGCCTCCTGGAGGAAGGCCTCCATCCTGCGCGGCCCCTCGAACAGGACCGCCACGCGCGCCCCGGCGTTCTGGGCCACGTCGCGCGCCACCCGCTCCGGCGCGGGCCGTCCGACGCGCACCAGGAGCGAGGCGCGCCCGTCGGGCCGCATCGCCAGCACGTCGGCGGCGTCCGGCTCGCACAGCCCGGGCCCGAACGCGATGCCCTCCTCCCACTGCCACGCGAGCGCCAGCGCGCGCAGCCAGACGCGCTCCATCGTCTCCGACGGATGGCGCGCGATCCGGAGCGAGAGCGCGCGGTCCACGCCGCGATCGACGTTCGCGAGCTGGAGGTCGAGCTGGTGGAGCGTGGAGGGCAGCGCCATGTCGAGGGCAGTCATGGCCGAATCCGGCGCCGGACGCCAGCCCGGGCGCGCGCGGGGCCCCGGGGTGCGAGGCCGACCCACGTTCCGTCGGCCCACCGCCCGACGCTATCCTGCCGCACGCCATGGCAGCCCTGTGCTCCGGTTCCCTGCTCCTCGCGCTCGCGGTCGCCGCGGCGCCCGCCGCGCGCGCCGCCGGCGAGGTCCCCCC
>NZ_BAZG01000191.1 GCF_000964525.1 Anaeromyxobacter sp. PSR-1
CTCGGCCCGGCGGCGGTGCCGGCCATGGTGGACGTGCTCCGCGACCGCGACCCGGTCCGGCGGCGCATCGCGGCGACCGTGCTGGGCGCGGCCGGCGACCCGTCCACCTTCCCGGCGCTCGCCGAGCGGGTGCTCGACCCGGACCCGCGCGTCGCCGGCGCCGCCATCGCCGCGCTCGCGGCGCACCGCCGCCACCCCGAGATGCGCGCGGTCCCGGAGAAGCTCCGCCGCGCGCTGCTCTCCGGGGTGGCCGCGCGGACCACGTTCGCCGCCCGGGCGCTCGGCGCGCTGCGCGACGCCGAGTCGGTGCCGCTCCTGGTGCAGGTGCTGGAGAGCTCGGAGCGCGAGCCGGCCGAGGCCGCCGCCGCGGCGCTCGCCGAGATCACCCTGCAGCGGCTCGGGACCGACCCGCGGCGCTGGCTGGCCTGGTGGAAGCAGAACCGCGGGCGCGGCCGCGCCGAGTGGCTGCTGTCCGGCCTGACCAGCGCCGAGCGCGAGGTGCGCGCCGCGGCCGCCGAGGAGCTGGCCCGCGCCGCCCCGCCGCCGGTGACGTACGAGGTGGACGCGCCCGCCCCCGAGCGCGAGGCTGCCGCGCGCCTCTGGGCCGGCTGGTGGGCGCGCTCCGGCCTGGTGCTGTAGGCCGGCCGACCCGCCCCGGACCTCGCCGCGCCCGCCCGGGTGACGCCGGCGCGCGAATCCTTGCGCCCCGCGGATCGCGGCGCCTATCCTCCGAGCCCCACGGCGAGACACCGGCCGAAGCGTCGGCGCGAGGTGCGCACATGCCCCATTCCGATCCCGATCCGCGCAGGGCCCTCCTCGACCGGCTCGACGCCGAGGCCGAGAAGGGCGGCGGGGACGAGCGGGTGGCGCGGCAGCACCGGGAGGGCAAGCTCACCGCCCGCGAGCGCATCGACGCGTTCCTCGACCCCGGCACCTTCGTCGAGATGGATCGCTTCAAGACCCACCGCTGCGCCGACTTCGGCATGGCCGAGCACAAGGTGCTGGGCGACGGCGTGGTCACCGGCTACGGCCTGGTGGAGGGCCGGCAGGTCTTCGTGTTCGCGCAGGACTTCACCGTGTTCGGCGGGTCGATCTCCGGCGCGGTGGCCGAGAAGATCTGCAAGGTGATGGACCGCGCCATGGAGGTGGGCTGCCCGGTGGTCGGCCTGAACGACTCCGGCGGCGCGCGCATCCAGGAGGGCGTGGTCTCGCTGGCGGGCTACGCCGAGATCTTCCTGCGCAACACGCTCGCCTCCGGCGTCATCCCGCAGCTCTCGGTGATCATGGGGCCGTGCGCCGGCGGTGCCGTCTACAGCCCGGCCATCACCGACTTCATCTTCATGGTGAAGGACACCTCGTACATGTTCATCACCGGCCCGGACGTGATCCGGGCGGTGACGCACGCCGAGGTGACGAAGGAGGACCTGGGCGGCGCGCGCACGCACGCGGCCCGCTCCGGCGTGGCGCACTTCGCGCTCGACACCGAGGAGGCCGCGCTGCGCGCGGTCCGCGAGCTGCTCTCGTTCCTGCCGCTCAACAACGTGGACGACCCGCCGGTCCAGCCCTGCGCCGACGACCCGGGCCGCCGCGACGAGCTCCTGAAGACCATCGCGCCGGAGAACCCGGGCAAGGCGTACGACATGAAGGAGGTCGTCCGCGCGGTGGCCGACGACCGGCACTTCTTCGAGGTGGCCGAGCAGTTCGCGCCGAACATCGTGATCGGCTTCGCCCGCCTGAACGGCCGGCCGGTGGGCGTGGTGGCGAACCAGCCCGCGGTGCTGGCCGGCGTGCTCGACATCGACGCCTCGGTGAAGGCGGCGCGCTTCGTGCGGTTCTGCGACGCGTTCAACGTCCCGCTGCTCACGTTCGTGGACGTGCCCGGCTTCCTCCCCGGCACCGACCAGGAGTGGAACGGGATCATCGTGCACGGCGCGAAGCTGCTCTACGCCTACGCCGAGGCCACCGTGCCCAAGATCACCGTCATCACGCGCAAGGCGTACGGCGGCGCCTACGACGTGATGGCCTCGAAGCACATCCGCGCCGACGTGAACCTGGCCTGGCCCGGCGCCGAGATCGCGGTGATGGGGCCGGAGGGCGCGGTGAACGTCATCTTCCGCAAGGAGCTGCTGGCGGCGAAGGACCCGGTCGCCGAGCGCGCGCGGCTCGTGCAGGAGTACCGCGACCGGTTCGCGAGCCCGTACAAGGCCGCCGAGCTCGGCTACGTGGACGAGGTGATCCGCCCCGAGGACACGCGGCCGAGGGTGATCCGGGCGCTCGAGATGCTGCGCACCAAGCGCCAGGAGCTCCCGGCCAAGAAGCACGGGAACATCCCGCTGTAGCCCGCTACGCCGGGGGGATCGCCAGGCCCGCGCCGTCGGTGCGCGCGCCGTGCGGGGGCGGCTCCGCGCCGGTGCCGGCCTCGGCGAGCGGGCCGAGCGCGGTCCGGTCCACCCGCTCGCGCCCGGTGACGGCGCGCGCGCCGCGCGAGAGCAGCCAGCGCAGGCCGCGGACCGCGTCGCGCGCGAGCCGGCCCGGCGCGGCGGCCGAGAACAGCGGCGGCGCCTCGCTGGCGGCGCCGCCCAGGGCGCGCACGCCGGCGCCGTGGCCGTAGACGAGCTCGCCGCCGAGGTAGGCCGTGTAGGTCGCGGCCGCGGACGCGGCCATCCCCGAGAGCGCGGTGGTGAGGCAGGCCCGGTTCCGGCTGCGCCAGGCCGCGACGCCGAACGCGGCCACCACCAGGCCCAGGTTGCCGATGCCGTGCAGGAACATCGCGTCGCGCGCGTGCTCGCTCGGGACCTCGATCTCCTGCGACGCGGCCATCCCGGCGAGCCCGGCGGCGAGGCCGCCCGCCGCCGCGGACCACCACAGCGCCCTCCCCACCGCGTCGAGGCCGCGATCGCGCGGCCGCGCGGTCGCCACGAGGTCCGCGATGGCGGCGGCCGGCAGGAGCGCCAGCGGCGCGTGGACGATCGCGGGGTGCAGCTCGTGCGTGCGCATCGGCATCGGGGAACCCTCCCGACGGCACGGTGCGGCGGGGGCGGCGCGCGGGCAATCGACGCGCGCCCTCCCCCTCGTCCCCGCCGCGGCCGGCGGGGCGCGCGCCTGCCCGGCGCGAGCGGGCCCGCGAACGTCGCGGGCCCGGCCCCTCTGCCGAGGAGACCGGGCCCGTGCGCAGCGCGAGGGCGCGTCCGACTACACCTTGCGGACGTTCGCGGCCTGGAGGCCCTTCGGCCCCTTCACCACGTCGAACTCCACCTTCTGCCCCTCGGCGAGGCTCTTGAAGCCGTCGCCCGAGATCGCGCTGTAGTGGCAGAAGACGTCCTCACCACCGTCGTCCTGGGTGATGAAGCCGAAGCCCTTCGCGTCGTTGAACCACTTCACGGTACCGGTCGCCATGCACTTCTCTTTTCTTCGATTCGATCCGCCGGGGATGACGTTCGATCCAACCGAGCAGACGGTGGACGAAATTTTGTGTATCCGAATTTTATTCGTCCGTCGAGATGTCGTCCCGACCGGGGGTTCCTGACAGTGAACGTCGGGCGTCCGCTCAGGCGGCCGCGCCCACCGCGTCCGGCCGGGCCTGCGCCGGTGCGTCGGAAGGCCGCGCCTCGGCGGCGAGGCGCAGCTCCAGATCGGCGAGGATCTCCGCAGCCGTGGGCAATTGCCCCGCGTCGCGTTCCCCGATCCGGGTGATGCTCTGCCCCGTGTAGAAGAGCCCGGCCTCGGTGTCGCCGTGCACCGCCGCCTCGAGCAGCGCGTCGGTGATGCAGAAGCTCTCCTTGAACCCGGACGCGCGGGCCTTGCAGAGCCCCTCGCCCAGGCACTGGATGCAGGAGCTCCGCCGCCCGCGGTAGCCGTCCTTGCCGAAGTACCAGAGCTTGGAGCGCGGCGGCACCGCCTCCCCGCGCGCGAGCCGCTCGGTGAACGCGTTGCGCACCGCGCGCGCCTTCATGCCCTTCACGCAGCTCGTGATGATCACCACGTCGTCCTCGCCCTTGGCGAGGTGCATCTGCTTGAAGGCGGGGTGGACGTCGCCGTCCGAGCAGGCGAGGAAGCGGGTCGCCATCTGCACGCCCGCCGCGCCGGCCGCGAGGAAGCGCGAGAGGTCGGAGGCGTCCACGCCGCCCGCCGCGATCACCGGCAGCGAGGTCGCCGCGATCACCTCGTCCACCAGCGTGGGCAGCGGGTGGCCGATGTCGCCGATGTGGCCGCCCGCCTCGGCGCCCTCCGCCACCACGAAGTCCGCGCCCCACTTCTCGTACATGGCGGCGAGCCGCCCGGAGGAGACGATGCCGCAGAACGGCACGCCGCCCTCGCGGCACCAGCGCACGATCTCGCGCGAGATGCCGGCGCCCTGCACGAGGAAGGACACCTTCTCCTCGATCGACACCCGCGCCAGCGCCTCGAAGTCGTCCTTGTTGATGGCGGCCATGAGGTTCACGCCGACGAAGCCGCCCGGCGCCTCGGCCCGCGCGCGGCGGATCTCGCCGCGGAGCTGCTCGGGGGTCTTCAGCACCGCCGAGATGGTCCCGACGCCGACCAGCCGGTCGCCGCGGTGGCGCGCCACCTTGCCGGCGAGGCCGTCCGAGGCGTGGATGCCCATCCCGCCCTGCACCAGCAGGCGCTTGCCGGCGCGCACCAGCGCCTCGATCGCCGCGCGATCGAGGCGCGGGAACGGCGCGGCGGTTTCCTCGGCGTGAACGGGGGTCGCGTCGGCGGTCATGTCGGCTCCATCGCGCCCGATGGGGAGGGGGGCGCGAGGAGGCGGAAGCTACCCTCGCCGTGTCACGCCCATGTCACCGTTTCCTCGACGCGGCGCGCCGGCGCGGCGCGGCTCGGACGCACGGTCTCGCCGATTGGTGAATCGGTCCCCCGGCGCGCACCCGGGGGTCGCGCCCCGCGCGCGGTGCCACCCGATCACGCACCGCGGCGAAGTGGGGTAGGCTCGGCGCGCCGCGCCATGACGACCACCCCCGCGCCCAGCCCCGCCCCCCTCGTCGTCGCCGTGGACATGGGCTACGGGCACCTCCGCGCCGCGAGCGCGCTCGCCGACGCGCTCGGCACCGAGGTGCTGAAGGTCGATCGCGCCCCGGTGGCCGGGCCGGAGGAGGAGCGGCTCTGGCAGCGGGTGCGCCGGGGCTACGAGGCCATCTCGCGGCTCTCGCAGGTGCCGGTGGCCGGCCGGCCGCTCGCCTGGGCGCTCGACTCGATCACCGACATCCCGCGGCTCCACCCCCGCCGCGATCTCTCCGCGCCCACCCGCGGCGTGCGCGCGCTGGAGCGGCTGGCGCGGAACGACCTGGGCGCCGGGCTGGTGGCGCGGCTCCGCGCCGAGGGCGCGCCGCTCCTCACCACGTTCTACTCGCCCGCCATCGTGGCCGACCGGGCCGGGATCGAGCGGGTGTACTGCGTCGCGACCGACACCGACCTGAACCGGATCTGGGCGCCGCTCGAGCCCGCCCGCACCCGCATCCAGTACCTCGTCCCCACCCGGCGCGCCGCGCGCCGGCTGCTCGCCTACGGCGTGCCCGCGCAGCGGATCACCTTCACCGGCTTCCCGCTCCCGGACGCGCTCCTGGGCGGGCCGTCGCTGCCGGTGCTGAAGCGCAACCTGGCCGCGCGCCTGGTGCGCCTCGATCCCACCGGCGAGTTCCGCCGCTCCGTGCCCGAGGAGCTGGCGGTGTTCCTGGGCGCGCTGCCGCGCGAGGAGGAGGGGAAGCCGGCGCAGCTCACCTTCGCGGTGGGCGGCGCGGGCGCGCAGGCGGCGATGGCGGACGCGTTCCTGCCCGGCCTCCGGCCCGCGCTCGAGTCGGGCGCGATGCGCCTCGCGCTCGTGGCCGGCACGAGGCCGGAGGTGGAGGCGCGCTTCCGGGAGGCGCTGCGGCGCGCGGGGCTGGAGCCGCTCCTCGGCGGCGCGGTGGAGATCCTGCGCGCGCCCTCGTTCGGCGAGTACTACGCCCGGTTCAACGCGCTGCTCGCGCGCACCGACGTGCTCTGGACCAAGCCCTCCGAGCTCACGTTCTACGGCGCGCTGGGCCTGCCGCTCGTGCTCGCGCCGCCCGTGGGCGTGCACGAGCGCTACAACCGCCGCTGGGCGCGCGAGAGCGGCGCCGGGCTGAAGCAGCGCGACGCGCGCTTCGCGGCGGAGTGGCTGTCCGACTGGCTCGCCGACGGGCTGCTCGCGGCGGCCGCCTGGGCGGGCTACCTGCACCTGCCGAAGTTCGGGCTGTACCGCGTGCTCGAGGCGGTGGCTCGCGCGCCGGCCGCGAACGTCGCGCCGTAAGGTTTCTTCTCACGGGGCTGCGCCCCGCCCCACGGACCCTGAGCCTGTCGAAGGGGCCGCGGGGCCCCACCCTGCTGCGCGGGGCCCGTGACCTCGCGCGCCCGCCTTCGCGGGCTCGCACGAGGTCCCCGCGGGCGCGGCATTGCCGCGCTCCGGGGGCGGCGCCCCGCGCGTACGCGCCTTGCACACCCTTGCGGGATGGCCGGTCCGGGGCGAGGATGCGCCCGCGATGCTGGCGGTCTTCTCGTTCGTCTACTGGATCTTCTTCGTCCTCACGCTGCCGTTCCTGTTCGCGGTGGCGCTCGTCGTGTTCGCGCTCACCGCGCCGTTCGACCGGCGCCGGGTGGCGCTCCAGCTCTGGTCGTGCGCGTGGGCGTCGTTCTACGTGGTGGTGAACCCGCTGTGGCGCTCGCGCGTGGTCGGCCGCGAGAAGCTGCCCTGGGACGGCGCCGCGGTGCTGGTCGCGAACCACCTCTCCATGCTCGACATCCTGGTGCTGTACGGCGTGTTCCGGCCGTTCAAGTGGGTGTCGAAGGCGGAGCTGTTCCGGGTGCCGTTCGTGGGCTGGAACATGTGGCTGAACGACTGCGTGCCGGTGTGGCGCGGCGACCGCGAGTCGGTGCGGAAGATGATGGCCCACTGCCGCGCCCACCTCGCGCGCGGCGCGCCGGTGATGATCTTCCCCGAGGGCACGCGCTCGCCGGACGGGCGGCTGCAGGCGTTCAAGGACGGCGCGTTCCGGCTGGCGGTGGACGCGAACGTCCCGGTCATCCCCATCGCCGTCAGCGGCACCTCCGAGGCGCTGCCGAAGCACGGGGTGGTGCTCCGCCAGCGCATGCGCGCCGAGGTGCGCGTGCTCGACCCGATCCACCCGTCGTCGTTCGAGGACCCGGCCGCGCTCCGCGACGCGGTCCGCGACGCGATCGCCGCCGCGCTCCCGCCGGAGCACCGGCCCGGTCTCTGACGGGGCTGCGCCCCGCCCCGCGGAGCGGAGCTCCGGGCTCCCCCGGCCCGCGCCCCGCGCAGGCGGTGCCCGCGCGCGACGCCGGCCGCAAGCTACCGGGATGATCTCGCACACGTACGAGGTGGCCGGCGGGGTGGGCGCGCGCACGCCCGGCGCGATCGGCCCGGACGAGCTCGACGGGCGCGCGGACTGGGTGGAGCTCCCGGCGCGCGGCGCGGGCGATCTGCTGGAGCGGCTGGAGGCGCGGCTCGGCTCCGAGGCCCGGACGCGCAAGGTGCTGCTGGCGGTGCTCGCCCCGCTCCGCGGCGCGCTCGACGGTCCGGCGCTCGCGGGGATCCTCGCCCACCTGCCGCACCGCTTCGCGCGCGAGCTCCGGGAGGCGGAGTGGAACCTGAACGCGCCGGTGCCCGAGGCGGCGACCGGCGCCGACTACCTGGCCGCGGTCGCGCGGCTGCTGCAGCACCCGCCGCGGCAGGCGGCCGCCTACGTGCTCGCCGTGCTCGCGGCGCTGCACGAGGTGATGGGCCCGGCCGCGCGCGACGTCGCCGACCGGCTCCCGCCCGACCTCGCCGAGCTGTGGCGCGGCGTCAGGGAGCCGGGGTCGGCGCTCGAGGAAGCCGCGCCGTGATCACGGTCTCGCCGTCCGAGGTGATCGAGATCTCGCCGCCGTGGCCGCGCACGATCTCCCGCGAGATGTAGAGCCCGAGCCCCAGGCCCGAGCCCTTGCGGCTCTTCTCGTCCGGCGGGCGCGAGAACGGCTCGAACAGGTGCTCGAGCACCTCCGGCGGCACCGGCGGCCCGGTGTTGCGCACCCGGAGCACGCACGCGTCCGGCTCGCCCGAGAGCTCCACCCGCACCGGCGAGGCGGGGTCGCCGTGGTCCACCGCGTTCGAGACCAGGTTGGAGATCACCTGCTCCAGGCGATCGGGATCCCAGGTGCCCGACACGTCGCCCCGGACCTCGACGGTGATCTCGCGCCCCGGGTTCACCGCGCCGAGCTCGTCCACGGGACGGCGCGCGATCTCGTCGAGCCGCGCCGGGCGGCGGTCGATGGGCATGCCGTTGCCGAGCCGGGTGCGGGTGTACGAGAGCAGGTCGGCGATGATCCGCGCCATGCGCCCGGCCGAGCTGCGCATCCGCTCGATCGCGCGCGCCTGCCAGCCCTCCAGTCCGCCGCGCTTCTGCAGGAGCGCGGCGGACATGTGGACGGCGCCGAGCGGGTTGCG
>NZ_BAZG01000190.1 GCF_000964525.1 Anaeromyxobacter sp. PSR-1
TCCATGTACCGCTTCACCAGCGCCGACGCGGTCGGCGCCGCGTTGGACGAGCCGAAGCCCGAGTGCTCGTTCAGGACCACCACCACGATCTCCGGATCCTCCGCCGGCGCGAACGCCGCGAACCACGCGTGGTCGCGCTCGAAGTACGACACCTGCGAGGCCTTGAGCCGCCGCGCGCCCAGCTTCACCACCTGCGCCGTGCCGGTCTTGCCCGCCATGACGTAGTCGGGGGAGCGCTGCGAGTAGGCGGTGCCGAACGGCTGGTTCACGGCCGCGAGCAGCCCCTTCAGCACCGTGTCGCGCGTGGACGGCTTGATGGGCAGCGTGCCGCGCGTCTCCGGCGCGAACGCCTGCACCACCTTGCCGTCCGGGTCCTCGACCCGCAGCACCACCTGCGGCTTCCAGAGCTTCCCGGTGGCGAGCGCGCCGTAGAACACGAGCTGCTGCATGGGCGTGACGTTCACGTCGCCCTGCCCGATGGAGAGGTTCACCGCCATGCCGCGCTGGTAGCCGCCGGCCTGGTGCTTGTCGTGCCAGGCCGCGTCGGGCACCACGCCCGGCACCTCGCCGGCGATGTCGAAGCCGGTGGGCACGCCCAGGCCGGAGAGGTGGCCCCACTTCGCGATGGCGTCGGCGCCGAGCTGCGCGCCCGCCTGGTAGAAGAACACGTCGCAGCTCGCGCCCAGCGCGTGCTCGAAGTCCACGTAGCCGTGGCCGCTGTCCTTGTCGCAGCGCCAGCGCGCCCGGCCCATGGTGAAGTGGCCGGGGCAGTACACCGAGGTGTTCGGCTTGTAGACCCCCTCCTCCAGCGCCGCGATGCTTGTGAGCGCCTTGAAGGTGGAGCCGGGGTGGTAGTGCTGCTGGATGGCGCGGAACAGCTCGGGCTGCAGCGGGTCGGAGTGGATCGCGGCCAGCTCCGCCGAGGTGATGCGCCCGGACATCTTGTTCGGGTCCGGCGCCGGGCGGTCCACCAGCGCCAGCAGGAAGCCGGTCTTCGCGTCCATCGCCAGCACCACGCCGGCGGTGGCGGGGAAGGTCTTCTCGGCGAACTCCTGCAGGCGCCAGTCGATGGACAGCACCAGGTTGCGCCCGGGCACGCTCGGCACCACGCGCTGGTCGGGCGGGATGAGGTCGTCCGCGTCCTCCTTGCGGCGCCCCTTCGCGTCCACCGGCACGCGCTCCTTGCCGTCCACGCCGCGCAGGTCGCGCTCGAAGCGGCGCTCCAGCCCGCGGCGGCCGACGTAGTCGCCCATGTAGTACGGGCCCTGCGGCGAGGCGGTGCGCTGCAGCTCCTCGTTGAGCCGCTTCAGCTCCTCGCCCCCGACCTCGTTCATGTAGCCGATGAGGTGGCCGCCCAGGCCGCCGAAGCGGTAGTTGCGGTGCGGGATGGGCTGGACGTCCACGCCGGGCAGGTCCATCTGGCGCGCCAGGTACCGGTCCAGCTCCTCGCGCGTGATGTCCACCTTCACGGTGAACGGGCGGAAGCGCTCGAGCTTGCGCGCCGAGCGGAGCTGCCCCTGCGCCCGGGCCACCTCCTCGGGCGACATCTGGAGCAGCGCCGCCACCCGCGCCAGGATCTCGTCGCACTGCTTGCCGCAGAAGTACGGCGTGAGCGTCACGTCGTACGAGGGCCGCGAGTCCACCAGCACGCGCCGGTTGCGGTCGAGCATCAGCCCGCGGTCGGCGGGGATGCGCAGCTCCTTCACGAAGTTCTCGTCGGCGCGCTCCTTGTACTCGTCGCCGCGGAGGATCTGGAGCTGGTACAGGCGCCCGAGCAGCGTCAGGAACACGAGCACCACGAGACCCGTGGCCCACGCCAGGCGCGGCCGGAACTCCTTCTGCGCCGCACCGGGCGCGCTGGGCGGGATGAGCGACATGTCAGCGCAGGAGCCCCGGCTCCTCGCGGTGGAACAGGCCGTCGATGCGGCGCATGCCCGCCGCCACCAGCGGGGCCGCCGCGGCGGTGAGGAGCGCCTCGAGGAGCATGCGCGGCAGGAGCGCGGCGCCGGGCTGCACCTCCGGGGCCGAGGTCAGCCGGGTGAGCAGCAGGGCGCCGAGCGAGAGCGTCAGCGCGCCCAGCCCGGAGAGCGCGGCGAAGCCGGCCCGCCCGCGCACGTCCACCGCGGCGCCGGCGCCGCGGGCGAGCACGAACACCGCCACCGCCAGGAAGGTCATGAGCCCCTTGGGCGAGCCGGTCATGAGGTCGAGCACGTAGCCGACCCCGGCCGAGGCCACCGAGCCGTCCACGTTCCCGCCCTGCAGGCCGAGGTAGACGATGCAGGCGGCGAGCAGCGAGACCGAGAACGCGCCGCCGCCCACCCAGCGGAGCACCGCCGCCTGGAGCCCGGCCAGCAGCAGGGCGAACACGACGTGCGCGAGCGGCTTCACCGCTGGCTTCCCGGCGCGTACGCGGAGGGCTGCGCCTCGACGGCGCGCTCCGCCGAGGTGATCACCAGCAGCTCCTCCACGCGCGTGACGTCCACCGCGGGGATCACCTGCGCCTCCTGGAACAGGCCGTTCGCGCTGCGCTGCAGGTGCGTGACGCGGCCGACCGGCAGGCCGGGCGGGAACACGCCGTCGGTGCCGGAGGTGACGACCTGGTCGCCCTCGATCATGTCCTCGGTGCGGAGCGCGTAGTCGAGCTTGCAGCCGTCGGGCTTGCCGGTGCCGCGCACGTTGGCGCGCGCGCGGGTGCGGTCCACGCGCACCGCGATGGAGCTGTTGCGATCGGTGAGCAGCAGCACGTCGGCGGTGTGGTCGGTGACCGAGTGCACCCGCCCGACCACGCCCTCCGCCACCACCGCGGGCATGGCGCGGTCCACGCCGTCGGCGGCGCCGCGGTCGAGCGTGACGATCTGCAGGCCGGCCGTGCCGAGGCGCACGCCGATCACCCGCCCGCCCACGTAGGTGCGCTCGGGGGTGGCCTGCGCGAACGCGAGCAGCTTGCGGATCCGCTCCGCCTCGGCGCGCTCGCTGACCAGCTGCTGCTTCTCCATCTGGAGCAAGTTCACCTGCCGTGACAGGTCGGCCGCGCGCTCCTGCGCGTGACGCAAGGCGACGTATCCCCGCCACCCGTCGAGCACGCCGGTGACGCCCCACGCCACCACCCGCTGCACCGGGTAGGTGATCCAGAGCACCACCCGATCCAGGCGGGTGCGCTCGCTGGGCTGCTTTGCGTGGGCGAAGAAGACCCCGAGGGGCACGAGGAGCAGGACCGCGACCAGGATCAGCTCGCGGTACCGCTTGAGCAAGGCGAACACGGGGACTCCGGAGACTCCAGCAGGGCCAAAAACCCTTGCATTTTAGCCCTTGTTGACTAGGGTGTTCAACTTCGCGGCGCCCACCCCTTTCCAGGGCGTTCGTCTTACAACAACTCGGAGCATCGCTTCATGCTCGATATCGTCCGGGCCAACAAGAAGGGCATCCTCTCCTGGCTCATCGTCCTCGGGATCGTGGTGGTGTTCGCCATCAACTTCGGTCCCGGTTCGCTGTCCAAGGGGGGCGCCGGCTGCGGCGGCGCCCCGGCCTACGCCGCCCGGGTCAACGGCAAGAGCATCTCGGCCGCCGACTTCGAGCGGCAGTACGAGAACCTGCTCCGCTTCTACCAGCAACAGGCGGGTGAGGGCTTCACCCGCGAGCTCGCCGCGCAGCTCGGCCTCGGCCGGCAGGCGCTGGGCGTGCTGGTGGACCGCGAGCTGGCGCTGCAGGAGGCGCGGCGCCGCGGCGTCGTGGTCACCGACCGCGAGGTGTCCGAGGCGGTCCACCAGATGCCGGCGTTCCAGGAGAACGGCCAGTTCCGCTACGAGACCTACCTCGAGGCGGTCCGCGCGAACTACGGCTCGCCGGGCAACTTCGAGGCGGCGGTCCGCGACGACCTGCTCTACCAGAAGATCCTGGGCGCGCTCGTCGAGACGGTGAAGGTGCCCGCCACCGAGGTGCGCGCGCAGTGGGCCGCCTCGGCCGACCGCGCCGCGCTGCAGTTCGTGCGGTTCCCCGTCTCCGCGGCGCAGGCCGAGGTGAAGGTGTCCGACGCGGACGCGAAGGCCTTCGCGGACAAGGAGGGCGCGCGCGTCGAGGCGTTCTACAAGGAGAACGCCGACCGCTACGACCAGAAGGCCAGGGTCCACGTCCGCCACGTGCTCGCGCGCGTCGCGCCGGGCGCCTCCGCCGACGAGGAGGCGGCCGCGCGGAAGAAGATCGACGAGGCGGCGGCGCGGGTGAAGAAGGGCGAGGACTTCGGCAAGGTGGCCGCGGCGCTCTCCGACGACCCGAACACCAAGGACCGGGGCGGCGACCTGGGCTTCGTCTCCGAGGGGCTCGCCGACGCCGCGTTCGCCAAGGCCGCGCTCGCGCTGAAGGCGGGCGAGGTCTCCGAGCCGGTGCGCACCCCCGCCGGCTGGCACCTCATCCGCGCGGAGGAGGTCGTCCCGGCGCGCCAGGTGACGCTCGAGGCGGCCCGCCTCGACATCGCCCGCGAGCTGCTGGCCCGCGACCGCGCGCAGGCGCTGGCCCGCGAGAAGGCGCAGGCCGCGCTGGACGCGGCGCGCAAGGGCAAGGCGCTCGGCGAGCAGTTCCCGCCCGCCGGCAAGGGCAAGCAGGTCACGCTGGGCGGCACCGTGCTTGCCGCCGAGGAGACCGGGCCGTTCGGCGCCGGCTCGCCGGTGGTGCCGCGCATCGGCGCGGCCCCCGAGCTGGCGCAGGCCGCGCTCGCCGCGAAGGCGGGCGAGGTGCTCCCGAAGGTCTTCGACACGCCGAGCGGCCCGGTGATCGCCGCCGTCGAGCTGCGCGAGTCGCCGGATCCGGCGAAGTTCGAGGCGGAGCGCGCCGGCATCGAGGCCCGCCTCCAGGGCATGAAGGCGGAGCAGGTGCGCCGCGCCTGGCTGGAGGAGCTGCGCGGGAAGGCGAGGATCGAGGAGAACGTGGCGCTGCTCGGCGCGACCCAGCCCGCCGCGCCGCAGCCCTAGCGGCGGAGGGCCGCGCTTGGCGCCCCGGCTCGTCCTCGCGTCGCAGAGCCCCCGCCGGCGCGAGCTGCTCGGGCAGCTCGGCCTCGAGCTGGAGGTCCGCCCGGCGGACACCGACGAGCGCGTGCTGCCCGGCGAGGCGCCCCGGGACTACGTGCTCCGCGTGGCGCGCGAGAAGGCGCGCGCGGTGCCCGGCGACGTGGTGCTCGCGGCGGACACCGCGGTGGTGCTCGGCGGCGAGGTGCTCGGGAAGCCGCGCGACGCCGAGGACGCCCGGCGGATGCTCCGCGCGCTCTCCGGCACGCGCCACGAGGTCCTCACCGGCGTGTGCGTCCGGCGCAACGCGAGCGCGCTGGGCGTCGAGCTCGACGCCGTGGTCGCGACCGAGGTCGCCTTCGCGCGGCTCGGCGACGCCGAGATCGACTGGTACGTCGGCACCGGCGAGCCGCTCGACAAGGCGGGCGCCTACGCCATCCAGGGCTCCGGCGGCGCGTTCGTGCAGGAGGTCCGCGGCAGCGTGTCGAACGTGGTGGGCCTGCCGCTCGCCGAGACCGCCGCGCTGCTCCGCCGCGCCGGCTTCCCGCTGCCGTGGGAGCGGCCGTGAGCATCGCCGAACGGCTCGCCGCGATCCGCGCCGAGCTGCCGGCCGGCGTGACGCTGGTCGCGGTCTCGAAGACGCAGCCGCCCGAGGCGATCCGCGAGGCGTACGCCGCCGGCCAGCGCGACTTCGGCGAGAACTACGCGCAGGAGTGGCGCGCCAAGGCCGACGCGCTCGCCGACCTCCCCGGCCTGCGCTGGCACTTCATCGGCGGCCTGCAGACGAACAAGGCGAAGTACCTCGCCGGCCGGGTGGCGCTCGTCCACGCGGTGGACCGGGAGGAGCTGGCGGCCGAGCTGTCGCGCCGCTTCGGGCAGAAGGGCGCCACCGCGCGCGTGCTGCTCGAGGTGAACGTCGGCGGCGAGGCGTCGAAGGAGGGCTGCCCGCCGGACCGCGTCGAGGCGCTGGCGGCCGCGGTCCGCGCGCTGCCGTCGATCGAGCTGGCGGGGCTCATGTGCATCCCGCCGCCCGCCGACGACCCGCGCCCGCACTTCCGCGCGCTCCGCGCGCTGCGCGACCGGCTCGGCCTGCGCGAGCTGTCGATGGGGATGAGCGCCGACTGGCGGATCGCCGTCGAGGAGGGCGCGACCCTGGTCCGCGTGGGCACCGCCATCTTCGGCGCGCGGCCGCCGCACGGCGCGCGCGGCGGCGCCGGCCCGGCTACAGCGGCTTGAGCCGCAGGCGACCGGCCTCGGTCACCACCACCGAGAAGTCCTGCCCGCAGTAGAAGCAGCGGACCTCGTCGCCGTCGCCGAAGCCGTCGTCGTACGGGTTGTTGGCGGCGCAGTCCGGGCAGTCGAAGTCCTGGAACCGCCGTCCCCTCCCCTCGTCCGACTCGACGTCGTCGTCCTCGTACCCGCGATCGATCGGCACCGCGCTGCTCCCTCCGCCGCGCGCCCGGCCGCGGCTCGGCGCGAGCCTAGACCAGTTCGGGGTGAGGCGCGAGCGAGCGGGCGCCCGGCCGCGTCCCTCGCGCGAGGGGGTGGGAATGCGGGGGACCCTCCCGTCCATTCTGGTCGGAGGGACCACCCCCGAAGGCCGGGCGACCGTGTCGGACGCGCGACACGCCTGTCGCGCTCCCGCATCAGTCGTTGCGCAGCGGCCTTCGAATCCCGAAGAATGTCCGGCTGGCGCGGACGTGGCACCGGCCTTGCTCTGTCTCCGGGTGACCGCGCACCGCTTCGCGCGCGGCGTGGCTCGGAAGAAGCGACTGGAGATCCGCCGCAATGACCAAGACCTGGACCCTCGCCCTCGCCGCCCTCCTCGCCGCGGTCCCCGCCTCGCGCGCCGACGCCTTCGCGCCGGGCGAGGAGACGGTCTTCAGCGTGCGGTACCTGAACCTCCCCACGGGTGAGGGGCGCATCGTGGTCGGCCAGCCCGAGGGCGACGTCTGGCCGGTGATCTTCCAGGCCAAGACCGAGGGCGTGGCGGGGTTCATCGACATCCGCGAGCACCTGGTCTCGTACTGGGACGCCACGGCGCGGATGAGCCGCGGCTCCGACCTGAAGGCGTACGAGGTCGGCGACTACCACGTGGACTCGGCGCGCTTCGACCGGGCGAACGGGCAGGCGACGGTGGTCGTGCAGCGGAAGGGGAAGCGCAAGGAGAAGACCTTCCCCATCGCGGCCGACGCGCACGACCTGACCAGCGCGTTCATGTGGATCCGCCTGCAGCCGCTCACCATGGGGCACCGGTACGAGCTGCCGGTGGTCTCCGGGTCGAAGCAGTTCACCCTCGTGGCCGAGGTGGTCGGCCAGGAGCGCATCGAGACGCCGGCCGGGACGTTCCCCACGCTGAAGGTGAAGGTCCGCACCGCGCTGGAGGGGAAGTTCTCGACCAGCCGCGACTCGTACATGTGGCTCTCCGACGACCCGCGCCACATCCTGGTCCGCGCCTCCGCCGACTTCGCGGTGGGCAGCATCGTCGCGACGCTGAAGAGCTACCGGCCCGGCGGCGAGGTGGCGGCGGCCCGCTGAGGACCGCCCGCCCGGGCGGCGCACGCGCGGGGTGAGCCCGCGCGCTCGCTTGTGCCCGCGAGGCCGGGCGCCCACCTTCGCGGCGTGACCGCCCCCGCGCTCCTGCTCGCCCTGCTCGCCCTCGCCCGCCCCGGCCCGGTCCTCCGGGCCCCGGCGGAGCCGGCGCTCGAGTGGGCGGTGGCGAGCGGCCTCGACAAGCTCCGGCCCTCGGATCCGCTCCCCGCCGCGCGCGCGGTGGACCTGGTGGCGGCGCGCGGCGAGTGCGAGTCGGCGCAGGTGGCGGTGCGACCCCGCGGCGCCCCGCTCGCGCTCGGCGCCGAGGCCGCGCCGCTCCGCCCCGACGAGCGCCGCCGCGGGCGCCGGATCCCGGTCGCGCTCTACCGCGTGGCCACGGTGCGCCTGGCGCGCCCGAGCGGACCGGACGGCGCCGCCGGGGAGTGGCCGGACCCGCTCGTCCCGGTGCGCGACGCCTGGTTCCGCGAGGCGCGCCGCGCGTTCCCGCTGGAGGTCGCGGCGGGCCGGCTCCAGGCGATCTGGGTGGAGGTGTGCGTCCCGCAGGACGCCGCGCCGGGCACGTACGCGGGCGTGGTGCGGCTCTCGGCGGGCGGCCGGCGCGCCGCCGCGGTCCCGGTGCGGCTGCGGGTGTGGCCGTTCGCGATCCCGCGCACCGGCACCTTCGCCGCGCCGTTCGGCCTCTCCACCCGGCTCGGCACCCGCGCGCTGGGCGTGCCGGACGATCCCGAGGTGGCGCGCGCGCTCGCCGCGGCCGCGCTGCGCCACCGGGTGACGCCCTTCACGCTCTCGGCGGACCCGCCCGACGGCGCCTGCACGGCGGGGCGCTGCGCGCTCGACTGGACGCGCTACGACGCGGAGGTCGGGCCGGTGCTGGACGGGACGCTGGTGCCCGGCGTGCGCGGCGCGTTCGCCGAGGTGCGCATCGCCGGGCGCGTCTGGGACGGCCCGGAGGCGGACCTCGCCGCCACGCTCCGCGCCTGGCGGGCGCACTTCGAGGCGCGCGGCTGGGCGGACCGGCTCTGGCTCTACACGCTCGACGAGCCGCGG
>NZ_BAZG01000189.1 GCF_000964525.1 Anaeromyxobacter sp. PSR-1
CGACCGGAGCGCGCGCGCGGCGAGCGAGACCTGCAGCTCCGCCGTGGCGAGCTGCTGGACGTTGCGCTCCACCTCGGCGCGGGCGCGGTCCACGTCGAGCAGCGCGGTGGAGCCCGCCCCGTGGCGCGCCTCGGCGATCCGCAGGCCGGCCCGGGAGACGTCCAGCGCGCGCCGCGACGCCTCGACCAGCGCCCGGCTGGCCACGAGCTGGTGGTACTCGCGCGACACGAGCGACTGGACGCGCAGCTCGGTGGCGTCCTGCTGCTCGGCGGCCGCTCCGGAGGCGGCCTTCGCCGCGCCGATGCGCGCGAAGGTGGCGAGGTCCACCAGCGGCACGTGGACGGTCGCGTACCCGTCGAGCTGGTCGCGCGGCGTGACGACCACCGGCCCGGTCGCGCTGGGGATGCGGGTCTCGTACTGGTTGCGGGTGTACGTCCCGAGCAGCGACACGCCGGGCAGCGCCCGGCCCAGGGCCGCCTGCGTGCCCGCCGACGCCTGCGCGCGCGCCGCGCGCGCCTCGGCGTTGTCGGGGCTGGCGTCGCGCGCACCGCGCAGGAAGGACTCGAGCGGCTGCAGCGCGCTCGCCCGGCCGGCGAGCGCGAGGACCGCCGCCGCGAGGCCGTACTTGAGGATTCGAAGGTGGATGCTCGGCATGGTTCGCCGGCGACCTTGCACCGGGCGCGCCAGCGCCGACACGGCCCGCGAAACCGAGGGACTCCGCGGGATCCAGGCGTGCGGCTGGCCCGCGCCACCGCGCCGCCGTACCGAGGTCCGACGGGATCGCTCAAGCGCTGAGCACCGCGATCGGGTACGGCGGCCGGGGGCCGGCGCTCAGCGGGCCGCGCCGGCGGTCGCCGCCGCGCCGTCGCCGGCGTCGGTGACGAGCTCGTAGCGCCGCAGCCGCTCGGTGAGCGTGTTCCGGCTGATCCCGAGCCGCCGCGCCGCCTCGGACTGGTTCCCGCGGACGGCGGCCATGGTGCGCGCGATCACGGCGCGCTCCAGCTCGTCGAGCTGCGCGCGGAGCGTGCGCGTCTCCTCGCCGTCGCGCGGCGCGGCCGCCGGCCGGGCCGCCCCGCCGGCCGGGGCGCCGGTGGCCTCGAACGCGTCCGGGCCGATCTCGCCCCCGCCGCTCAGGGCCACCAGCCGCGCCACCACGTTCTCGAGCTGGCGCACGTTGCCGGGCCAGTCGGCCTTCACCAGCCGGTCGATCAGGGCCGGCGCGAGCCGCACGTCCTCCGACCCGAAGCGCTCGGCGTAGCGGAGCGCGAACTCGTGGGCCAGCGCCGGGATGTCCTCGCGGCGGTCGCGCAGCGGCGGGACGGTCAGCTCCACCACCGCCAGCCGGTAGTACAGGTCCTCGCGGAACCGCCCCTCCTGCACGTCGGCGCGCAGGTCGCGGTGCGTGCACGCCACGATGCGCACGTCCACCCGCTCCACCCGGCCCGAGCCGACCGGCTGGATCTCGCCCTCCTGCAGCGCCCGGAGCAGCTTCGCCTGGATCCCGAGCGGCAGCTCGCCCACCTCGTCGAGCACCAGCGTCCCGCCGTCGGCCTGCGCGAAGAACCCGGGGCGCGCCTGGACGGCGCCGGTGAACGCCCCGCGTACGTGGCCGAACAGCTCCGCCTCGGCCAGCTCCGCCGGGATGGCGCTGCAGTTGAACCGGACGAGCGGCCCGCCCGCGCGCTTGCTGAGCGCGTGGAGCAGCGTGCCGATGAGCTCCTTGCCGGTGCCGGTCTCGCCCCGCACCAGCACCGTGATCTCGCGCGCCGCCACCCGCGCGGTGGCGGCCAGCACCTGGCGCATGTTGGCGGACTCGAACACCAGCCGCCGGCCGATGGCGTGCTCGACCGTGAGCTGGCGGTTGCGCTGCCGCAGCAGCCGCGCCTCCAGCGCCCGGCCGATGGCGAGCGCGAGCTCGTCCACGTCGAACGGCTTCGGCACGTACTCGTACGCGCCCGCCTTCATGGCCCGCACCGCCAGGCGCTCCGAGCCGTGCGCGGTGAGCAGGATGACCGGGAGCCACTCGTCGCGCTCGCGCACCGCCTGGAGCAGGGCGAGCCCGTCCATCTCCGGCATGGAGAAGTCGGTCACCAGCACGTCGGCGCGCTCGAGCTGCTCGAGCGCCTCGGTGGCCGAGCACGCCAGCACCGGCTCCCAGCCGCGGCCCTGCACCAGCTCCTTGAGCGCGGCGCGGACCGACGGCTCGTCATCCACCAGCAGCACGCGCGACATCCCCGCTCCTCTTCGCGGCGCGCGGCAACGTGACGAGCACCTTCGTCCCGCTCCCCGGCTCGCTCTCGTAGCGCAGGGTACCACCGTGCTGCACGATCACGGCCCGCGCCAGCACCACGCCCAGCCCGGTGCCGTCGTCGCGGGTCGTGAAGAACGGGGTGCCGATGCGCCGGAGCGTCTCCGGCGGCATGCCGCGCCCGGTGTCCCGCACCACCAGCTCCACCTCGTCGCCGGACAGCTCGCGCGCCTCCACCACCACCTCGCCGCCCGCCGGCGTCGCCTCGATGGCGTTCGCGACCAGGTTCAGCAGCGCCTCCTTGAGGCGGCGCGGGTCCGCCTCGAGCGACGCGTCGCCGCGCGCGTAGAGCCGGACTCGGGCCTCGTCGGCGCGGGCGGACAGGACCAGCATGGTGTCGGAGACGAGCGGCCCGAGCGCCACCTGCCTCGGGTTGACCGACTGGAGCGGCCGGTTGAACGAGAGGTAGTTCTGGATGATCTCCTGCATCCGCGTGACCTCGCGGTCCACCACCTCGAGCCGCTCGTGCGAGGCCGCCTCCGCCGGGCTGCGCAGGCCGAGCTGCACGAGCGCCTTCACCCCGGTGAGCGGGTTCTTCAGCTCGTGGGCCACCTTGGCGCCGACCTGCTCCAGCCCCTGCGCCCGGCTGAGCGCGTCCGACACCATCTCGGCCCGGGCCCTGGCCACCTGATCGCGCTTGCGCCGCGTCTCGGCGTGCGCCGGCGCGAGCAGCGCCCCGACGCCGAGCACGCTCACCACCGTGAGCACGCCGCGCTGCAGCGCGGGCAGCTCCGGGCCGGCGACCGCGTCCGGCAGCAGCGCCAGCACGGCAGCGCCGAACGCCGTCGCCGCGAGCAGCCCGCGGGTGGCGACGCGGTCCCCCACCACCGAGACCGCCACGAAGTACGACCCGAGGAACGGGAGGATGAGCGGGCTCCGCTCGCCCCCCGTCACCGCCGCCGCCAGGGCGGTCGTCACGAAGAACGACGCCTGCCCCAGCACCACGTACAGCGCGATCCGGTCGAAGGTCGCGTTGACGCACCGGCTCGCGTCGCCCCGCCGGCAGCTCCGCACGCCCACCTGTTGCACGGCGCCGCCCGCCAGCACCACGCCGATCCGCCAGGCCGCGTAGCCCGCCCACGCGAGCACCGCCGCCGCCGCGAGGTAGTAGGCGATCGCGAACAGGTCCTCCCGGCGCGGCCACCGGTCGGCGCGCTCCCGCGGCGCCGCCGCCGTCATCGGGCAGGGCGGCGCGGCGGCGACCAGCGGGTGGGTGCGAGCAGGGGCGACCACGTCGCCGGAGCGAAAGGCAAGTTCCGGGCCGGCGGAGAGGACTCTGACCATGGCCCGGCTCGATTAACCCGGCCCTGAAGGCACGCGCTCGCCCCGGAACGTGACCAACGGCCGTTTCCGCCGCGCCGCGCAGAAGTCCAACAGCCTGCTCAAACCTTGAGCAGGTCACGTCGCCCCGGCGACGCCCGGCGGGCCGTCCGCACGATCGCCCGTCCGTCGCCGCCCGCTCAGGGCGGCGGCGGCGCGAGCGCGCGCAGCCCGTCGGCCAGCGCGCGCGAGAGGTTCTCGATGAGGTCCTCCTTCGCGCTCGCGACGTAGAGGTGCGGGCCGAGGGCCCAGGTGTCGCGCACCAGCCGCCGCGGCTCGGGCGCCGCCCCGCCGGCCCGGGCCAGCGCGCGGCCGAGCAGCGGCAGGACCTTGTCGCCGAGGCGGAGCGCGGTGTCGATGGCGAACACGGCGAGGTCGGGCCGGAGCGCGCGCAGGCGCCGCACGAACGCGTCCGCCTCGGCGTCCATCAGGTGCTTGGGCGGCCCGGACTTCAGCTCGAGGTACATGAGCTTGCCCTCCGCGGCGGCGACGACGTCGAGGTCCCCGCCCACGCCCGGCGCGCCGCTGCGCACGCCGGTCGCCACCTGGAGGCCCAGCCGCGAGGACAGCTCGCGCGCCACCCACCACTCCAGCGTCCCGCCGAACGACCGCGCCCGCCGCAGGAGCCGGTAGCGCCCCCGCGGGCGCCGCTCGGCGAGGCCGAGCGCGACGCAGTCCTCGGCCATGGCCCGGGCGCGGGCAGCGTCCACGTACCGGGTGGCCTCCGACGGCAGGAAGCCGGCGGGCGCGAGGATGGCGCCGCGCAGGAACAGCCGGAACGCGTAATGCCCGAGCCGCTCGGCGATGGCGTCGAGCGCGGGCGCCGGCAGGTCGGGGTCGAACGGCAGGTCGGGGCGGGAGGGCCGCGGCTCGAGCCCGCGGCGGACCAGCATGGCGAGCGGCTCCGACGCGGGGACGCGCCGGCGGCCCGGCGGCGGGGACCGGGCCGCGGCGGCCGCCTCCAGCTCCCGGGCGCCGGGGCGCTCTCGCATGGCGCGATTCTACGCGCGCGGCGCCGCGCGCGGCGTGCGCTACGGCGCCCCGCTGGCGCGCGGGGCGGACGGGGCCGGGGCCGGCTCGTGGAGGGTGACGGCCGGCGCGAACGGCCGCACCCCGAGCGCCCGGTGGATCTCCTCGGGCAGGTACACGGCGCCGTCCTTCATGACCAGCCGCACCCGGCGCAGCACCGAGAGGTCGCGGGTGGGGTCGCCCGGGACGAGCATCAGGTCGGCGCGCATGCCCGGCGCGACGCGGCCCGACCGCTGGTCCTCGCGCAGCCACCGGGCCGAGCCGATCGTGGCTGCCCTCAGCGCGTCCGCCGCCGGGATCCCCGCGCGCGCCCAGGCCTCCAGCTCGCTGTGGAGCGTGACGCCCGCCATCCCGTCGTCGGTGCCGGGCACGAGCGGGATCCCGGCGCGGTGGAGCATGAGCACCACCTCGTCGAGCTTGCGGGACGAGGCCTCGTACGCGGCGTACTGCCCCGGCTTCACGTCCAGGACGGCGGTCCGGCGGGCGCGCTGCACCGGGACCGGCATGTGGTCGAGCCACGGCGCGTCGGCCGCGTTCACCTTGCCCGGGCGGCCGAGCAGCATCTGCTGGAAGATCGCGAGCGTGGGGTCGAGCACCGTGCCGCGCTCCTTCATGAGCGCGACCATGCGCTGCACCGGGGCGCTCGCGAGGTCCAGCTTGCCGAGCCGCTCGCCCAGCGCGGTGAAGCGCAGCGGCGTGCGGGTGTCCTCGCGCGCCGGGTCGATGATGAAGCTGAGCACGAGCTGGTTGACGTGGTTGATCTCGTCGTAGCCGTCGCGGACCGCGCGCTCCGAGGTGCCGAACGCGGGCACGTGGCCGCTGACGCGCAGGCCCAGCCGGTGGGCCTCCGCCGCGAGCGGCCTCACCCAGTCCGGCGGCATGGAGTTGTAGATCTTGATGGAGGCGTAGCCGTGGTCGGCGTACCAGCGGACCTTCTCCAGCCCCGCCTCCAGCCGGTCCACCACGAACCCGTTCCGCGCCGAGTACGGGCTGCGCCCCTCGAGGAACCCGGCGCGCTCGACGCGCGGGCCCATCATCTCGCCCGCGTCGATCCGCGCGGTCAGGTCGAGCAGGGTGTCGTTGACGTTGCCGCGGTCGAGGATGGAGGTGACCCCGGCGGCGAGGTACATGGGCCCGGCCCAGTCCCAGTCGTGCGAGTGCAGGTCGTGCAGCCCGGGGAGCACCGTGCCGCCCTCCCCGTCCACCACCACCGCCCCGTCCGGCGGCGGCCCCTCGCGCACCGAGGCGACCGCGCCGCGGAACACCACCACGCTCGTGAGCGGGCCGAGCGCGCCGGTGTCCGGATCGAGCACGCGCACGTTCGTGAGGCACACCGGCGCGGCGAAGCGGTGCGTGAGCCGGCCGGTGAGGCGCCGCAGCGACTCGGCGCCGAGCTCCCCGGCCAGCCGGGACAGCGCCTCGAACCGCGACGCGTGCCGCTCCTCCACCAGCACGATGCCGGGCGCGATCATGCCGGCGAGCGCGCCGTCCGCGCGGAGGAGCAGGAACGTCGGCGACAGGTCGAGCCCCCACAGCGCGTACACGCCCAGCGGCGGACCGTCCTCGAGCGCCACCTCCCGGACGCGCTCGACGCGGACCTCCCCGCCGGGCAGCGCGGCGACGCGGTGGCCCGGCGCGGCGAGCGCCGCGCGCGCCAGCAGCCCGAGCCCCCACGGGCTCCCGTTGTTCGGCACGTACACCTTGCCGGCGGCCTCCGCCTCGCCCGCGTCGTCGAGCGTGCGCCAGCGCGCGCGGCCGCGCCGGACCGAGAACTCCTCCTCCACCGGCGCGCCCACCCACCCCTTGCCGCGGATCTCCCAGCGCGCCGGCAGCCCGTCCGCGCCCAGCTCGACCCGCTCCTTCACCTTGGGGCCGCGCCCGTTGTTGTCCACCTGCCAGTCCACGTCCACCCGGCGGCCGGCGCGCGTCACCGTGAGCGTCCCGACGCGCTCGCCGCCCATCAGGAAGGCGAGCCGCTCCGGCGCGGGGACCGGCGGGCCGGAGCGGGCCGCCGCGGGCGCCGCCGCGAGCGACAGCGCGAGCAGCAGCTGACCGAACGTGAACGGGCCGGGACCGGGCATGGCGCACCTCGCACGGGCGCCGTCGCCTGCGCCGGATCGGCACGCTAGCGAGCCGGCGGCGCGCGTGACAATCCGGCGCCCCGCCCGGTGCGCGGGATCCTCCCGGCGCGCCTCAGCCGGCGTCGCCGGCGAAGAGCGCCCTCGCGTCCGTGAACAGCTGCGTGAGCGCCGCGGCGACCGCGCCGATGGCCGGGTCGCCGCGCGAGCTGGCGCGGCGCAGCAACCAGACCGGCCGCGGCGCCGGGACCGGGCCCTCGACGCGGCGGAGCCCGGCGTCGGGGTCCCCCATGTAGCAGGGCAGCAGCGCGAGCCCCAGGCCGGCGCGCGCCGCGAGCTGCTGCGAGCCGAAGCCGTTGGCGCGGAAGGACGGCCGCTCCTCCGGGTGCGCCTCGGCCAGCCACACCGCCTCCGGCAGGTGCGCGCTCGCCTCGTCGAAGCCGATCCAGCGCGCCCGCGCGCCGCCGGCGATGGCCCGCGCCACCGCCGGCGCGGCGTATAGCCCGTACGCGAACGTGGCGATGCGGCGGCCCACCAGGTCCTCGCCGCGCGGCGAGCCGAGCCGGATGGCGAGGTCGGCCTCGTGGCGCGCGAGGCTGAGCGCGCGCGACTCGCCGATGAGCTCCAGCTCGCAGCCGCGCAGGCGCCCCTGGACGCGGGCGAGCCGGGGCAGGAGGAACGCGTCGATCACCGGCCGGGTGGCGGTGACGCGGACCAGCGCGGCCTGCTCCGCCGCGCCCCGCGCGGCGGCGAGCGACGCGGCGGCCCGCTCCATGTCCCGGGCCCGCTCCAGCGCGGCCGCGCCGGCGGCGGTCAGGCGGACCCCGTCCGGCCGGCGCTCCAGCAGCCGCCGCCCGAGGACCCGCTCCAGCGCGGCCACCCGCCGCGCCACCGTGGCGTGGTTCACGCCCAGCGCGCGCCCCGCGCCGGAGAGGCTGCCCGCCCGCGCCAGCGCGGCGAAGCAGCGGACGTCCTCCCAGTCGAGCGCGCCTGTGCGATGTCGATCGGCGATCGTGCGCATCTGCGCATTGTCGCACAGGCGGCGCCGCGGCAGGTTCCGGCGTGCGGCGCGGCCCCTCCGATGCCCGGAGCCCGCCCCGGAGGTCCCACATGGCCCGGACGGTTCGCATCACCCTGATCGGCGGCCCCACCGTGCTCCTCGAGCTGGGCGGGCTGCGCCTGCTCACCGACCCGACGTTCGACGCGCCCGGCGCCTACCCGTCGTCGGGCGGCGCGGTCACGCTCACCAAGCGCACCGGCCCCGCGCTCGCCGCCGCGGAGGTGGGCGCGGTGGACGCGGTGCTGCTCAGCCACGACCAGCACGCCGACAACCTCGACCCGGCCGGGCGCGCGTTCCTGCGCGGCGCGCGCCGGGTCCTCACCACGCGCGAGGGCGCCGGCCGGCTCGAGGGCGCCGAGGGGCTCGCCCCGTGGGAGCGCCGCGTCCTCGCCGCCGGCGCCGGCTCGCTGCTCGTCACCGCCACGCCGGCGCGCCACGGCCCGCCCGGCATCGAGCCGCTCTCCGGCGAGGTGACCGGGTTCGTGGTGAGCGAGCCGGAGGGGCGCGACCTCGTCTACGTGACCGGCGACACCGTGTTCTACGAGGGCGTGGCGGAGGTGGCGCGCCGCTTCCGGCCGGCGGTGGTGCTCATGTTCACCGGCGCGGCCCGCACCCGCGGCCCGTTCCACCTCACCATGAGCGTCAACGACGCGCTCGAGACCGCCCGCGCCTTCCCGGGCGCGGCGCTGGTGGCGGTGCACAACGAGGGCTGGGCGCACTTCACCGAGTCCGCCTCCGACCTGGAGCGCTCCTTCGCCGCGCTCGGGCAGCAGGCGCGCCTCGTGCCGCTGGCGCGCGGGGGACCGCCGAGATCCCGCTGCCGCCGCCGGGGACCTGACCCTCGCGGCGCCGCGGGCGTATGCTCGCGGGGGACCGGCGCGGAGGAGCCCAT
>NZ_BAZG01000188.1 GCF_000964525.1 Anaeromyxobacter sp. PSR-1
CGCCGGCAGCTCGTCGCGCGCGAGCGGGGGCGGGGTGGCGCGGATGGGCGGCGGGCGCGGCGGCGCCGGGGCCGCCTCGGGCGCCGGAGCCGGCTGCTCCGGCAGGCCGAGCGGCTCGTCCGCGTCCGGCGGCTCGACGAGGCGGACCGGCGCCGCGGGGGCACCGAGCGGATCCTGGGCGGTCACCGCGGCGTTCCGCGGGTAGGCGACGTCGAAGGCGAGCGCGGCCTCGAGCGAGGCGTCGCCGCCGTCGGGGGGCGACCCCCGGCCCGGCTCGCGCGCCAGCACCGGGGGCGCCGGCGTGACGGTAGGTGAAGCGGCCGCCCGCGGCCTGGAGGCCGCGCGCGGCGGGAGGTCGAACGTCGCGGTCGGCTCGAGGTCCGGCGGGGCCTCCGCCCTCGGAGGCTCGTCCGCCAGCGGCCGGTAGGGCTCGGTCACCTCGTCCGCGCCGGCGGCGCGCGCGGGCGCGTCCTCGGCTGCCGGGGCGGCGCCGTCCTCGCGCACGCCGCGCTTCGCCTGCTCCAGCCAGCCGCGCACGCGGGCGTCCGCCGGCTGCAGCTCCACCGCGCGCAGGAGCACCGGCAGCGCCTCGCGGAAGAGCCCCTTCGCGACCAGCGCCTCGCCCACGAGGTTGTACGCGTACGGGCTGCCCGGATCGACCGCGATGGCGATCTCGAACTGATCGTTCGCGCCCTTCGTGTCACCCGACTCGAGGAGCGCCCGTCCCCAGATCACGCGACCCAGGATGGAGGACGGGTGGTGCTCGAGGCCCTGACGGCAGATCTCGATGGCGCGCGCGTGCTGCCCGCGCTCCAGCAGCGCGCGGGCGAGCTCGACGAAGATGCGCGACCGGGGGTCGGCCGCGAGGATCTGCTCGTACTTCTCGAGGATGGTGGCCATGTGGCGGGGAAGGGCGCGAGCCTATCACGCAAGGTCGCGACTCCAGCGCCGCGCGGGAAGGCCGCAGTCGCGGGATGTCGTCCCGTGTGGCGCGGGGTGCCGATGGGTGCGTGGACCGGCGCGCGCGTCGCTGTGCGTGACGCGAGCGGTCTGCAAGCCCCGCGCGTGGTGAGCCGGTCGCGCCGACCGTCAGTCCCACCAGAAGAACCACGCGGGCGCGTCCTTCAGCTCGGCCGCGAGGTTCAGCAGGGTCTGCGTGCCCTGGTGCACGATGTCGTCGCAGTAGAGGCACTGCTCGCGCGCGAGCGCCTCCGCGCCGGCGCGATCCTCGGGCGGGCGCGGCACCCAGCACTCCACCACGTCGCCGGCCACCGCGTAGATCTCCGAGCCGTGGCGCTCGTGCCAGTGGCGGTGCAGCGCGACGTGCTCCTCGGTCGCCGGGCACGCGTTCCACGCGCCGTAGTTCAGGTACGCGGGGATCTCGTACGCGTGCGGGGTCGGGATCCGCGCCAGGTACACGACGGGATACGGGCGATCGGTGGTGATGGCGCGGTGCGCGCCGAGCTGGTGGCCGCGCGACGGCGTCGCGGGCCACTCGCCCTGCGGGACGAAGAGGCCGCTCTCGTCCTCGGCCGGTGGATCCTCGGCGAAGTCCTGCTCCAGCTCGCGCAGCCGCCGGTCGAGCACCTCGCGCGCGGTGAGCCCGGCCGCGGCGCGCAGCGTGGCGGCCACGTCGGCGCCCGCGAGCCCCTCCCGCGCGGACTCCACCTGCTCGCGCGGGCCGAGCAGCACCGGGCAGGCGCCCTCCGGCCGCCACAGCTCGCGCAGGCGCAGCCACTCCTGCACCGCGTCGCGGCCCGGGACGGCGACGAGCGGGTAGGGGAACGCCGGGAGCTCCGGCTCCGGTGCCGCGCCCTCGGGCTCCGCGTCCGGCGCGCCGCGCCCCAGCCATCGCCTCCAGAAGGACATGCCGTCTTATTGCACGGAGCGCGAAGGCCGGGGAAGCACGCGCTCTCGCGCGACCCTCGGTTGCGTGCTGGACGGGGCCCGCCTGCTCCGGAAGTCAACCGATCAGTTGACAACCACATGGTTGAATACTAGCCTTCCTCCATGGCGCCGAGCGACCCGCTCACGATGACCTTCTCCGCCCTCGCCGACCCGACGCGGCGGCACATCCTCGCCCGGCTCGCCGCGGGCGACGCGCCGGTCAAGGAGCTGGCCGCGTCGTACGACATGAGCCTCGCCGCGGTCTCCAAGCACCTGAAGGTCCTCGAGGAGGCCGGCCTGATCTCCCGGAGCCGGGAGGCGCAGCGGCGCCCGTGCCACCTCGAGGCGGCGCCGCTCGGCACGGTCGCGGAGTGGCTCGAGGACTACCGCGCGTTCTGGGAGCGAAGCTTCGAGAGCCTCGGCGCGTACGTGAAGACGCTGCAGGTGGCCGGTGCCCCGCGGCGCCCGCGGAGGCCCGGCAGGCCGAGGCGCGGAGGCGGCCGATGACCGTCCGGATCGACGTCGGCTCGACCCGCGAGCCGGTGATCGCCATGACCCACGTGCTCGACGCGCCCCGCGAGCTGGTGTGGCTCGCGTTCACCACCCCCGAGCACGTCGTGCGCTGGTACGGCGGCGCCGGGTTCACCAACCCGGTCTGCGAGATGGACGTCCGCGCCGGCGGCCGCTGGCGCCACGTGATGCGGACGCCCGACGGCGTCGATCACGAGTACGAGTTCGTCTTCGTCGAGGTGGTCCCGCCGGAGCGGCTGGTCTGGAGGGCCGAGCGAGGGGATCCCGGAAAGCCCCTCCCGGTCAACGCCCTCACGCTCGAGGATCTCGGGCGCCGGACGCGCATCGTCTTCGAGGCGCGGTTCGCCACGTTCGCCGAGCGCGCGCTCGCGGCGCGCTGGGGGTTCGCGGAGGTCCTGCGCCAGGGCGCCGAGCGGTTGCGGACCGTGGTCGCGTCGATCGGGTGAGGAACGGTCCCGCACGGCGGGACGCACGGAGGCTGCACATGCGCAGGCTGATCGTGTTCAACCAGCTGTCCGTCGACGGCCACCTCTCGGATCCGCACGGGGACATGTCGTGGGCCAAGGAGGACGCCGACGAGGAGTTCGACCGGTTCACGGCGGCGCGGGCGCGGGCGGGCGGCGTGCTCCTCTTCGGGCGCATCACCTATCAGCTGATGGAGAGCTACTGGCCCACGCCGGACGCCGCGCGCGCCCTCCCGGAGGTCGCGCGCCACATGAACCGGCTCCCGAAGGTGGTCTTCTCGCGGACGCTGGCGGAGGCGCGGTGGCAGAACACCACGCTCGTCAGGGACGATCCGGTGGCCGCGGTCCGGCGCATGAAGGCCCGGCCCGGCCCGGGCATGGCGATCCTCGGGAGCGGAACCCTGGTGTCGCAGCTGGCCGATGCCGGCCTCGTGGACGCGTACGAGCTGATCCTCAACCCGGTCGCGCTCGGCGCCGGTCGCTCGATCTTCGAGGGGATCCACCGCCGCCTGAAGCTGCGGCTGACGGAGTCGCGGGCCTTCGCGAACGGCAAGATCTTCGTCTGCTACGCGCCCGCGTAGCGTCCCTCGAGCACCGCCCAACGGGAAGACGGCGGAGGCCCGTGGCCCCCGCCGTCGGTGCTGCCCGCGATGCGCGCCGGCTAGAACGGAATGTCGTCCGGCCCACCGCCGCCGCCGCCCCCACCACCGCCGAAGCCGGGACCAGGGCCGGCATCCGGCTCCTCGAAGCCGCCGGGAGGACCGTCGTCGGGGCCGTGCTGGCGGCCGGGGCCGCCGGCGCCGCGGCCGGCGCCGCCGCCACCGCCCAGGAACCGGACGGTCTCGGCGACCACCTTCACCTTCGAGCGCTCCTGGCCGGACTGCTTGTCCTGCCACTTGTCGGTCTTGAGGCGGCCCTCGACGTAGACCTGGCGCCCCTTCGCCAGGTACTCACCGCACTGCTCGGCCTGCTTCCCCCAGACCTCGACGTCGTGCCACTCCGTCTCCTCCTTGCGCTGCCCGGACTGCTTGTCGGTCCAGGAGCGGGAGGTGGCGATGCGGAGGTTCGCGACCGCCTGGCCGCCGGACGTGTACCGGACCTCCGGATCCTTCCCGAGGTTCCCGACGAGGATGACCCTGTTCACCATGGCGTCGCTCTCCCTCTGCGTGGCCTGCGCTCAGGGCGCAGGCTGCGGTTGTGAAGGCAGGAAGGTATCCCACCCCCCTGACATCGGCGACGCCCGGCGGTCGGCCTACCGCCCGGAGGCCGGCACCACCGCGCCGCCCACGGGCACCGGCACCGGCACCAGCACGGGCGCGGCGCGGACCGCCTCGGCGGCGCGGCGGGCCTCCTCGAGCCGCGGGCCGAGCGCGCGCGCGTAGGCGCCGAGCTCGTCCTGCCGGCCCGCGAGCGCGGCGAGCGCGGGCGGGAACGGGTGCTCGCGCTCGTCGCTGCGCGCCAGCCCGGCGCCGAGCGCGCCGACGGCGGCGTCGGCGTCGGAGGCGCGCGCGGCCCGGAGCGCCTGGACCAGCTCGTCGGGCGCGGACGCGGCCACGCCGGCGAGCGCCTCGGCGAGGCGGGCCGCGAGCCCGCCGTCGAGCGCGGCGGCGGGCGCGAGCTCGACCAGCTTCGCGAGCGCCTCGGGGACGCCCTCGCCGGCGAGCTCGGCGATCGACGGGACGACCGGCGGCGGCTCCTCGGTCCCCATGGCCGACCAGAGCCGGCCGAGCACGCCCGCGTCGGGCGTGACCTGGTCGAGGAAGCTGCGCCGCGCCGCCTCGCCCTCGGGGTCGGACAGGTACACCGCCTCGGCGATGGCGAGCCGGAGCGCGGGGTCGGCCTCGGCGCGGAGCGCGCCGCGCAGGAACGGCTCGTTGCGCGGATCGCCGGTGCGCGCGAGCGCGTAGTACGGCTGGGCCGAGCGCGCCAGGTCGGTGGTCGCGGCGACGGCCACCACCGCGGCCGGCCCGGGCTCCTTGCCCTGCGCCACCGCCGCCTCGAGGCCCGCCGGCGGCCCGCCGCTCGCGGCGAGCGCGGCGCCGAGCGCGTCCACCGCGCGGCGCACGCCGGCGGAGCGGCCGGGGTAGTCGTTCACCAGCACCGCGAACGCGAGCGTCCGGTGCGCGCCGTCCTCCACGTAGCCGGAGAGGCTGGTGACGTTCTCGAGCGTGCCGGTCTTGGCGCGGAGCCGGCCGGCGGCCTCGGTGCCCTCCATCCGCCAGCGGATGGTGCCGTCGCGGCCGGCCACCGGCAGCGAGGCCAGGTACTCGGGCTGGATCGGGAACCGCCCGTACATGGCGCGGAGCAGCGTCACGAGCTGCCGGGCGCTGAAGCGGTTCGTGTCGTTGAGGCCCGAGCCGTTCTTCATCACGTACGTGCCGCGCGGCACGCCCGCCTCGGCCAGGAACTCCTCCACCACCTGCACGCCCTTCGGCCAGGTCCCGGGCGCGCCCTTCACCTCGGCCCCGAGCGTCTTCAGGAGCTGCTCGGCGACGAAGTTGTTCGAGGTCTTGTTGAGCCGGCGGACGATCTCGCCGAGCGGGTCGGACTGGGCCACCAGCACCAGCCGCGCGCCCTCCGGCGTCGCCCCGGCGCGCACCTTCCCCACCTTCACCCCGCGCAGCTCGAGCAGCCGCGCCAGCGTGTGGCCGAGGTAGAGCGCCGGGTCCTCGATGCGGCGCCACTGCGGCTGCGTCCGGCTGCCGAGCGGCACGCGCCCCTTCACCACGATCCGCTGCCTGCCGCCGCGCGCGACCGACTCGATGATCACGCGCCTGGGCGAGCCGGCGCGCACCGTGGTGGTGCGGTTCTCGATCTCGAGGTAGTCGCTGGCCGGCTCCAGCTCCACGCGGCCGCGCGCGCCGCGGCGGTCGCCGGGGCCGACGTGCACCGCCACCGCGTTGAAGTTGAGCGACAGCGCGCCGGCGGGCGCGAGGTAGGCGCGGTCGCCCTCCTCCTGGTCGTAGCCTGGCCCGGTCCGCTCGCCGTCGAAGAAGCCCTCGTCCACCACCAGCTCGCCGATGCGCTTCACGCCGAGGTGCTGGAGGTCGCCGGCCATCGCCCAGAGCCGCTCGGTCACGATCGACGGGTCGCCCTTGCCGCGCACGTAGAGCGCCCGCGCCGCGCCGCCCTTCGGCTCGACCAGGAACTCGGTGGCGAAGCGGTACTCGGGGCCGAGCCGGTCCAGCGCCGCGGCGCTCGTCACCAGCTTCACGTTGGAGGCGGGGTTGAGCAGGACGTCGGGGTCGCGCGCGTAGATCACCTCGCCCGTGTCCACCGCCGAGACGAGGATCCCCACCCGCGCGCCGGAGAGCGGCGAGCCGTCCACGATGGCGGCGAACGCCCGGGCCGCCTCGCGGGGGGGCGGGTCGGCGGCGAGCGCGGCGGGCGGGAGCAGCGCGACGGCGAGCGCCCCGGCGAGCAGGGCGGGGAGGGCGGGCAGGGAGGAGATGGGGCGGGTCGAGGAGGGGAGCACGTTGGGCCGCATTATCGGATGGGCGGGCGGTGGACGCGCAGGCGAGCGCGCGCCCAGGTGAACGCCCGGGCGGGCGTGGGGTATTTCGGGGCCGCGTTGACGGGAGGGTCCCCCGCTCGCTAGGTATGACGATGTGAGCGAGGGACGCGCGGAAGGCCTGGACGGGCGCACGCGCGAGGCGCTGGAGCGCTTCGAGCGGTTCCTGCATCAGCGGGACCTCCGGCTCACCGAGGCCCGCGCCGCCATCGTCGAGGCCGCCCTGGCGCGCCAGGGGCACTACCCCATCGACGAGCTGATCGCGGACCTGAAGCAGCGCGGGATCCGCGGGTCCAAGGCCACCGTGTACCGGACCCTGCCGCTCCTCGCCGAGGCGGGCATCCTCGAGCCGGCCATCGTGGCGGGCGACGCCCGCAGCTACGAGACCACCTTCGGGCGACAGCACCACGACCACCTGGTCTGCTCCCGCTGCGGGAAGGTGGTCGAGTTCGAGTTCGAGGCGTTCGAGATCCTGCAGCGCGAGGTGGCCGCCCGGTACGGGTTCCGGCTCGAGGCGCACCACCACGAGCTGGTGGGCACCTGCCCGGACTGCCAGGCGCGCGAGGCGCCGCGGGGCTGAGGGTGGGGAGCCCGTCCGCGCACGGCCCGGCGGCCCGATGACCCGGCGCATGGCGCTGGTCGGGACGCTCGCGTTCCTCGCGGTCGCCCCGGCGACGGTCGCCGGCGTCGTCCCGTGGTGGATCGCGGGGTGGCGGATGCGGCCGCCGCTGTTCACCGGGGCGCGCGTCCTGGGCGCGATCCTGGCCGCCGCCGGGATCGCCGCGGTGCTCGAGTCGTTCGCGCGGTTCGCGATCCGCGGCCTCGGCACGCCGGCGCCGGTCCTCCCGCCCCGGCGGCTCGTCGTGAGCGGGCTGTACCGGTACGTCCGGAACCCCATGTACGTCGCGGTCCTCTCGGTGATCGCCGGGCAGGCGCTGCTCCTCGGCGAGCTGCGCGTGCTCGGCTACGGAGCGCTCGTCTGGCTGGCGTTCCACCGGTTCGTGGTCGGGTACGAGGAGCCCAGGCTGAGGAAGACGTTCGGCGCCGAGTACGACGCGTTCCGGGAGCGCGTGCCGCGCTGGATCCCGCGCCCGCCGCGCGGGCGAGCGTGAGGCTGCACGCCGCGTCGGAAGGGGGCCAGGAATTTCCCGACGTCGCCCGGCCTTTCCCTACACGAACGATGGCCGCGGGTGCGGGCCACCTTTGCCGGGGGAGCACGACGTGACCGAGTCCAGCGAGATCAACCAGGGGAGCGAGCTGCTCCTCGGCCGCCAGGCCCCGGCCATCGACCGGAGCCCGGGCCGCGGCGGCGAGCACGAGGAGTTCCCGCTCGACCTGCAGCCGACGACCCTCGCCGCGCTGTGCCGCGGCGCGGTCGACGACGTCGGGGCCCGGTTCCCCGACCGCGTCGTCGACTACGCGCCGGACGCCGAGCACGACGGCTCGGGGGAGTGGGATCCGCGGCGGGTCGCGTACGCCGTGACGATCCTCCTCGAGGACGCGCTCAAGCGGACGCGGGCGGAGGAGCGCGTCTCGCTCCGCTGGCGAGCGCACGACGACGTCGTGGTGGTGCGCGTCCAGTTCGCGCGCCCGATCGACCGCGGCGACACGTTCGTCACGTACTTCGAGCGCGGCGTGAGGCCCGACGGCGCCGACGACCGGGTCGGCACGCTCCGGATCGCGGCCGCGCGCAAGATCATGCTGCAGCACCGCGGCGAGCTCGCGCGCATCCGGACGCGGGCGGGGACGACCTACGTGGCGACCCTGCCGCGCCGGGCCGCGGACGTGGTGACGGACGTGCTGCCGGACGGCGACGTGCCCTGACCGGGCGCTCACCCCGCCCGCAGCAGCAGCCGCCGCACCTCGGCCGCGTGCGCGAGGCGCGCCGCCACCCGCTCCGCGAGCGCGTCGCGCTGCCGCTCGACCGCCGCGGCCGTCTCGCCGAGCAGGCGCCCGGCCAGCCGGTCGAGCGCCCGCTGGGCCGGCCGGTCGAGCATGGCGCGCAGGTCGGTGGTGACGGGGTCGCGGGCCAGCGCGGCGCGCAGCGCGGCGAGCTCCGCAGCCTCGGCGCGGATCGCGTCCGCCGGCGGGAACGGCGCGGCGGCGAGCACGCGGCAGTCCACGTCGGCGATGGCCTGCGCCCCGGTGAGCTGGCGCGCGCCCTCGTCCACCGCGAGCCGGACGGGCGTGGCGGCGAGCAGGAGCGCGAGCTGCCAGGCGGGCGGCGCGCCGGGGCGCGGGAACAGCGCGTGCCACTTCTTGTCCTCCCACAGCCCCGCCTCGTTCAGGAACGCGAACGCCCGCGCGCCCACCTTGGC
>NZ_BAZG01000187.1 GCF_000964525.1 Anaeromyxobacter sp. PSR-1
CGAGGGCAGGGTGCACGGGGCCATCGCGCTGCTGCGCCGGGCCCTCGCCATCGCCCCTGGCGATCCGGAGATCGCCGGCGTGCTCGGCCGGCTCGCGTTCGACGGCCGGCGCACCGCCTGAGCGCGGGCGGCGGCACCCCGGCGCGCGGGACGCTCCCGGCGCCTCGGGCCGGATCAGCGCCTCGCGCGCGAGGCGCGCCGCATCTCTTCCGCCCAGCGCGGCCCCTCGGCCCCGAGCTCCTCCTCGCCGATCTCGAACACCGTGCCCTCCGTGGTGGAGAGGATGGCGAGCGTGAGCGTGGGCATCCGCTTGCCGCCGACCGGCTCCTCGCGCAGGACGAACAGGCGCATGTCCTTCGGCGCGCGGTGCTCCGCCGCCTCGGCCATGAGGGCCATCGCCTCGCGGAACTCCGGGTAGCGGCGCTCGAAGGCGGCGCGGTCGAGCGCGGGCGCGGACAGCGCCTTCGCGTACCAGGCCGTCACCTTCGCGGCCGGATCGGACGTGACGAACGTGCAGCACTCGGGCGTCTCGCCCGGCTCCGGCGGCAGCGTGAGCAGGCGAGCGCCCGGATAGACCGGGATGGTGCGGTCGGCGGCGTGGGCCTGCGGCGCGGGAACCGCCGCGGCCAGCGCCGCGGCGGCGGCGATGCGAAGGACGTTCATGATCTCCCCTGGGCCCGCCGGAGGCGGCGGGCGGCGCGGCATTCTCCACGGGCGGCCGGGCGGCGGGCCCGCCCGCAGGGGCCGCTGGCCGGCGATCCCGGCCGCCTGTCCGAGGCGGCAGCGCGCCGGCCGCGCGCCCCGCGCCGCCCCCGGGGGCGAACGGTCGCAATGTGGACCGATCCAATCGGCAATTCTCTTGAAATTTCGCGGGTGTCTCCCTTGACGCCCTCCACGGGGGGCTGATACCAAGCGCAGGCCGAAACCGTACCTCCCCCCACTCCAACTGCACGGAGGGATTGGTTCCCGATGTACTCGATCCTTCGCCGCGAAGCGTTCTCCGACGTGACCTTCCTGTGGGAGGTCTACGCCCCCGATGTCGCCGCCTCCGCCCAGCCCGGGCACTTCGTCATGCTCCGGCTGCACGAAGGGTCCGAGCGCATCCCCCTCACGGTCGCCGACTTCGACCGCGAGAAGGGCACCATCACGATGGTCATCCAGGCGCTCGGCAAGACGACGCGCGAGATGATGACCAACTACAAGGCGGGCGACACGTTCGACGACTTCGTCGGCCCGCTCGGCCTGCCCCAGCACATCGACAACGCCGGCCACGTGGTGCTCGTCGGCGGCGGCCTGGGCGTCGCGCCGGTGTACCCGCAGCTCCGCGCCTTCAAGGAGGCGGGCTGCCGCACCACCGGCATCATCGGCTTCCGGAACAAGGACCTGGTGTTCTGGGAGAAGAAGTTCGGCAAGTACTGCGACGACCTCATCGTCTGCACCGACGACGGCTCCTACGGGAAGCCGGGCTTCGTCACGCAGGCGCTGAAGGAGGTCTGCGAGAAGGACAAGCCGGACCTCGCCATCGCCATCGGCCCGCTGCCGATGATGAACGCCTGCGTCGAGACCACCCGCCCGTTCGGCGTGAAGACCATGGTCTCGCTGAACGCGATCATGGTGGACGGCACCGGCATGTGCGGCTCCTGCCGCGTGACGGTCGGCAAGGACGTGAAGTTCGCCTGCGTGGACGGCCCGGACTTCGACGGCCACCAGGTGGACTTCAAGGAGCTCCTCGCGCGCCAGCGCCGCTTCAAGAGCCAGGAGACCCGCGCGAACGAGGACTACGCGCACGTCTGCAACCTCGAGAAGCAGCTCTTCGAGGAGGAGAAGCGCAACTACAAGAAGCTGAAGGAGCTGGTGCCGACGCAGACGAAGATGCCGGAGCGCGACCACGTCGAGCGCGCGCGGAACTTCAAGGAGGTCAACCTGGGGTACTCGCTCCAGGACGCCCTCGGCGAGGCCGAGCGCTGCATCCAGTGCGCGAAGCCCACCTGCATCGCCGGCTGCCCGGTCCAGATCGACATCCCGCGCTTCATCCGCCACGTGGTGGTGCGCGACCTCGAGGGCGCCCTCGAGGTGATCAACGAGGCCTCCATCTTCCCGTCGGTCTGCGGCCGCGTCTGCCCGCAGGAGACGCAGTGCGAGGCCCAGTGCATCATCGCGAAGAAGATGGAGTCGGTCGGCATCGGCCGCCTCGAGCGCTTCGTCGGTGACAACGCCCGGCCGAAGCCGGTGGTCCCGCCCCGCTTCGACAGGAAGCTCGGCAAGGTGGCGGTGTGCGGCTCCGGCCCCGCCGGCCTCGCCGCCGCGGCCGACCTGGTGAAGTTCGGCTGCGACGTGACCGTGTACGAGGCGCTCCACGTGGTCGGTGGCGTGCTCCGCTACGGCATCCCGTCCTTCCGTCTCCCGCGCGACATCATCGACCGCGAGGTGAACAAGCTGGTCGAGATGGGCGTGAAGATCGAGACCAACAAGGTCATCGGCAAGACCTTCACCGTCCCGCAGCTGCTGGGCGAGAAGGGCTTCGACGCCGTGTTCCTCGGCGTCGGCGCCGGCGCGCCGCAGTTCCTCGGGATCCCGGGCGAGTTCGCGGGCCAGGTGTACTCGGCCAACGAGTTCCTCACCCGCGTGAACCTGATGGGCGGCGACAAGTTCCCGTTCCTCGACACCCCCATCTCGCTCGGCAAGAGCGTGGTGGTGATCGGCGCCGGCAACACCGCCATGGACTGCCTGCGCGTCGCCAAGCGGCTCGGCGCGCCGACGGTGCGCTGCGTCTACCGGCGCAGCGAGGCGGAGGCCCCGGCCCGCATCGAGGAGCTGCGGCACGCGAAGGAGGAGGGGATCGACTTCTTCTTCCTCCACACGCCGGTGGAGATCTACACCGACGCCGAGGGCAGCGTCCGGGGCATGAAGGTGGAGGAGATGGAGCTGGGCGCGCCCGACGACAAGGGCCGCCGCAAGCCCATGTCCACCGGCCGGTTCAAGGACCTCGAGTGCGACACCGTCATCTACGCGCTCGGGACCAAGGCGAACCCGATCATCACGCAGTCCACCCCCGGCCTCGGCCTCAACAAGTGGGGCAACATCGCGGCGGACGACGGGAAGCTCGAGTCCACCCAGGCCACCACGCTCCCGGGCGTGTTCGCCGGCGGTGACATCGTGACCGGCGGCGCCACCGTGATCCTGGCCATGGGCGCCGGCCGCCGCGCCGCGCGCTCCATCGCGACCTACCTGACGAACGGCAAGAAGTGGCCGCTCACGCAGGAGGAGGTGGCCGCGTTCCAGCCCATGGCGCAGTCCGGCGCCGCGCCGGCCGCACAGGCCGGCCTCCACACCCACGCCGGCGCCGTCGCGGCCGGGGCGGAGACCGCGGTGAAGACCTGCCCGAAGTGCCGCCGCCCGATCGAGGGCGACGAGGAGTACGTCTGCTGCGGCACCGCGCAGCTGCAGTGGCGCTGCGACGACTGCGGCAAGGTGAGCGAGGGCTTCGCGTTCCCGTACGGCATGTGCCCGGCCTGCGGCGGCAAGCTCCAGGTCACCGACCCGCGCAAGGTCGAGGAGGTCAAGGCGCTCGAGGCCATCCGGCTCGCGTTCGAGATCGAGCTCGGCGGCATGGCGTTCTACGCGAAGGCCGCCAAGGACTCGAAGGAGCCGGTGCTCAAGGCGCTCTTCGAGAAGTTCGCCGGGATGGAGCAGGAGCACATGGCGACGCTGACGCGCCGCTACCACGCCCAGGCGCCGTCGCCGACCGAGGGCTTCAAGATCGAGCGCGCGGCGCTGTTCGCCGGCCTCGAGAACCGGCCCGAGGATCCGGGCAACCTGTTCCGGATCGCGATCGGCTTCGAGCAGCGCGCGGTGAAGTTCTTCACCGAGCGCGGCGCCGCCGCCCCGGAGGGCTCGCCCGAGAAGCAGCTGTACAAGGAGCTCGCCGCCGAGGAGCGCGAGCACGTGGACCTGCTCACCACCGAGTACGAGCGGTGGAAGCAGGGCAAGCCCGGACTGCTGTAGGCCCTCCGCGCCGGCGGAGACCGTGACGAGGCCCCGGGGGTCCAGCCCCCGGGGCCTTTCCATCTCGGGGGACGGGGGGACGAGGCCTGCGGCGCGCCGGGCCGGCTCACTTCCGCCGGATCTCGCCGAGCACCGGCAGGTCCAGCGTCCGCTCGACCTGCCACCGCTGCATGATGCGCCCGCGCACGATGTCCGGCGCTGCCGCCGCGGCGATTCCGAGGCCGAGCGAGAGGAGCAGCCCGGCGATCGCGATCTCGAACCGGCTGTTGCCGTACGGCGTCTGTGGGACCTGCGGCGGCCAGACCACGTTGTAGCGGTACTTGAACGCGGCGCGCGCCGCATCGAGCTCCACCTGGGCGGCGCCGAGCCGCTGGTTCATCTGTTCATACTGGGCGCGCGCCTCGATCACCCGCGGGTCGTCGGTCATGCGCGAGCTCTCCGCGGCGGGCGGCTGCGGCGCGAGCGCCGCGGCGGTGGCCGACGTCCCCTCGCGCGCGGCGCGCTCGACGACCTGTGCGCGGAGCTTGCGCTCCTCCTCGCGCAGGGTCCCGACCTGCGGCGACTCGCGCGACACCGCCGCGAGCTCCTGGCGCAAGCCGATGACGGTCGGGTGGGCCTCCGAGAGCGCGTTCAGCGCCTGGTGGAGCTGCGCGTCCACCTCGGCGATGCGCCGGCGCCTGAAGTTCTCCACGTCCTCGATGGCCCGCTGCTTCGACGCGAGCAGCGACTGCAGCCGCACGAGCTCCTCGCTCGGGCCCGTCGACACCGGGGACGACGGGGCCCGGACCGCCGCCGGACGACGGTGCTGCACGTCGACCATGACATCGTCGAGGTTCTTCCGGAGGACGGCGGCGCGCCCGCGCAGGACCGAGATGATCTCGTCGAGGGCCGTCACCTCCTGGACGTGGCGGGACTCGAGGAAGTTCTGCAGCGCGGCCTGGACCACCGCGTGAGCCTGTCGCGGGTCCGGCCAGTCGAGCTTGATGGTGATGGTCCCTTCCTCCGTGCTGACCTCGAGCTCCTTGTCGAGCACCAGCACCAGCCGATCCACCGGGTCGGCCGGCGCCCCGGCGCGGCCGATGCCGAGCGCGCGCTTCACCCGCGCGCGCAGGTCGGGCTCCTCTACCGCAAGGCCGGCGGAGACGAGATTCGTCTCCTTCACGATCGCGACGAGGTTCTCGCGCCGGTGGACGATCTCCCACGCCGACCGGGTGGGGAGGTCCTCGAAGCCTGCACGCGCGGCGGACGGGAGCGCGCTCGAGCGCTGGGCCAGGATCGTCGTGTAGACGCGGTACATGGGCTTCCGCGTGACGGCGAACGCGATGCTCGCGCCGAACGCGACCACGAACACCGCGACAGCCAGGACCTTGCGGCGCCGCGCCGCGCGCACGGCGAGCGTCAGCCAGTCGAGCGGCGTGACCTTCGGCCCCCGGGTAGCCCCGGCGCCGTCGTAGTCCGAGCCGTCGGTGAGCCGAGGAAAGTCCGGCGTCATCGGTTCCCAGTCCCTTCCGACGGCACCACAGGCGCCGCCACGCCGAGCCATGCCCGGACCGCGAATGCCCCGCGATGATAAACCCCCGCGCCATCCGCGTGCGAGTCGGAGGAGCGTGGGGGACCCGCGCAGGCGCGCTGCGCGCCGCGGGCCGCCGTCCAGCTGTGCTACGGTGGGCCGGGATCGGCGTGCGGCGGGGCTGCGACGATTCGCCGGTCACGGGGGAGGCAATGCGGGGCTCGATCGCGAGGCGCGCCACGCTGGCTGCGCTGGTGGTGACGCTCGCGGTGCCCGGAGCGCCAGGAGCGAGCGGGACCGCACCGGCCCCGGCGGCGCCGATGACGGCGGCGAACCGGGTGGCGGGTGTGGCTCCGCTCGCGGTGTTCTTCGACGCCGTGGACACGCAGCCCGAGGGACCGGCATCGCCGTTCACGTGGCGGAGCGGCGTCGTCCAGCCCGCCGATCCGGAGGCGGCCGAGTACGTGTGGGACTTCGGCGACCCCGGCGCCGGCGCCTGGCGCACCACCGGCCTGAGCCGCAACACGGCCACGGGATACACCACCGCGCACGTGTACGAAGCCCCGGGCACGTACACGGCCACGCTCACCGTGACCGACGCGGGCGGGACCCGCCGGACCTACCGGCAGCAGATCACCGTCTCGGCACCCGCGGGCAAGACCTACTACGTCGCCGCGGGCGGGAACGACGGGAACGCCGGCACCAGCCCTGATGCGCCGTTCGCCACGTTCGCGCGCGGGTTCGCTGCGGTGAACGGCGGTCCTGGCCGGCGCCTGCTGCTCCGCCGCGGGGACACCTTCACCACCGTGGGCGTCACGCTGACCGCGCCGGGGCCGGGGATCATCGGGGCCTACGGCGAGGGTGCGCGGCCGGTGCTGAGGGTGACCGGCGTGGACGGAGGGCTCATCGTCCGCGCCCCGGACTGGCGCCTGATGGACCTGGAGCTGGTCGGCCCGGGGGCCGCGGTGGACCAGGCGGCGGCGGTGGGCTACTCCAACGTCGTCCAGACGGTGAACGCGCTCGTGCTCCGCGTGCGCTCCACGGGCTTCCGCGTCGGGCTCGGGAACGGCGACTGGAAGCCCATCTACGCCACCCCGCACGACGGCAACGCCTGGGTGGAGTGCGAGGCCACGGCGGAGCAGTCGGGCGGCATGTACGTGGGTGGCCGCCGCCTCGCGATCCTGGGCAACGACCTGCACGACATGACGAGCACGCACGCCCTCCGGGTGTGGCAGGCGCACAAGGCGGTGATCGCGCACAACCGCCTGTGGAATCCGGGCGGGACGCGCCACGCCCTCAAGCTGCACGGCCCGGCGCATGGCGATGGGCGCCCGGAGACGCGGTGGGTGACCGTGGCGGACAACCGGGTGCGCGGCCGCGTGTGGTCGATGGCCATCGGGCCACAGGACGCGGAGAACGACGAGCGGGTGAGCCACGTCGTCGTCGAGCGGAACATCACCAGCGGCGAGGCGAGCGTCCAGGTGGACCTGACGATCTGGGCGCGAGACGTGATGGTCCGGAACAACGTCTTCGACGGGACCGGCGCGGCGAAGTACTACACCGCCGTTCTCGTCGGCCGCCGCGGTTTGGAGCCCGAACCCGAGGACGTGCGCGTCGTCAACAACACGATGGTGCGGAGGGACGCGGCCGACGAGTTCGCCGTCATTCGCGTCGAGCGCTCCGCAGCGCGGGTGACGCTTCGGAACAACCTCGCGAGCGCACCGCTGTGCAGGGAGCCGGCGATCGTCGGGGGTGTTGCTGGGCAGGGCCTGACCCAGGATCACAACCTGCTCACGGCGTTGCCAGGGTTCACCGATCCCGAGCGCGGAGATTACACGCTCGGGCCGCGCTCGCCCGCCGTGGACGCAGGCGCCCCCCTGGTCGAGGTACGCGGCGACTTCCTGCGCACCGCTCGCCCGCGCGGCACTGCGTACGACCTGGGCGCCTACGAGTCCCGCTGAGGCCGTCAGCGCGTCACCGCAAGACGCTGAGCTTCGCCGACTTCGTGATCCCGCCGCCGCTCGCGGAGATCGACGACGAGGTGCTGGAGGTCACGGGGACGGTGGCGATGGGGAACGTCGCCGAGGTGGCGCCGCCGGGTACCGTGACGGACGCCGGCACCGTGGCGACCGCGGGCCGGCTGCTCGCGAGCGTGACCGGGAAGCCCGCCGCCGGTGCGGGGTAGGTCAGCGTCACGGTGCCGGTGGACGCCGAGCCGCCCACCACGGTGCTCGGGTTCAGGCTCACGCCGGACGGCCCGATCACGCGCACCGAGAGCGACGCGGTGGCCGCGATCCCCGCGTGCGTCGAGGTGATCGTCACGCTCCGGGAGGAAGTGACCGTGCTCGTGGACACCGGGAACGTCACCGCCGTGGCGCCCGCGTCGATCGTCACGGCGGCCGGGACCGTCGCGACGGCCACGTTGTTGCTCGAAAGCGCCGACGTGATCGGGACGGTCACGGGGCCGCTCAGCGAGAGCGTGCCGGTGGCGAGGTTGCCGCCCCCGACGATCGCCGGCGCGAGGCTCAGGCTCACCGCGCGGATGGTGAGCGTCGCGGACCGCGCCACGCCGCCGCCGCTCGCCGAGATCGAGGCGACCGTCTCGGTCGTGATGCGCGCGGAGCCGACCGGGAATGTGGCGCGGGTCGCGCCGGCGGGCACGGTCACGCTTGCCGGTACGGTCGCGGCGCCGCTCGAGCTGCTCAGCTGGACCGTGGTTCCGGACGGGCCTGCCGGCCCCGTCAGCGCGACCTCCCCGGTGGTGCCGTCGCCCTCGACAACCGCGGTAGCCGCGAGCGTCACGGATTGGAGTACCGGGGCCGTCACGGTGAGCGTGGCGGAGCCGATCACGCCGGAGAGCGTGGCGGTGATGGTGGTGGTGCCGGCGGCGAGCGCGGACGCGAGGCCCGTCGCGCTGATCGAGGCCGTGGCAGGAGCAGAGGACGTCCAGGTCACCTGCGTGGTGAGGTCGCGCGTCGAGCTGTCGGAGTAGGTGCCGGTGGCCGTGAACTGCTGGGTGCCGCCGGCGGGGACGGACGGGTTGGCTGGTGCGACCGCGATCGATGCCAGCGTCGCGGGGGTGACCGTAAAGGTCGTGGAGCCGGTGACCCCGGAGAGCGTGGCGGTGATGGTGGTGGTGCCTGCGGCGAGCGCGGAGGCGAGGCCGGTCGCGGAGATGGTCGCGGTGGCAGGCACCGACGACGTCCAGGTGACCT
>NZ_BAZG01000186.1 GCF_000964525.1 Anaeromyxobacter sp. PSR-1
GGGGCGCGCCGGCCGCGGGGCGGGCCTGCACCGGCTGGATCTCGGCCAGGATGCCGTAGCCCTTCGGCGCCTCGGCGAGCGGCGGGGACGGGACGGGCGGGACGACCTCGGCCGCCGCGGCGCCGGCGGCGTGGTCCGGCTTCGCCTTCGCGAGCTGGGCCGAGGCGTCGCGGGCGCAGGCGTTCACCACGCCGTAGTCGCGCGAGGCGTTCGCGGCGAGCTCGAAGCCCTCCACCGCCTTGCGCTCCAGCGGCTCGGAGGCCTGCGTGAGCTGGGCCCGGTACTCCTCCACGAACGCCTTGTTGCCGCGGATCTCGCGCGGGATGGGCGCGGCGTGGAGCGCGCGGGCGAAGCGCTCGTAGCCGAGGCCGATCTTGTAGAGCGCGCAGATGGCGGGCCCGGCCTGCTTCAGCTTCACGACCTCGCCGTAGGCGTCCTCGAGCTGCTTCAGCTTGCGCCCCTTCACCTGCAGCTGCGCCTTCAGGTAGTTCGGCGCCACGTCGAGCGTGATCTTGTCGTACTTCGCGAAGTCGTCCTCGAGCTCGAGGTACATCGCCTGCGCCACCAGGCCGAGGCCGCGCTCCTTCACCTTGTCGCGGTTCCGCTTCCAGTAGGTGTAGCCGGCCTGGTACGTGCGCTGCGCGGCCGCGCCGTTGCCGGACTTCTCCTGGATGGCGGCGATGCGCTGCTGCGCGTCCATCCAGTCCTCCGGGTCGCGGGCGTACTTCAGCTGGAACTCCTCCAGCTGGCGCAGCTCGCGGCTGGCCTGGCCCTGCTTTCCGTAGAGGTCGGCGAGCGAGCGGAACATCCGCCGCGCGTCCGGCCCGTTCGGCCACGTGTCGAGGTAGGCCCGGGTGGCGGCCTCCGCCTTCGCCCACTCGCGCAGGCCGGCGCGGAACACCGCCGCGTTCACGATGGCGTCGTTCGCCTTCTTCTCCTCGTACACCGCGGGCGGCCCGGCCGGCGCCTCGGCCGCGGCGGCGGCGGCGGCCTTGCCGCGCGCCTTGCCCCTGGCCTTCGCGGCGGGCGGCGGCTCGCGCCGGCTGGCGGCGCGCCAGGCCTGGAAGTAGCGCTCGTAGTGGTCCGCGGCGCGCCCGAAGTCCGCCACCGCCTCGTAGGCCTCGGCGTTGTCGTAGAGCGACTTCGGCGCGAGCTGGTGCGTCGGGTAGCGCTGCAGGAACTGCTCGCGGATCTCCATCGCGCGGTCGAGCCGGTGCGCGCGGACGTAGTCCACCGACGCGTTGTAGTACGCGGTGGGGGCGAGGCGGGACGCCGGCCAGTCGCGCGCGAAGGCGAGGTACTGCTCGGCCGCGCCCACGAAGTCCTGGGCCTTCTCCTTCTCCTCGATCACCTTGAACGCGCTCTGCTCGATGACGCGGGAGAGGTCGTCCTTGAGCTGCGGGTGCGCGGCGATGAGCGCGCGGTTGTCGTAGAACCGCTTCGCCCAGCCGTTCACGTTGCGCCAGTCGCCGAGCAGGTTGTAGGCGTCCAGCACCAGGTTCGCGGAGTAGCCGGCCAGCTCGTGCTGCGGGTGGTCGAGCGCGATGCGCGTGAACAGGTCGCTCGCCTCGCCGAACGCGTTGTGGCGGTAGTGCAGGTTCGCGAGCTTGTACGCGATCTCCACCCACTTCTCGCCCTTCGGCTGGTACTCGAGGTACCGCTGGCACGCCTCGGCCAGCTTCTGCCGCTGCGGCGCCATGGGGAGCTTCTTCCTCGGGTCCGAGGGCTGGCGCTTCTCGGTCTCGTCGAGCTTCTTCGCCACGAGGTCGTAGGCGAACACCGCGTTCTCGAGCGCGTCCTTGAAGAACTTGCCCGGCTTCGGCGCCGGCTGCCCGGCCTGCGGCTTCGCCTTGAGCGCCTGGACGTCCACGAGCGCCACGCGCTCGTACTCCGCGCCGGCGGCCTCGAACTCGGCCAGCGCGTAGAGCAGCTCGGCGTGGAAGAACCGCATCTCGTAGGCGGGCGGCTCGCCCGGGAAGACGTCGAGGTAGTCCTTGTAGACCGCGGCGGCGAAGCCGGCGACCGGGTCGTCGCGCGTCTTCTTCCACTCGTTGTGGTACTGCACCGCCAGGATGCGCAGGGTGGCCTCGGCGTCGCGCCGCGCCTCCTTCAGCACCTTCTCGTTCTTCGGGTCCTTGCCCTCGGCCGACGCCTCGATGTCGCGGAGCATCCGCACGAAGACGTGCGCCTGGGCCACCGCCGCGTCCTTGCGGCCCATGCGGCCGGCGCAGGTGACGATGCGCGACTGGAAGAACGGCGCCTCGACCGAGAGCGGCTTCTCCTGGATCATGCGGTGGTAGACCAGCACCGCGTCGCGATCCTTGCCCTCGTCGAAGTACAGGCCGGCCAGGGACTTCAGCATGTCCCACCAGCCGGTCTGCCCGCCGACGCGGCGGAAGTCGTCCCAGGCGCCCTCGGCCGAGCCGACGTGGCTGTAGGTGCGGACGTAGTCCTTCCGCGCCTCCTTCACCAGCGCGAGCTTGCGGTCGGCGGGCACCGTGCTGGTGGGCATCTCCCCGAAGAAGATCACCCCGCGGAACAGCTCCAGCGCCTCGCTCCAGTTGCCGAGGTTGTAGTGGACCCAGCCCTGCTTGTAGAGCGCGTAGCCGTAGACCGAGCTCTCCTGGTACTCGGCGGCCTTCCGGTACGACTCGAGCGCCTTGCGCAGGTTGCCGTTGCGGTCGTTCTTGTTGGCCCGGTCGAAGTAGTACTCGCCGAAGGCCATCCACGCGTCGGGCACGTAGCGCGAGCTCGGGAACTTCTGGATGAGCGCGCGGTAAGCCTTCAGCGCGTCGGGGTCGTTGCGGTCGCGGCGGGAGAGGTTCTCGCCGAGGAAGTAGAGGACCTCGTCCAGCCGCGGGTAGTTCGGGTAGCGCGAGATGATGGCCTTGTAGAGCGCCACCGCCTGCTCCTGCAGGCGCCGCGACTGCTGGTCGAGCCCCTTCTTCTCGTCCTGGAGCCGGCCGACCTCGGCCGGGTTGGAGGTGCCGATCTCGATGATGCGGTCGTCGCGGCGGTTCGCCTCGAAGAAGAAGTACTGCGACTCCTCCCAGAGCAGCTCGGCCAGCCGGAAGTACCACTGCGGCGTCTCGGTGGCCGACCCGCCGCCGAGCTGGATGAGCTGCTGGAGGCTGGCGATCTCCTCGCGGCGCTTGGCCGAGATGTCCACCTCGACCTTCTTGCGGAACGTCTCGAAGTCCAGCTTCGGGCCGCCCGGCTCGGACGCCTTCTTGGCGGCCTGCAGGCTCCCGCCCAGCGACGCGTCGGGCGCGACCTGGCGCTTCTGGCCGAGGTCCGCCTCCTTGGGCTGCGGGCGCGGATCCGCGGCGCGCGCGGGACCGGCCGCGAGCGCCACCACCACGGCGCCGAGGGCGAGAGCACGGGTCATGCTTCGGTCTCTCCTGGTGAAGCCCTACTTCGAGGCGGTGCCGGGCCGCGAGAGGCGGTCCTTGCAGCCGCGGGTGAGCGTGTACGAGTACGTGCCGAGCTCGTCGCGCCAGAACTCGCCCTCGTACGGCCAGTACAGGTGCTCGTCGGACACGGCCGAGGAGTACTTCAGGTCCTTCACCACCTCGACCTGGCTGCCGCGGGCCAGCGAGCCCTCCAGCGCCTCGCGCTCCTTGCGCGAGACCTCGATCTTGATGCGGAGCGCCTGGGCCAGCAGCGAGCGGAGCTGGTCGCGCTCCCACTCGAGCTTGGCGCGGGTGCGCGCCCCGGCCTCCTCGACCAGCGTGACCTTCTCGGCCCGGAGCTGGTCGCCCAGCCGCTTGGCCAGGGCCGACTGGCGGAACTCGGAGCGCCGCCCGCCGATGCCGCGGTCCATCTCGTCCTCGACCTCCGCGACGCTCTGGGCGAGCTGGCGGACGTTCTGGTCGGTGAACGCGAGCTTCATGATGCGGCGCGGGAGGGCGCCGCCGCGCGCGTCGGTGTCGAGCAGGTCGTAGTAGGCCGCCGGCGGCCGCTGCGCGGCGGTGGTCTTCACGAGCTCGTCGTAGACCGGCTGGTACAGCCCGGCGAACGTCTCGAGCACGCGGCGCGCCTCGGGGTAGCGGCAGTTCTCGTAGTAGACGATCGACTTCAGGACGTACGACTCCGGGAAGTACTCGTCCTTGAAGTACGGCGACTGCAGCGTCAGCAGGTTGCCGAGCGTCTTCTCGTAGTCGCCGATGCGGTAGTGGGCGTACGACGCCTCCCACAGCCCCTCGAGCCAGCTCTCGCCGCCCCACGGCATCTTCCCGTAGTAGAAGATCGCGTAGCGGTTCTGCCGGTTCTGGTAGTGGATGCGCGCGAGCTGCAGGAACGCGAGCTCGCGGAGCTGCGGGTCGGAGGCCCGCCCGCGCTTCGGGTTCGTCAGGCGGACCACCTGCTTGAAGGCCTCGGACGCGCCGACGTCGTCGCCGGAGGCGTAGAGCACCAGGCCGTCCACGAACCGCGCCTTCGCGTACACGTCGCCCTGCTCGTTCGACGGGGCGTCGCCCTTCGGCGCCGCGGCGCCGGCCTGCTCGCGCACCAGCGACACCAGCCGGCGCGCCTCGCCCCAGGCGCCGCGCGCCTCGTCGGCGCGCCCGGCGTCGGCGAGCGCGCGGCCGCGCTCGAACTCGTACTTGGCGAGCAGGAAGTGGAAGCGGTCCTCGAAGCCGGGCGGGAACGAGTCGCGGGCGTGCTTCGCCACGCGGGACAGCAGCGGCTGCTCGTTCTTGAGCTTGTTGCCCGCGTAGAACAGCCACTCCATCGAGGAGCCGTAGAAGCGCGAGCCGCCCGGCCCCTTCGCCAGGACCTCGTCGAAGGTGGCGAGCGCCGAGTGGAGCAGGCCCATGCGCGCGAGCGCCTTGCCGAGCTGGTACCGCGCCTCGTCGTGCGCGACGGCCAGCGCCGGCTCGCGCAGGATCTGGTCGAACGCGAGGGCCGCCGTCTCGGTGGCCTTCTCGTCGAGGAGCCGCTTGGCGGCGTCGAGCCGCGCCTTCGCCTCGGCGGCGGGCGCGGTCTTGCCGAGCTCGAGCGCGGGGAGCGAGAGCGACTCGTCGCGCTTCTGCGCGGCGGGAGGGGCCGGCTTCTTGTCCGGCGCGGTGAGATCGATGCCGAGCTGCGCCTCGGCCGCGGGAGCGGCGGCGAGGGCGGCGACGGCGAGGAGGATCTTGGAGGTGGCGCGCGCCATGGTGGCCTAGTGCCCCGCCCGGTTGTGGAACGGGAAGAAGAACGACAACCCGATCTCGGTGAACAGCTGGTTCTGGATGTCGTCCCGGGCCGCGCCGCCCTCCTGCCAGTTGGGCACCGGGACCGAGTAGATGTAGTCCTTGAACTCGAGCCGGGCGGCGATCCACTCGGCGAAGAACACGCGGAAGCCGAGCCCCACGTGGCCGCCGAAGGTGCTCTTCGTGCCGGGCTTCCCGCCCGAGACCGCGAGCGCCTCCGCCTGCGTGGCCGACAGCACCTCCTCGTAGGAGATCCAGTCGGCACCGGCGATCACCGAGAGGTCGAAGTGCGCGACGCGCTCCGCGAACACGTTGAGCTTGCCGTAGACCGGCGACCAGCCCACCTCCAGGCCCGTGACCATCTTGAGGTTGCCGGGCACCTGGTACAGCTGCGTGTCGGCGGCGTCCTGGCAGCCGCCGTTCGAGGGGCACACCACCGCGGACCCGGTCCGGGTGGAGCTGCCCGCCGCCACGGCCGCGCCCACGTAGAGCCACTCCGCCGGGTGATAGCCGAGCTTCAGGCCGCCCCAGCGCTTCGCGTAGAACGCGTCGTTGAGCGAGAGGTTGCCGGTCAGCGAGAGCTCGAAGCGTCCGGCCTTCTGGAAGAGCGCGCCGGAGACCGGCGGGATCTTGCCGGCGAAGGCGTCGGACTTGCTCTGCGCCCGCGCCGCGAGCGGCGCCAGCAGGAGCGCCAGCGCGAGCGCGGCGAGCGCCCGTGCGGCGAGGGATCGGATCGTCAGGCCGTCGGTCGTCATGGGTGGACGTACTCGAACGTCGTCGGGAAGAAGAACGAGAAGCCCACGTTCGCGGTGAACACCTTCTGCAGCGTGCTCGGGACCGAGGCGACGGGCTGGTCGGGGTAGAGCGTCGCGAGCAGGCCGAGCTCGAACGCCATCCACTCCCGCGGGTAGAAGCGGACGCCGCCGCCGAGGTCGGTGGCCAGGTGCGGCCCCTCGTTGCGCGGCGCGACGCTGGTCGCGGTCCACACCGCGCCGAACCCGGCGGTCAGGAACAGGTCGAAGTGGATGATGCTCTGGTTGAGGAAGGCCGCCTTGCCGTAGATCGGCGACCACACCCCGGCCAGCATCGCCTGCCCGTACAGATCGGACGTGAGGAGCTGGCTCTGGAAGGCGAGCTTCCCCTCGCGCACGTTGTCGGTGCGCAGCGAGGTGCCGCAGCCCCAGTCCTCGCGGTAGCAGGCGCCGCGCAGCGCGATGGCGAAGGAGTCGTGCACGCTGTACGCGAGCCGCAGGCCGACGCCGAGCTTCTGGTAGAACGCGTCGTTCACCGTGGCCGAGAACATCGGCGCGATCTCGAAGCGCCCGCGCTTCATGAACCCCTTGCGCTGGACGGCCTTCACCTTGTCGCCGAGCGCCACGTCCTTCTCGGAGAAGGGCAGCACCGGCGCCGGCTCGGCCTTCGCCGCGCCCTGGGAGGGCGGTGGCGTGGCCGGCTTGGGTGGCGGAAGGTCATCCGTGCGCACCGGGTCCGCGTCCTTCGCGGGCGGAGGTGGCTGGCTCAGATCGAGCCCTGGAAGGTCCTGGGCGGCCCCGGACAGCGGGACCACCACGACGAGCAACCAGGCATATGCGAGATGTTTTCTCATTCGATGGCGTCCCACGTACACGGGGCATCCTAGCCAAAGCAAATGGGAGGAGCAACGGAGCGTACCGCGCAGAAATGCGTGATTCTGTGCGCCTGTAGGCGCTTGTAGCGGGTCGAGAGCCTTCCTTGTCGAGCCGCGAGGTGCGTGCTAACGATTCCCACAATCATGCGTCCCCAGGTCATCCGATTGATCGCCGCGCTCGCCTCCGTCGCCGCGCTCAGCGCCTGCCAGAACCCGAACGTCGGAGAGCGCTGCAAGCTCTCGTGGGGGAGCGGCGAACCGCCGAGCCCGCAGACCGCGTCGGGCGACTACTTCGAGTCCGGCAACATCGGCTGCGAGGACCTCATCTGCATCGTCTCGCCGGCCCCCGCGGGCTCCAAGTACGGCGGCTGCTCCGGCGATTCGTGCGGATATTGCTCGAAGCCGTGCGTCTCCGACCAGGACTGCTACAAGTCCGAGACCGGCCTGGTCTGCGACCAGGTGGTGCTCGACCCGGCGTTCCTCGCCAGCCTCGACGAGACGACCCGCCAGCGCTACCTGGGCGAGACGCAGTACTCGTCCTACTGCGTCGTCCCGCGGCAGTGAGCGGCGCGCGGGCCGTGCTCCTGCTCGCCGCCGCGCTGGCGTGTGCCTCTCCCAAGGCACCCGAGCCGGCGCGCCCCGCCCCGCGCGTCATCGTCGAGACCGCCGCGGGCGCGAGCCACGCGGTGCGGGTCGAGGTCGCGCGCGACGAGGCCTCACGCACGCGCGGCCTCATGGAGCGGTCCTCGCTCGCCGCGGACGCCGGCATGCTGTTCGTGTTCGACGAGAGCGACGTCCACACGTTCTGGATGCGCAACACGCTCATCCCCCTCGACATGATCTTCGTCGACGACGCCGGCCGCGTGGTGGGCGTGGTGGAGCGGGCCGAGCCCCTCACCCTGTCGCCGCGCGACGTGGGCGTGCCGAGCCGCTACGTGCTCGAGGTGAACGGCGGCTGGGCCGCGGCGCACGGCGTGAAGGCCGGCGACCGGGTGCGGTTCGAGAACGTGCTGTATTGAGGACCGGCCCGGTCGAGCGCCCCCCGCCCGCCCTTCGACGGGCTCAGGGCGAGCGGAGCTCTCGGGCCTGGATCCGCTCATGGTGAGCCTGTCGAACCATGAGCGTTTCCCACCGGCGCCTAGCCCTTCCTCAGCAGCCGCTTCGCCAGCAGCGGCCCGAGGCTCTCGGACATCAGGCGCTCCACCGTGCCCTCGAAGTCGGCGCGGAGGCGCGGGTCGGACCAGACGAAGCGGATGCCCATCCCCGCCTCCTCGCCCTGCGCGCTCGCGTGCACCACCTCGCCGTTCAGCTCGAACGCGGCCGGGCGCCCCGGCACCGCGAGCCGGAACACGAAGCGCGTCCCCACCGGAAGGGTCTTCCGGGTCTTGATGAACGTGCCGCCCTTCGAGATGTTCTTCGTGTAGTCGGCGAAGAAGCTGTTCAGCTTCTTGTAGTCGACCTTCAGCTCGATGGGCGCGCGCGCGTGCTCGCGGTTCTCCGGCATCGCGCGCCATGTTATCCCGGGGCTGGCGCGGCCGATAGCTGCGGCGCCGATATCGGCGGGACGCGATGCTCGATCTCCTCCAGGCGCTGGTCCGGCGGCGCGCCGTGCGCGGCGCCGCGGCGCTGCTCGCGGCGCTGGGGCTGGCGAGCGGCTCGCTCCCGCTGCTCGACGCGCCGGGGTACGAGCTGGCCGAGGCCGGCGCGCTGCTCGCGGCGCTCGCCCTCGGTCCCTGGCTCGGGTTCGCCGCCGCCCGCGAGGCCCGGGCCCGCCCGTCCCCGTCGCCCGCGGCCGCCGCGGCCACGGCGGGGGCGGTCGCCGCCGCGCTGCTCGCGCTGCTCTTCGCGGGCGCCCTCGTCCGCGCCGCGCTCGGACCGTGCAGCGCCTTCGCCGCCGCCGGCTTCTTCCCGCTGCTCGCCCTCCCGTCGGCGCTGCTCG
>NZ_BAZG01000185.1 GCF_000964525.1 Anaeromyxobacter sp. PSR-1
GGACGTGGAGGCGCAGCTGTTCGGGAGCGGCGGCTCGCCGAACGCCGTGCCCCCGCCGCCCGAGGGGATCATCTCGCGCGAGCGCGAGGACCCGCTCCGCATCGGCGGGCAGCTCTACCTGCGCGCCGTCGGCACCTGGCAGGAGGGCGTGGACCCCGCGGATTGGTACCTCGCCTCGCCGAACCTGCTCGACACGTACCTCGACACCCGGCCCAACGACCGGGTCCGCGCGTTCGTGCTCGGGCGCATGAGCTACGATCCGACGCTCTCGCGCGCCAGCGTCGCGCTCACCCAGCCCAGCGCCGGCGTCACCGAGTCCGCCGCCACCGTCGCCTCGAACCCGCGCGGCACGCTCGATCAGCTGTGGGTGAACTTCGATCTCGGGCGCCGCGCGTTCGTCACCGCCGGCAAGCAGCACGTGAAGTGGGGCGTGGGCAAGTTCTGGAACCCCACCGACTTCCTCCACCCCGTGAAGCGCGACCCGCTGGCCGTCTACGACGCGCGCAGCGGCACGAGCATGGTGAAGGTGCACGTGCCCTGGGAGGCGCGCGGGTGGAACTTCTACGGCGTGCTCGCCTTCGAGGACCTGGCCGGCGAGGCGCGCGCCACCGACCGGGTCGGCCGGGTGGGCGCCGGCGGCCGGGCCGAGCTGGTGGCCGGCACCGCGGAGCTGGGGCTCGACGCCATGGTGCAGGACGGCCACCGGCCGCGGTTCGGCGTGGACCTGTCCGGCGGGGTGGGGGACTTCGACCTGTACGCCGAGGCCGCGCTGCGCACCGGCGCCGACGGCACCCGCTGGCGGAAGACCGCGCCCACGCTCACCGATCCGTTCGGCTACGCGCAGTACGAGCCGCGCGGCTTCACCCCGCAGGTGGTGCTGGGTGGGAGCTGGTCCGCGAAGTACTCCGACGAGGACGCCGTCACGGTCGGCGCCGAGTACTTCTTCGACGACTCCGGGTACTCCGACGCCGACGTCTACCCGTTCCTCGCCGCCGGCGCGCCGCGGCTCGATCTCTCGAACCCCGCCGCGCCTGCGCTGGTGCAGCAGGACCCGGCCGCGTTCCGCCCGTTCTACCTGGGCCGCCACTACGCCGGCGCGTACGCGATGCTGCCGAAGCCCGGGCGCTGGAACAACACCATCTTCACGCTCTCCGCGCTCGGGAACCTCTCCGACCGGACGTTCGTGGTGCGGCTCGACCACTCGGTGCTGGTGCTGACGTACCTGCGCGTCGAGACGTTCGTGGCCGGCCACATGGGCCGCAAGGGCGGCGAGCTCCGCTTCGCCTACGAGGTCCCCGCCGGCGCCGCCGCGTTCCTCGGCGCCCCGCCCGACCCGCGGCTCGGCAAGGCGCCCGTGCTGGACGCCGGCGTCGCGCTGCGCGTGAGCCTGTGAGCCGCGGCCTCGCGTCCCCGTAGCCGCACGCCGCGCCCTCTCCCCGCGTACGCGTCCACGAGCGCGTCCCCGAGGACCCGCCGCGCCTCCTCCAGATTGTGCCCGCGGCAACGGATCCGGAGGTTGTCCGCCGTCGAGGCGCCGCCCAGCGCGGGAAGGGGCCCCTCTCCGCGCAGTTGTCGGTGGTCACCACCTTCGCCAGCTCGCACACGGAGGACAGGCACAGCTTGCCCTCCCGGAGCGCACCCTCGACCCCCCGGGTACCGCTGGATGAGCTCGGCCGCGGTCTTCCGGTACTGGGCCGCGCCTGCGGAGAGCCCCAGCGCCCACCGCGCCCCGCGCCCCGCCCTCGGGTCTCGGGCGAGCCGATCGCGCCGCGACGGTTCCGGACACGCGCGCCCGCCTCCGACCGCCGCTGCACCCTCACTGCCCAGACCCCGCAATGAATCAGAGAACCCGCCCCCCCCTACGTCCCCGGCATCCGCGGCACCATCCCCCGCCGCTCGGCCTTGAAGTACCGGCCCCAGGCCTTCTTCATCCAGTGACCGACCACCGGCAGCGGCACCAGCCGCTCGGTGCGGTCGTCGCGGTACACCAGCGCGCCGCCGGTGCCGGTGTCCATCAGGCACACGATGGCGAGGTGCGCGAGGTAGCTCGCGCAGGGCGCGCCGCCCGCCTCGCAGGACGCGGCGTTGTCGGCGGCGACGCGCGCCATCGCCTGCGCCAGGTGGCCCTGCTTCGCGCTCCAGGCCGGGCCCTCCAGCGCGGCGACGTCCCCCACCGCCCAGACGCCGGGCATGCCGGGGACGGCGCAGCCCGCGTCCACGCGCACGAAGCCGGCCTCGTCGCGGGGCAGGTCGGAGGCCTTCACCACCGGGTGCCCGTCGCCGGCGGGGAGGAACGCGACCAGGTCGGCGTCGACGCGCTCGGCGCCCTCCAGGGCCACGCCGCCCGCGTCGAACGAGACGATCTTCCGGCCCGCGCGCAGGGCGATCCCCTGGCGCGCGAGCATCCGGCCCACCGCCGCCACCGCCTTCTCGCCCATGCGCTCGCCGGGGCGCGCCATGGGCGCGAAGAAGGTCAGCTCGAAGCGATCGCGCAGCCCGCGCCGGCGCAGGAGCGCGTCGAGGTTGAACGCCACCTCGAAGGCCGGGCCGCCGCGCACCGCCGAGGGCGCCCGGGGGTTGCCGCCGAAGCCGACCGCGATCCGGCCGCGGCCGCGCGCGAGCAGCGCCTCGAGCGCCACGCGGAAGGAGGTCGCGGCGGCGGGATCCCCGCCCAGCGTCACGGTGTGCTCGACCCCCTCCGGCCGCAGCCGCGAGGCGCCCAGGGCGACCACCAGGTGATCGGCTGCGAGGCGCCGCCCGTCCACCTTCGCCCGGCGGGAGGCGCCCTCGAGCTCCTCGACCTTCCCGACCCGCAGCTCGAACCCGCGACGCGCCGCGACGCCGGCGAGGTCCAGGCAGGCCTCCTCGAACGGCAGCTCGCCGGTCGGGATCCAGATCGAGGTCGGGTGGATGAAGAGGTAGGGCCGGTCCGAGACCAGCGTCACCTCGAACCCGCGCGCGCGCAGCCGGATCGCGCTCTCCAGGCCGGCGAAGCCGCCGCCCAGCACCAGTGCTCGCTTCCCCATGGGCAGCCTCCCGGCCGGCGACCGGCCTCTCGGGCGTCTGAGCCACGCCGCGAGCGCGGGATTCCTTCGGGGGCGCCGACGAACCGGCGCGCGGGTGGGAGGCTCGCACCGGGAAAGGAGAATCGATGTCCCAGCTCGGAATGAAGAAGCCGTCGTCCTGGACGTACGAGCAGGCGCTGGAGAGGCTGCCGGAGCTGCTCAAGGCGGAGGGCTTCGGGGTCCTCACGCAGATCGACGTGAAGGAGACGCTCAAGGCCAAGCTCGGCCTGGACTTCCGCAAGTACAAGATCCTCGGCGCCTGCAACCCCGCGCTCGCCCACCGGGCCCTCTCGGCGGTGGTGGACCTGGGCATCATGCTCCCCTGCAACGTGATCGTGTACGAGGGCGACGACGGGAAGGCGGTGGTGACCGCCATCGACCCCATGCAGACCATCGCCGCCGCGCGGCCGGAGCTGGCGCCGATCGCGGGGGAGGTGCGCGCGCGCCTGGCGCGGGTGCTGGAGCTGGTCGCGTAGCTTCGACGGGGCTCAGGGAGAGCGCTCGATCCGGGCCACTGAACCCTTCGGGCGGGCCCCGGCTCCCACGGCCGTCGACATGAACGATCTCCTCGCCTTCGCCGCCGTCGCCGGGCTCTGGTTCCTGATGCAGTTCGTGATCCTGCCGCGCATGGGCGTTCCCACCTGAGCGGTGCCGCAGCGGCCCCGGTCCGGGGCCGGCACGCAGGACGGCGAGCCGAAGGACGGCGAGGAGCCGGGCGGTCCCGGGCCGCGCTGCTGAGGCGCCGCGGTCAGCGGCGCCGGCGCCCGCGGGCGATCGCCACCAGGTCTGACAGGATCGCGTAGGCGGTCTGGTCCACCCCGCCGGCCCCCTCCCAGATCCCGATCTCGCGCATGAGATCGGTCTCGAGGACGAGCACGCCGTCCGCGCCCCGCGAGACGAGCACGTCGCCGTCCGCGACCTCCTCCGGCCCCACGCTCACCCGCACCGCGCGGCCGTCGCGCCGCGCGCGGGCGATGAGCCGGAGCACCGCCCCGCGCCCGCGGGCGGCGCGGACGTCGCCGGGGCCGAGGCCCGAGATCCCCCGGCGCTCCACCGCGGCGGGTCGCACGTCCGCGCCCATGAGCGCGTTCGCGAGCGCGCAGGCCTTCACCGCCGCGTCCCAGCCTTCGACGTCATGGCGCGGGTCGGCCTCGGCGACGCCGGCGCGCTGCGCCTCGGCGAGCGCCGCCTCGAAGCTCGCCCCCGCCTCCATGCCGGCGAGGACGCGGGTGGTGGTGCTGTTGAGCAGGCCGCGGAACCCGAGGATCCGGGCGCCGGGCAGGCAGCGCTCCACCAGGTTGAACACCGGCGTCCCGTCGAGCACCGCGCCCTCGTGGAGGAACCGCACGCCGCTCCGGGCCGCGAGGCGCACCAGGCGCGCGCGGGCGTGCGCCACCGGCCCCTTGTTCGCGGTGACCACGTGCAGCCCGCGCCCCAGCGCGGCGCGGGCCAGCGAGATGGCCGGCTCGCCGGTGGCGGGCGCGAGCGGGGTCAGCTCCACCAGCACGTCGGCCGGCGCGCGGCGGACGAGGTCGAGCGCCGAGCGCACCGGCGGCCCGCGGTGGAGCGGCTCGAGCGAGCGGCCGGCGCGCACCAGCCGCAGCGCGCGCGAGAGCGATAGCCCGCGCGGATCGATGGCGGCCCCGTGACGGTTCGTGAAGATGGCGGTGACCACCGGCGCGGCGCCCTCGGCGCGGAGCGCGCGGCCGTACGGGCCGGGGAGCAGCTCGGCGAAGGTCCGGCCGACGTTGCCGAAGCCGGCGAGGGCGAGGCGGAGCGGGCGGGTGGCGGTGCGGGACATGGCGGGGGAGGGTGGTCCGGCCTCCCCCGCCTGTCAATCCGCGGGAACGCGGGGCGCAGCCCCGTGCGCGGCGGAGCCGCCCGCGGGGACCTCGTGCGAGCCCGCGAAGGCGGGCGCACGAGGTCACGGGACCCGCGCAGCAGGGTGGGGCGGGGCGCAGCCCCGTCAGATCAGAACAGGAACTGGTCGCCCTGCGCGCGCAGGGCCGTGATGGCTGCCAGGTTCACGATCGACTGCACCGAGCAGCCCATCTGCAGGCAGTTCACCGGCTTGTGCATGCCGAGCAGCACCGGCCCGATCACCTCGGCGCCGCCCACGTTCTCGAGCAGCTGGTAGGCGATGTTGGCCGAGTCGAGGTTCGGGAACACGAACACGTTCGCGTCCTCCTTGAGCGTCGAGAACGGGAACTCGGGCACGCGGACGTCGCCGTTCGTGGCGATGGCCACCTGGATCTCGCCCTCGACCTCCAGGTCCGGACGGCGCTGGCGCACCAGCGCCGCGGCGTCCCGCATCTTCTGCGGGCTGCCGCCGCCGGCGGAGCCGAAGGTGGAGTAGGAGAGCATCGCCACCCGCGGCGTCACCTCGAAGTAGCGGGCCAGGTCGCTGGTGGTGATGGCGATCTCGGCCAGCTCGTCCGCGTCGGGGTCGATGTTCACGGTGCAGTCGGCGAAGAACTTGAAGTCGTGCTTCGTGACCACGATGTACACGCCGGCGGCGCGCTTGCCGGCGCGGGTGCGCACCACCTCGAGCGAGGGGCGGACCGCGTCGGCGTAGCCGCTGGTGAGGCCGGTGACGAGCCCGTCCACCTCCCCCAGCTCGAGCATCACCGCGCCGAAGTAGTTGCGCGTGCGGATGCGGCGGCGCGCCTCCTCCACCGTGATGCCGCGGCGCTGGCGCAGCTCCCAGTACCGCGCCACGTAGCGCGAGAACTCGGGGCTGTCCATCGGGTCGATGATCGTCACGCCGTCGAGGTCGTCGAGCCGCTGGTCGGCGATGGAGCGGCGGATGGCCTCCACCGGCCCGAGCAGCACCGGCTCGCAGATCGCCTCCTCGCGGAGGATCTCGGCGGCCTGCTGGATCTTCGGGTGGTGGCCCTCCGGGAACACGATGCGGGCGAGCTTCTTCTTCGCCTTGGTGAAGATCGAGCCCATCACCTGGTGCGAGCGGCTCTGCAGCTTGCGCAGCCGGTCGCGGTACTCGTCCATGTCCAGCTTCACGCGGGCCACGCCGCCGTCGATGGCGGCCTGCGCCACCGCCGGGGCGACCCACAGCAGCACGCGCGGGTCGAGCGGCTTCGGGATGATGTAGTCGCGGCCGAAGCGGAACTTCTCGCCGGCGTAGGCGCGCGACACCGAGTCCGGCACGTCCTGCTTGGCCAGCTCGGCGAGCGCCTTCGCCGCCGCCATCTTCATCTCCTCGGTGATGGCCTTGGCGCGGACGTCGAGCGCGCCGCGGAAGATATAGGGGAAGCCGAGGACGTTGTTGACCTGGTTCGGGAAGTCGGAGCGCCCGGTCGCCATGATGACGTCCTCGCGCGCCGCCTTCGCCTCCGGGTAGTCGATCTCGGGATCCGGGTTGGCGAGCGCGAAGACGATGGGGTCCTTCGCCATCGACTTGACCATCTCCTGCGTCACCATGCCCTTGGTGGAGCAGCCCAGCATCACGTCCGCGCCCTTCAGCGCGTCGGCGAGCGTGCGGCACTTGGTCTCGGCGGCGAACTCCGCCTTCCACTCGTTCATGCCCTCGGTGCGCCCGCGGTAGATGACGCCCTTGGTGTCCACCATGAGGACGTTCTCGCGCTTCACGCCGAGCGCCAGGTAGAACTTGGTGCAGGCGATGGCGGAGGCGCCGGCGCCGGAGACCACCACGCGCACGTCGCCGATCTTCTTGCCGGCGATCTCGAGCGCGTTCAGCAGGGCCGCGCCGGAGATGATGGCGGTGCCGTGCTGGTCGTCGTGGAACACCGGGATCTGCATCTCCTTCTTGAGGCGCGCCTCGATGACGAAGCACTCCGGCGCCTTGATGTCCTCCAGGTTCACGCCGCCGAAGGTGGGCTCGAGCGCCTTCACCACCGTGCAGAACTTGTCGATCTCGAGCGCGTCCACGTTGATGTCGAACACGTCCACGTCGGCGAACTTCTTGAAGAGGACGCCCTTGCCCTCCATCACCGGCTTGCCGGCGGCGGGCCCGATGTTGCCGAGGCCGAGCACCGCGGTGCCGTTGGACACCACCGCGACCAGGTTTCCGCGCGCCGTGTAGAGGTACGAGGCGTCGGGATCCTTCTCGATCTCGAGGCACGGCTCGGCCACGCCCGGGCTGTACGCGAGCGCGAGATCGCGCGCGGTCGCGCACGGCTTGGTGGGGACGACCTCGATCTTCCCCTTGCGGCCGGACGAGTGGTACGCGAGCGCGTCCTCGCGGCGGATCTTCTTCTTGGGAACGGGGGACGACGGAGGGTTCTGCGGAGGCGTGAAGTCGGAGGCCATGATCTCCTCGGTGCGGCGGTAGGAGTCGACGAGCTTGATTTGGGGCCGACGAGGAAATCCCAAAATAAATCCGCTGTCAATGAGACGCAGATCAATTGGTGCATCTTTTGCAATCCGTCGCGCTCCGCATCGCCCGAGGTGCGCCGAAGCATTGCCGCAGTGCGTCTCGGACGCAGCCGCCCCCACCAGATTGCAGGCACTTCCGTGCGGTCGCCCGCCCGCCTCCCGGCGCGCGGGTGCGTCGCGCGCGTGGCACCGTGCGCGTGGGACTCGACGCAGGCGAGGGCTTCAGCGCGACCGGCGGCGGGGCGCCTTCGACGGCGGCGCGGCGGGCTCCGGCGCGGGCCGGAGCCCGAGCGCCGGGTTGCGCTCCAGCTCGTCCACGGTCCGCGGCCAGTCCTGCTTCAGCAGGCGGGCGAGGGACCGGTCGGAGAGGATCTGCCCGCCGGTCTGGCAGCGCGGGCAGTAGTTCACCTCGTTCTCCGCGCGCACGATCCGCTGCACCGCCGTGCCGCACACCGGGCACGGCTGGCGGTGGCGCCCGTGCACGGCCATGCCCGCGCGGAAGGCGGTGACGCCCTCGGGGAAGCCGCTCCCCGCCTCCGCGCGCAGCCGCGCCGTCCAGCCGCCGAGCACCTCGCGCGTGGCCTCGAGCAGCCGCGCCACCTCCGCGTCGCCGAGCCGCGAGGTCAGCGCCACCGGCGAGAGCCGGGCGCGGTGCAGGATCTCGTCCGAGTAGGCGTTGCCGATGCCGGAGAAGAGCGAGGGATCGGTGAGCGCGCGCTTCAGCGTGTGGTTCTCGCGCCGGAGCGCGGCGGCGAACGCGGCGAGGTCTGCCTCGAGCGGCTCGATGCCGCCGCGGTCGAGCGCGGTGAGCGCCGCGGCGCCGCGCACCAGGTGCAGCGCGGCGCGGCGCTTCGTGCCGGCCTCGGTGAGGACGAGCGTGCCGTTGGGGAAGTCGAAGGCGGCCAGCCCCGCCTTCCCCGGGAGGCGCGCGCCGGGGTCCTTCCAGTGGAGGCGCCCGGCGATCATGAGGTGCAGCGCCAGGAACAGGTCGCCGTCGAGCGCCAGCACGACGCGCTTGCCCTGTCGGCGCACCGCGGCGACGCGCCGCCCCTCCGCCTCGGCGAGCGGCGGGTCGGCGGAGCGGAGCAGGAAGGGGTTCCCCAGCCGGATGCGCTCCAGCGGCTGACCCAGCACCCGCGCCGCGAGCGCCTCGACGTAGACCTCGATGTCCGGCAGCTCCGGCACCCGAGGATCCTGCCTCGGCGCCGGTCCGGCGGCCAGGCCGTCTCCGCCCCCCGCCCGACCGGGCACCGCCGCCCCGCCGTGCCCCCGAAATCTCGCTAGAGACAGCCGCATGCCCAGCTCCAGTCACCGTCCGCAGGGCACCGCCCGCCGCGACTTCCTGCGCGTCCTCGCGCTCGCGCCCGCCGCCGTGGCGGCCGG
>NZ_BAZG01000184.1 GCF_000964525.1 Anaeromyxobacter sp. PSR-1
TGGCTCGGCCTGTCGCTCGACGCGGGCGCGCCGGAGGGCCTCACGCTCGCGCTCGCCTGGCGCCCGGTCCCGGCGCTGCGCGCGTTCGCCGGCCCGGCCTGGAACGCCGCCGCCCTGGGCGTCCACGGCGGGCTCGCGCTGGTCCCGTGGCACTGGGCGGCCTCGCCCGCGCTCACGGTGGAGGGCGGGCGGTTCTTCGACGGGGACATCTCACGCTACGTGAACGACGGCGTGCCGGACGGCGTGAAGCCGCTCCTGAAGAAGGTCGGCTACGCCTGGGCCGCGGCGCACCTCGGCGTCGAGCTCGGCTCGCAGCGCGGCCTGGCGTTCTCGGTCCGCGGCGGGGTGGCCTGGGTCCGCGCCCAGGCGTCCGGCACCGCGGTCACCGGCGATCCCGGCGGGACGCAGGTCACCTACCGCGATCCGCGCGTCACGGCCTTCATCCCCTCGGTGAAGCTCGGGCTCCAGTACTTCTTCTAGGACCGCACATGCGCCGCGCCCGCCTCCGCGCCCTCCCCGCCCTGACGCTGCTCCTCGCCGGCTGCGGCCCGCTCGCCACCGCCACGCTCGAGGTGCCCGAGATCCGGCTGACGCTCCCCGCGCAGCGCTTCCCCGCGTACCCCGGCGGCGGAGTGGGCGACTGCGGGCCGGGCTGCCTCTCCGCCGACCTCCGCTACGACCTGGGCGCCGAGGTGGACGCCCTCTCGGATCCTTCGGCGGACGCGGAGCTGTGGCTGGAGCAGGTGGACCTCGCCCTCGCGGCGGGCTCCGGCACCGACCTGCGCGGCCTCGCCTCGGTGGTGCTCTCGGTGTACCCGCCGGCCGGCGGCGCGCCGGTGACGGTGGCCAGCTACCAGCGGCCGGCCGGCGCCGCCCCCACCGCCGTGGAGATGAAGGGCGCCCCGGGGGTGGACCTGGCGCGCTACCTGGACGGCGGCGTGCTGCGCGTCCGCGCGGAGCTCACCTACGACGCGCCGACGCCCACCTTCGAGGCCGACGTGGCCGCCCGCTTCCGGCTGGAGCTGGAGCTCGACGCCTCGCAGCTCCTATGAGCGGTGCGCGCGCACCAGCGCGAGCAGCGCGGTGCCGAACTCCTCCAGCTTGCGCGGCCCCACGCCCTTCACGTCGAGGAGCGCGTCCTCGCCGCCGGGGCGCTGGAGCGCGATCTCCGCCAGCGTCGCGTCGGAGAACACGACGTACGCGGGGACGCCGCGCTCCTTCGCCTCCGCCGCGCGCCAGGCGCGGAGCGCCTCGAACAGCTCCACGTCCGCCTCGGCGGCCTCGACGGGCTCGGCGCGCGACCGCCCGCGTCCCCCGCCCTCGCGGCGGCCGCGCTCGCCGCCGCGCCGCTCCCGCGCGCCGCGCGGCACGGCCGGCGCCGAGGCGAGCACGTCCTCGCCGGTGCACCGATCGCAGGCGTCGCCGCAGGGGTCGATGCGCTCCCCGAACCAGCCCACCAGCCGCTCGTGCCGGCAGCCCTCCTCGTCGGCGAGGCGGAACATGGCGCGGGCCATCCGCCGCTGCACCTCGGCCACCTCGGGCTCGGCGTCGTCGAGGAGCCGGTCCCAGCTCATCACGTCGGCCCACGAGTAGAACAGCACGCAGTCGCTCTGCGCGCCGTCGCGGCCGGCGCGGCCGATCTCCTGGTAGTACGCCTCGACCGAGCGCGGCAGGTCGCGGTGGATGACGAAGCGGATGTCGGGCTTGTCGATCCCCATGCCGAACGCCACGGTGGCCACCACCACCTCGAGCGCGCCGGACTGGAACTCGTCCTGCACCCGCGCGCGCACGTCGGGGTCGAGGCCGGCGTGGTACGCGCCGGCGCGCACGCCGTGGTCGCGGAGCAGCTCGGCGGTCTCCTCCACCGACCGGCGCGACAGCGCGTACACGATGCCGCTCTGGCCGCGGCGCGCGCGCACGAGCCGCAGCAGCGCGTCGCGGGTGCGCACGCCCTCGCCCTTCTTCACCGCCGAGATGCGCAGGTTGCGGCGCAGGAACGAGCCGCGCACCACCAGCGGATCGGCCATGCCGAGCTGGCCGGCGATGTCGCGGACCACCTCGCGCGTGGCGGTGGCGGTGAGCGCCAGCACGGGCGCGCGGAAGCGCGCCTTCAGGCCGGCCAGGTTGCGGTAGGCGGGGCGGAAGTCGTGGCCCCAGTGGCTGATGCAGTGGGCCTCGTCCACCGCGATGAGCGAGAGCGCGGTGCCCTCGAGCGCGTCGCCGACCGACGCCTCCAGCCCCTCGGGCGCGGCGTACAGCAGCTCGAGGTCGCCGCGGCGGAGCGCCCGGACCCGCTCGCGCCGCTCCTCCGGCGAGAGCGTCGAGTTGAGGAACGCGGCGCGCAGGCCCACCCGCGCCATGGCGTCCACCTGGTCCTTCATGAGCGCGATGAGCGGCGAGACCACCAGCGTGGTCCCGCCGAGCAGCCGCGCCGGGATCTGGTACGTGAGCGACTTGCCGGCGCCGGTGGGCATGACGCCGATGCAGTCGCGCCCGGCCACCACCGCGTCCACGATCTCCTGCTGGCCGGGGCGGAAGGCGGCGTGGCCGAACACCTCCTGCAGCAGCGCCCGGGCCGCGCCGGGCGCGGGCGGCGCGGCCGCGGGGGCGCGGGCCAGCGCGACCGCCACCGCGCGCAGCCGCTCCACCGTGTCCGGCCCGAACAGCGCCGGCGCCTCGCGCCACCGGTCCCGCAGCGCCTCCAGCCGCTCCGCGCAGCGCCGCCGCGCCGCGGGATCCGCCGGCGCCTCCAGCTCCGCCGTGCGGGCGAGATCCCGGACCTCGTCCTCCACCTCCCGGAGCGCGGGGGCGCGGCTGTCGGCGTCGCTCGGCAAGACCGGCGGAATCTAGACGAGCGCGGCCGTTTGTGGAACGGGCCGCGAGGCGAATCTCGCGCGTCCGCTTCGCGGACCGCCTCCGGCGGGGCGGGTCCTTCTCGCCGTCTCGAGATCCGGCGTCCGCCTCCAGCGGGCCTGATCGTTGAGACGGGCGGCTCGCGTCGGCGATGCGGAGGCCTGCCTCCAGCGGGCCCTGTCCTGGAGCGGGCCGCGGGGTCGGCGCGCCAGGGCCAGCGGATGTTCGCGGTGAGGCCCCTGAACGACGACGGGCGCGGCCCCGGAGGACCGCGCCCGCAAGCGTCCTGCCGAGACGGTCGAGCTACTTCGCGACCTTGGCGTCCTCGACGATGACCGGGTACGCGTACCCGGCGCCGAAGTCCTTGTCCACGCGGACGGTGCCCTTCACGGTCACCACCTCGCCGACCGAGGTCCGGTCGGTGGTCGTGACGGTGAGGTCGTTGTCCTTGCCGGCCGTGCCCGAGCCGTCGCGCAGGTGCAGCCAGTTCTTGCCCATGATGCCCTCGTTGTACTTCACCACCTTGCCGCGGATGGTGACGGGCTTCTCCTTGAGCGAGACCTTCTGCGCGTGGACCTCGGCGACCGTGCGCGCGTCGGCGCCGCTGGCCTTCGGGACCTTCACGTCGCCGACCTCGGTCGGGCCCGCCGCGGCGGCCGCGTGCTGCGCCGCCATGTCGGGCTGGGCGCCGCCCATGCCGCCGCCCATGCCCGGGGGCATGCCGGCCGGCGCCGCGCCGCCCATGCCGGGCATGCCGGCGGGCGCGGCCGCGGCCTCACCGCCGCCGAGCGTGCCGAAGTAGACCACGTCGAACTTGCGCTGCAGCGTCTTCGACTCGAAGCCGTTCATCGGCATGGCGCCGACGATCGAGACCTCGGCGCCGACCTTCACGTCCGACTGCGGGACGGCAGCCCAGGCCTCGCCGCTGGCGGTCTGCAGCTTGAGGTAGACGTACGGAGGCGCGTCGAGGCGCTCGAGGACCTTGCCCGCCACGGGCGCGGCCGCGGGCGCGCCGGCCTGCTGCGCGGCGGCGGCGGGCTGCTGCGGGGGCGGGGGCTGCTGCTTCTTGCATCCCGCCACGGCGAGCGCGGTGAGCAGGACGACCGACAGACGACGCATGTGAAGTGACCTCCGTGAATCGAGATTTCGCGTTCCCCCGGTCTGAGGGCGCCGTAGCATAAACCCAAGACGGGCCGAATTCGATCCCGAAAAGCTCCGGATGGGTCGTCCACCCTAGGTGGGAGAGGCAGGGGCTCGGCGGCTCAGCCCCTCAGCTTGTAGCCGGACCGCAGCATCGCGTACGCGCCGCCCACCGAGATCGCCGCGAGCACCACCAGCATCGCCGCGCCCACCCACGGCGCGGCGTCGGAGATCCCGAGCATCCCGAACCGCACCCCGTCCACCATGTAGAAGATCGGGTTGAGCGCGGTGAGCCGCCGGAGCGCCGGCGGCAGCATCTCGATCGAGTAGAAGACGCCGCCCAGGAACGTGAGGGGCGTGATGAAGAAGGTCGGGAAGAAGTTCACCTGCTCGAACGTGCTGGCCCAGATCGCCGTGACGACGCCGAGGGCGGCGAACACCACCGCCACCAGCACCAGCAGCGCCACCGCCGCGAGGGGGTGGGCGAGCTCGAACCCGCCGAACGCGCCGGCCACGAGCCACATCACCCCGCCCACCAGCACGCCGCGGACCACCGCCGCGCCCAGGAAGCCGGCCAGCACCTCGCCGTACGAGAGCGGCGACACGAGCAGGTCCACCATGGTGCCCTGCAGCTTCATCACGAACAGCGAGGAGGCGCTGTTCAGGTAGGCATTCGTGACCACGCCCAGCGTGACCAGGCCCGGCACGATGAAGCGCGCGTAGGGCACGCCCTCCACGTCGGCGAGGCGGGCACCCAGCGAGTAGCCGAACACCACGAAGTAGAGCGTCGTGGTCACGAGCGGCGAGAGCAGGGTCTGCCCCGGCACGCGCAGGAACCGGCGCACCTCCTTCACGAACAGCGTCCGCAGCCCGAGCGAGATCATCGGCCCCCCCGCGCCTGCCCGCCGGCCAGCAGCCGGACGAACACGTCCTCGAGCGTGGTGCGCCGGGTCTCCACGTCCTTCACCCCGAGCCCCGCCGCCGCCGCGGCGCGCAGCACCGGGCCGAAGCCCTCGCCGGCCGGCACCTCCACCGCCACCGCCGCGCCGCCCTCCTCCAGCTTGCCGCCCAGCGCCGCCAGCGACGGCGGGACCTCCGCCCGCGGCACGTCCAGCACCAGCCGGAGCGTCTTCGCGCCGTGCCGCCGGAGCAGCTCGTCCTTGCCCTCCAGCGCCAGCAGCCGGCCGCGGTCGATCACGCCCACTCGGTCGGCCAGCTCCTCGGCCTCCTCGAGGTAGTGCGTGGTCAGGACCACCGTGGTCCCGCGGGCGCGCAGCGTGCGCACGTACTCCCAGAGCGACCGGCGCAGCTCGACGTCCACGCCGGCGGTGGGCTCGTCGAGGAACAGGACCTTGGGGTCGTGCACCAGCGCCTTGCCGATGAGGAGGCGCCGCTTCATGCCGCCGGAGAGCGCGCGGCTGTTCACCGTCCGCTTCCCGAGCAGGTCGAGCGCGCGGAGGATCTCCACCAGCCGCTCCTCCCGGAGCTCCACGCCGAAGTAGCCGGCCTGGATGCGGAGCGTCTCCTCGACCGTGAAGAACGGGTCGAAGTTGATCTCCTGCGGGACGAGGCCGATGGCGCGCCGGGTGTGGCGGTAGTCGCGCACCACGTCCTTGCCCAGCACTCGCACCTCGCCCTCGGTGGCCCGGAGCAGGCCGGCGATGATCGAGATGAGCGTGGTCTTGCCGGCGCCGTTCGGGCCGAGCAGGGCGAAGATCTCGCCGGCGCGGATCTCGAGGTCCACGCGCTCCAGCGCGGTCAGCCCGCCGAACTGCTTGCGGACCCCGCGGATCTCCACGACGGGTTCCATGGGTCGCGCGAATCTAGCGTGACCCGCGGGCGTCCGCTCGACTTCCTGCATGCGCGTCCGTGCGCCGCCCGTGCGCAGGAACGCCGCCCGTCGTATGGTGGTCGCGGCGAGCCGCCCCGCCCCCCGGATCGTTCAGATGCCACCGCCCGGCCACGACCAGATCCAGCGCGAGGAGCTGTCCCGGCTGTTCGGGCAGCTCGTCGGCGCGCGCCTGCTGCTGGTCCCGCTGGTGCTGGCCGCCGGCGCCTGGATGGCGTGGGTGGATCCCACCGGCTGGCGGCGGGCGCTGCTCGCGGCGATCCTCGTGACGGTCGCGGCGTTCTTCATCATCGAGTACGTCCGCTTCCGCCGCCGCGGCGGGCTCGCGCCCGGGCAGGTCCGGATCAACCTCGTGGCGGCGGTGGTCGGGCAGATGACCCTCACCGCCGCCACCGGCGGGCTCGGGAGCCCGTTCATCTACGTGGCGGTGCTGCTCGCGGTCATCGTGAACGTCTTCGTGCGCCCGCCGGTGTCCGCCTGGCTCACCGCCTTCCAGGTGCTGGCCGTCTGGACGTTCGCCGTGCTGGGCGCCACCGGCGCGGCGCCGCTCGAGCTGGAGCTGCTGGGCGGCGCGGCGCGGCGGCCGCCGCCGGTGGGCCTGGGCCTGGGCCTGCACGCCGGCTTCCTCACCGTCGTGCTCGTGTCGATCGCCTTCGCGGGCCGGGCCGGCCGCAAGGTGTTCGAGGCCATCCTCCGGCGCGCGCTCGCGGCGCAGCAGGACTCGCTCCGCGCGTACGCCGAGCGGGCCGAGGAGCTGACCGCGCTCTCCGGCGAGATCGCGCACGAGCTGAAGAACCCGCTCGCCAGCGTGAAGGGGCTGGCCGGCCTGCTGGCGCAGGGGGTCGGCCCGGGCAAGCCCACCGAGCGGCTCGCGGTGCTCCGCCAGGAGGTGGGCCGGATGCAGGCCATCCTGGACGGCTTCCTGAACTTCTCCCGGCCGCTGGTGCCGCTCGTGCTGGACGACTGCGACGTGGCGGCGCTGGCGCGCGAGGTGGCGGCGCTGCACGAGGGGCTGGCGCGCGAGCGCGGCGTGGCGGTGGAGGCGCGCGGCGCGGCGGTGCGCGCGCGCTGCGATCCGCGGAAGGTGAAGCAGATCCTGGTGAACCTGGTGCAGAACGCGCTCGACGCGAGCCCGGCGGGCGCCGCGGTGGAGCTGGAGGCGGCGCCGGCCCCGGGCGGCGGGGCGCGGATCCGCGTCCAGGACCGCGGCCCGGGCCTCGACCCCGCGGTGCGGGACGCCGCGTTCTCCCCCGGCTTCACCACCAAGGCGAGCGGCTCGGGGCTGGGGCTCACCATCGCCCGGTCCCTGGCGCGGCAGCACGGCGGCGACCTGGTCCTCTCCCCGCGCGCGGGCGGCGGGATGGTGGCCGAGCTCACCCTGCCCGCCACCCCCGCCGGCGCGGGGACGGGAGCGGTGGCATGAGCGAGCAGCCGGAGCGGCGCGGCGGGGCGCGGGTGCTGGTGGTGGACGACGATCCCGGCGTCCGCTACACGCTGCGCGAGATCCTCGCGTCGGAGGGGCTGGAGGTGGAGGAGGCCGCCGACGGCGAGACGGCGCTCGAGAAGCTCGCCGCGCAGCCGTTCCCGCTCGTGCTCACCGACCTCCGCATGCCGCGCCTGGACGGCATGGCGCTGCTCCGCAAGGTCACCGCCGGCCACCCCGCCACGCGCGTGGTGGTGATCACCGCGCACGGCTCGGAGCGCCAGGCGGTCGAGGCGGTGAAGGCGGGCGCCTACGACTACTTCAAGAAGCCGTTCGAGACCGAGGAGCTGCTGGCGGTGGTGCGCCGCGCGGTCGAGGCGGTGCGGCTCGCCGACGAGAACGAGCGGCTGGCCGGCGAGCTGGCCCTGTCGCGCTCGATGGTCTTCTCCTCCGAGGCCATGCGCCGGCTGGCGGTGCTGGTGGGGCGGGTGGCGCCGCGCGACGTCACCGTGCTCATCACCGGCGAGAGCGGCACCGGCAAGGAGCGCGTGGCCGAGGCCATCGTGCGCGCCTCGCGCCGCGCCGGCGGGCCGTTCGTGCGGTTCAACTGCGCCGCGCTCTCGCCGGAGCTGGCCGAGGCCGAGCTGTTCGGGCACGTGAAGGGCGCGTTCACCGGGGCGGTGCGCTCGCGGCCGGGCCTGTTCGGCGAGGCCGACGGCGGGACCATCCTGCTCGACGAGGTGGGCGAGCTGGCCGCGCCCGCGCAGGGGAAGCTGCTGCGCGTGCTCCAGGAGGGCGAGGTCCGGCCGGTGGGCGACGAGAAGGCCCGCACGGTGGACGTGCGCGTGATCGCCGCCACGCACCGCGACCTGCAGGAGCTGGTGCGCGCCGGCCGCTTCCGCGAGGACCTCTACTACCGCCTCGACGTGGTCCACCTCTCCATCCCGCCGCTCCGCGACCGCCCCGAGGACATCCCGGTGCTGGCGCGCCACTTCCTGGAGCGCTTCGCCGACCGGTTCGGCGCGTCCCCGCTGCACGTCCCGCCGGCGCTGTTCGACCGGCTGGCCGCGCACCGCTGGCCGGGGAACGTGCGCGAGCTGGAGAACGCGATCGAGGGGCTGGTGGCGCTCTCGCCGCCCGACGGCCTCGACCTGTCGCTCCTGCCGGGCGAGCCGACCGCGGGCTCGCCCGAGGCGCCGGCGGCCGAGAGCGCGCCGCTCCCGCTCAAGCAGCGCGTGGAGGCGTACGAGCGCGGGCTCATCGTGGACGCGCTGCGCGCCGCGCACGGGAACCGGAGCGAGGCGGCGCGGCGGCTGGGCATGTCGCGCGTCACCCTGCACGACAAGCTCCGCAAGTACGGGCTCGCCGGGGGAGACGAGGAGGCGGGCGAGCGGTAGGGCTGGCGGCGTCCACCCCGCGGGCGCGCGCGCGTGCCCCAACTTCCCTCCCCGCCGGAGGCGCCGCCGGGCGCGCGCGCGCCGCATCGTGCCGGTGATGGCGCCCACCCTCGCGCTCGCCGCCGTGCTCCTCGCCGCCCAGCCCGCGGGCGAGCTGCGCGTGCCGGACCTCCGGCCGCCCGCGCCCGAGACGCTCCCGGGCGGCGTCCGCGTCCTCGACCGCGGCCCGTTCGG
>NZ_BAZG01000183.1 GCF_000964525.1 Anaeromyxobacter sp. PSR-1
ATCCGGACCAGTACGAGGCGGTGGCGGCGCCGGCGGACCGGCCCCTGCTCGTGCTCGGCTCGGCCGGCAGCGGCAAGACCACCGTCGCGCTGCACCGGCTGGCCCGCATCGCCTTCGAGGACCCGCGGCGCTTCCCGGCCTCGCGGCTGCAGGTGGTGGTGCCGGAGCTCGGGCTGGCCCGGCTCGCGGCGCGGCTGCTCGAGCCGCTCGGCCTGGAGAAGGCGCCGGTCCGCACCCTCGAGTCCTGGTCGCGCGGCGCGTTCCAGAGCGTGTTCGGCGCGCCGCCGCCGCGCCTGTTCCCGGAGACGCCGCCGCTGGTGGCCCGCCTGAAGCGCCACCCGGCGCTGTACGAGCTGCTGCGCCGCCGCCCGCACCTCGCCCGCGAGCGGCCGGCGCTGGCGCGGCTGCGGCGCGAGCTCGGCGACCTGTTCGTCGATCGCGGGTTCCTGGAGGCGGTGGTGAAGGCGGCCGCGGGGACGCTGCCGGCGACCGCCATCGACGAGACGCTCCGCCACACGCGGCTGCAGCTCTCCTCCTCCACCGAGGACCTGCTGGCGGGCGTGGACCCGGAGCGGCTCCAGACGCTGGACGGCAAGGCGGTGGACGAGGACACGCCAGAGGCCGCCGCGGGCACCCTCGACGTCGAGGACCTGCCCATCCTGCTGTTCCTCGCGGCGCTCCGGGCCGGCGCGCCGGCGCGGAAGGCGGCGCACCTGGTGGTGGACGAGGCGGAGGACGTGACGCTCTTCGAGCTGCACGTGCTCGGGCGCCACCTCGCCGGCACCAGCGTCACGCTCGCGGGCGACGAGAGCCAGCAGACCTTCGCGTCCTACGCCGGCTGGCCGCAGGCGCTCGCCGCGCTGGGCGCGCCGGCGGCCGCCACGGTGCGGCTGGCGACGACGTACCGCTGCCCCGAGCCGATCGCCGAGCTGGCCCACGCCGTCCTCGGGCCGATCGCCCCGCCGGAGCGGCCGCGCGCCGGCCGGCGCGGCGCCCCGGTGTCGCGCTTCGACTTCCCCACCGAGGCGCACGCCCACCTGTTCCTGGCGGGCGCGCTGCGCGACCTGGTGGAGCGGGAGCCCGGCGCGTCGGCGGCGGTGGTGTGCAGCGGGCCCGAGGTCGCGCGGAGCCTGCACCGGCTCCTGGCCGACATGCCGGAGGCGCGGCTCGCGCTCGACGGCGCGTTCACGTTCCGTCCGGGGGTGGACATCACCGACGTGGACGGCGTGAAGGGGCTCGAGTTCGACTACGTGATCGTGCCGGACGCCACGGCCCGCGCCTACCCGGAGACCGACGAGGCGCGCCGCCGGCTGCACGTGGCCGTGACGCGGGCCGCGCACCAGCTCTGGATCGCGGCGCCCGGGACGCCCTCGCCGCTGCTGCGCGGCCTGCCGCGCGGCTGAGCGCCCGCGCTGCGGTCCCGGAAGGGGCGGCCGATGCCGAACGGGTAAGCGACCGTTCAGCGGCCGGACTAGATTCGGGGCACCGAGAACCGAATCCGGCTGGCGAGGCGGGCCGAGGCCCCGCGGCGCTCATGACCGGCAGTGAACCGTCCACGCGGGCGCGGCGCGCCCGCCATCACCAGGAGACCGACATGGCCCAGGTCACGCTCAAGGGGAACCCCATCCACACCAACGGCGAGCTGCCCGCCGTCGGCGCCAAGGCGCCGGACTTCACGCTCACCACCGGCGACCTGAAGGACGTCACGCTGGCCGAGTGGAAGGGCAAGCGGAAGATCCTGAACATCGTCCCGAGCCTCGACACCGCGGTGTGCGCGACCTCCACCCGCAAGTTCAACGAGAGCGCGGGCAAGCTCCCCAACACCGTGGTGCTGGTCGTCTCCGCCGACCTGCCGTTCGCGCAGAAGCGCTTCTGCACGACCGAGGGGCTGCAGAACGTGGTCCCGCTCTCGCTGATCCGCGGCAAGCACATGGCGAAGGACTACGGCGTGCTGCTCCAGGACGGCCCGCTGGCCGGCCTCACCGCCCGCGCGGTGGTGGTGCTCGACGAGGCCGACAAGGTCGTCTACCGGCAGCTCGTCCCGGAGATCGGGCAGGAGCCCGACTACGACGCCGCGCTCGCCGCGGCCAAGCAGTAGCCCGAAGGATCACGGGGTTCCCCGCGCCCCGCTCGCCCGCGCCCGCGGGTGGGCGGGGTTTCGTCGTCTCTCCGGGCGCGTGGAACGCCCCCCGGCGGCGTGCGGCGCAACGCTCCGCCCGGACCGGGCACCACGCGAGGTGCGTTGTCGCACCTGCTCGCGGAATGGGAACGTTCCGGCTCCAGGTCTCAGGGGGAGGCGTGGCCCGCTCGCCGCCGCGTGCGGGGTATCACCCACGGTGAGAGAAGACAAGGAGCGGGGCATGAATCGCATCCTGCGGTTGGCCGCGTGTGCGGTCCTGGTGATGTCCCTGGGCGGGCCGCGCGCGAGCGCGTCCTCGTGGATCGACGAGGAGCCCGCCGCCGTTCCCGGCGCCGGCGAGCTGCTGCGCCAGGACGACCGGCCGTTCCCGGCCGGCGAGCGGCAGCGCGAGCTGCGGGCGGCCGCGCTCGAGGCGAGGCTGGCGGGCAAGGCGCCCGGCCGGACGGCGCAGGTCGCGCGCGGGCAGTACGTCGAGCTGGATCGCGACGGCGAGGACGCGGTCTGGACGGTGCTGGGCGAGTTCGCCGACCTGCTGCACAACCAGATCCCGGAGCCGGACCGGGCCGTGGACAACACGACGATCTGGTACCCCGACTTCGACCGCCAGCACTACCTCGACCTGCTGTTCGACGACGCCGCGGGCGCGAACTCGCTGCGCAACTTCTACATCGAGCAGTCCTCCAACCGGTACACGGTGCACGGCGACGTGACCGGCTGGATCCAGGTCCCGGGCGACGCCGCGACGTACGACGACGACCTGGAGAGCCCGCTCGGCGGCAACGCGGTCTGGTACTTCCTGAAGGACGCGGTGAACGGCTGGTACGACGCCCAGATCGCCGCCGGGAAGACGCCGGCCGAGATCGACGCCTACCTCGCGTCCTACGACCTCCGCGACCGCTACGACTACGACGGGGACGGCGACTTCGACGAGCCGGACGGCTACATCGACACCGTCCAGTTCGTGCACGCGGGCGAGGGCAACGAGGCCGGCGGCGGCGTCCTCGGCGACGCCGCGATCTGGAGCCACAGCTGGTTCGCCTTCTACGCCGACCGCGGCGTCACCGGCCCGCCGTTCAACCTCTACGGCGGCATCCGCATCGGCGAGAGCAGCTACTGGGTCGGCAAGTACACCATCCAGCCGGAGAACGGCCACGTCGGCGTGTTCGCGCACGAGTTCGGCCACGACCTCGGCCTGCCCGACCTGTACGACACCTCCGGCGGCGACAACGGCACCGGCTTCTGGACGCTGATGTCCTCGGGGAGCTGGCTCGGCGACGGCACCACCGACATCGGCACCAAGTCCAGCCACATGGGCGCCTGGGAGAAGTTCCAGCTCGGCTGGCTCGACTACCAGGTCGCGTACGCCGGCGCGCGCTCCGTCCATCGGCTGGGCCCGATGGAGACGACCAGCAAGCAGGCGCAGGGGCTGTTCGTGGTGCTGCCGAAGAAGTCGGTGGTCACCGTGATCGGCACGCCGTACGCCGGCTCGTCCTTCTACTACAGCGGCTCGGGCGACAACCTCGACAGCTGGATGTACCGGGCGATGAACCTGCCCGAGGGCGCGACGCTCTCCGCGAAGGTCCGCTACAGCATCGAGCTGGACTGGGACTACGCCTACCTGGTCGCGTCCACCGACGGCGGCGCGACGTGGACCCCGCTCCAGACCAACCTCTCCACCACCACCAGCCCGCACGGCCAGAACTTCGGCTTCGGCATCACCGGCAGCAGCGGCGGCAACTGGGTGGACCTCACCGCCAGCCTCCCCGCCGGCGACGTGATGATCGGCTTCCGGTACTGGACGGACCCGAACACCGGCGGCTACGGGTTCATGCTGGACGAGCTCGCCATCACCGGCCAGCCGGTGGACGGCGCCGAGGCCGATCCCGGCTGGACGTTCGAGGGCTTCCGCATCTCGAGCGGCACCGAGACCAAGCTGTACAACCACTACTACGTCGCGGAGTACCGGCAGTACCGCGGCTACGACGCCACGCTGCGGACCGGGCCGTACTACTTCGGCTACACGAACGATCCCGGCCTGCTGAACCTCGTGGACCACTTCCCGTACCAGGACGGCCTGCTCGTCAGCTACTGGGACACCGCGCAGCGGAACAACCAGACGCGGCTCCACCCGGGCAAGGGGCTCCTCCTGCCCATCGACGCGCACCCGGCGACGCTGTACCGGGTGGACGGGGGCCGCTGGAGCAACCGCATCCAGACCTACGACTCGACGTTCTCGGTCGAGCCCACCGAGGCGATCCCCAACCTCCACCGGAACGGCGTCCTGTCGCCGATCCCGAGCCTGCCCGGCGAGCCGGTGTTCGACGATCGCATCCAGTACTACGACCCGACCAACCCGCAGGGCAGCGTCATGAACCCGGACACCGGGACGCAGCTCCGGATCCTCGGGATCACCGGGACGCTCGGCGGGTTCATGCAGCTGGAGGTGCGGCCGGCGAGGTGACGGCGACCGGAGCGCTCGAGCACCGCTCGTGGTGAGCCCGTCGAGCCACGAGCCGGCGCGGGGTGGGCGGGGCGCGGGCCCCGCTCACCCCTCCTGCATGGCCTGGAGCCGCTCCTGGGCGGCCTCCCACTCGGCGTAGCGCGTCTCCAGCTCGGACCGGGCGGCGGCCTGCCGCTCGATGAGCGGCTTCGCGCGCGCGAAGTCCTGGTAGAGCGCCGGGTCGGCGAGCTGGGCGGTGGTCTCCTTCTCCTCCCGCTCCAGCTCGGCGATGCGCGCCTCGAGCCGCGCGATCTCGTCGCGCACCGGCTTCTCGCGGCGGGAGCGCGCGTTGCGCGCCTCGGCCTCGGCGCGCCGGCGCTCCTTCTCGCTCACCGGCGCCGCCGTCCGCGCGCTGCCGTCGCCGGCCCCGCCGCGCGCCGCCCCGGGCGCGCCCTCGGCCGCGCCGGCCGCCTCCAGCTGGCGCTGGTGGTACAGCCAGTCGTCGAGGTTGCCGGGGCAGGGGACGATCCCGCCGTCCTTCACCTCCCAGATCACCGTGGCGAGCTGGTTCAGGAAGCTCCGGTTGTGCGAGACGAACAGGAGCGTCCCGTCGTAGCCCTTCAGCGCGTCGATGAGCGCCTCGGAGGAGTCGAGGTCGAGGTGGTTGGTGGGCTCGTCGAGGACCAGCAGGTTCGCCGGCACGAGCAGCAGCTTCGCGAGGGCCACCCGCGCGCGCTCCCCGCCGGAGAGCACGCCGACCTTCTTCTCCACGTCGTCCCCGGAGAACAGGAAGGACCCGGCCACGCTGCGGACGTACGCCTCGCCGCGGTCCGGGACGAGGTCCCAGAGCGTGTCGAGCACGGTGCGGTCCGGGTCGAGCGTGCCGAAGGTGCGCATGGCGCCGGCCGCGTCCTCCGGGTGCTCGGGCCGCTCGAAGTGGTGCTGCGCGTAGTAGCCGGCGAGCACGCCGTGGCCGAGCTTCACCTCGCCGCCGTCCGGCGCGAGCTCGCCCGCCACCAGCTTCAGCAGCGTGGACTTGCCCGCGCCGTTCGGCCCGATCACGCCCACGCGCTCGCCGCGCTGGATGGCCGCGTCGAGCGAGCGGTAGACCACCCGCGGCCCGAACGCCTTGCGCACGCCCTCGAGCCGCAGCACCTCGCGCCCGGAGCGCGGCGCCTCGGCGAACCGGAAGCGGAGCGTGGCGCGGTGCTCGAGGACCTGCACCTCCTCCATCTTCTCGAGCAGCTTCTCCTTCGACTTCGCCTGCCGCGCCTTGGTGGCCTTGGCGCCGAAGCGCTCGATGAACGCCTCGAGCTGGGCGCGCTTCGCCTCCTGCCGCTCCGCCTGCGCGAGCAGCCGCTCCTCCTCCTCGGCCCGCAGCCGGCGGTAGTCGTCGTGGTTCCCGGCGTAGGCGCGCAGCCCCTCCGGCTCGAGCGCCAGCACCCGGTCGATCTGCCGGTTCAGGAAGTCGCGGTCGTGCGAGATGAGCACCACCGCCTTGCGCGTGCCGCGCAGGAACGCGTCGAACCAGGTGAGCGTCGGCACGTCGAGGTGGTTGGTGGGCTCGTCGAGCAGGAGCAGGTCGGGGTCCTGGAGCAGCAGCCCGGCCAGCGCCGCGCGCATCTTCCAGCCGCCGGAGAAGGTGCGGGCGGGCCGGTCCAGGTCGCCGGGCCGGAAGCCCAGCCCCGCCAGGATCCGCTCGGCGCGGCGCCGGCCGTAGTGCTCCTCGAAGTGGTCCAGCTCCTCGTGCAGCTCCGCCAGCGCCTGCGACTGCTCCAGCTGCTCCTCGGGCGTGGCCGCCGCGGCGAGCGCGGCCTCGGCCCCGGCCAGCCGGTCCTCCAGCGCCGCGCGCCCGGGCACCGTCGCGAGCACCGCGTCCACGAGCGGCAGGTCGGGCAGCTCCGACACGTCCTGCGGCAGGTAGCCCACCCGCGCGCCGCGGCGGAACACCAGCTCGCCGTCGTCGGGCGACACCTGGCCGGCCAGGATGCGCAGCAGCGAGGACTTGCCGGTGCCGTTCGCGCCGACCAGCCCGATGCGATCGTGCGGCCCGATGGAGAAGGCGGCGCGGTCGAACAGGACCTTCGGGCCGTAGGCGAGCGACAGCCGGCTGGCGGAGACGAGGCTCACGGGGGCGAGGAAGTAGCCCGAAGCCGCCGCCGGGACAAGCCCGCCGGGTCCGCGCCCGCCCTACTTCTCGCGCATGTACGGGTACTCGAAGCGGACCGCCGGGTCGAACGTCTCCTTGATCGCGCGGATCGAGACCCAGCGGTACAGGTTCGCGAGGCTCCCGGCCTTGTCGTTCGTGCCGGAGGCGCGCGCGCCGCCGAACGGCTGCTGGCCCACCACCGCGCCGGTCGGCTTGTCGTTCACGTAGAAGTTGCCGGCGGCGTCGGCGAGGCGGCGGGTGAGGTCGGCGACGGCCTCGCGGTCGCGCGCGAAGATGGCGCCGGTGAGCCCGTACGGCGAGGTGGTGGAGCAGAGCTCGAGCGCCTCGTCGAGGCGGATGTCCGCGTAGACGTACACGGTCAGCACCGGCCCGAAGATCTCCTCCTCCATGAGCTTGAAGTGCGGGTTCACCGTCTCGATGACGGTGGGCTCGATGAAGAAGCCCTTCGAGTCGTCGCAGCCGCCGCCCGCCAGGATCTTGGCCTGCGAGGACGAGCGGGCCACGTCGATGTGCTTGCGGATGGAGTCGAACGCGCCGCGGTCGATGACCGCGCCCATGAACGTGGTGAAGTCCTCCACCTCGCCCATCTCGATCTCGGCCACCATGCCCAGCAGCCGCTCGCGGAGCTGCGGCCAGAGGCTCTCCGGCACGTAGGCGCGCGAGGCGGCCGAGCACTTCTGGCCCTGGTACTCGAACGCGCCGCGGACGAGCGCGGTGGCGGCCGCGTCCACGTCGGCGGACGGGTGCACGAACACGAAGTCCTTGCCGCCGGTCTCGCCCACGATGCGCGGGTACCCGTGGTAGCGCGGCAGGTTCTCGCCGATGGTGCGCCACATCTGCTGGAACACGCCGGTCGAGCCGGTGAAGTGCAGGCCGGCGAGGTCGGCGCTGGCGAGCGCGGGGTCGCCCACCGCGCGCCCCGGGCCGGGGACGAAGTTGATCACCCCCGGCGGCAGCCCGGCCGCCTCCAGCAGCTTCATCACGTGCCAGGCCGAGTAGATCGCGCTCGAGGCCGGCTTCCACACCACCGTGTTGCCCATGAGCGCCGGGGCGGTGGGCAGGTTCGCCGCGATGGAGGTGAAGTTGAACGGCGTGACCGCGAAGACGAAGCCCTCCAGCGCACGGTACTCGGTGCGGTTCCACTGGCCGGGCGGCGAGACCGGCTGGTCGTGGTGGATCCGCTCCATGAAGTGCGGGTTCCAGCGCCAGAAGTCGATGATCTCGCAGGCGGCGTCGATCTCGGCCTGGTAGGGCGTCTTCGACTGGCCCAGCATGGTGGCGGCGTTCAGCGTCTGGCGCCACGGGCCGGCCAGCAGATCGGCGGCCTTGAGCAGCACCGCCGCCCGGTCGTGCGGCGGCATGGCCGACCAGGTCTTGCGCGCCTGCAGCGCCGCCTCGATGGCGGCCTGGACCTCGGCGGGCCCGGCCTGGTGGAAGCGCGCCAGGCGCTGGCCGTGGCGGTGCGGCACCCGCACCTCGGCGATGCGGCCGGTGCGCACCTCGCGCCCGCCGATGACGAGCGGGATCTCGATCTCGCGCGAGGACAGCTCGGCGAGGCGCGCCTTCAGCGCGGCGCGCTCGGGCGTGCCGGGCGCGTAGGAGAGGACCGTCTCGTTGCGGGGATCGGGGATGCGGAAAGCGCCGTTCGACATCGGTGCCACCCTCCTAGGGCCGTTCGAGCGCGCGCAACATAACCCCTCTCGGTGAATCCTGCCCAGGTCGCGGCAGGGGCGCCCGGCCGGAGACCCGCCGTCGGCGGGCGGGGGCGCCGGAGGTCAGGCGCCGGGGTCGGGGCACATGGGCGGGCCCCGGAACGCCACCGGCGCGGGCGCCGCGGCGCCGTCGCCGCCGGGGCGCGGCGCGTCGCGCGCGTCCAGGGTCCGCGCGCGGGGCCCCCAGTGCAGGCCGACCGAGGTCCCGGTGGTCATGGTGGCGAGCTGGATGGGCAGCATCGCCCAGTAGGCCGGCGCGGCGAGGTAGCCCACCAGCAGCGCCGCGGCGTGCCCCACCAGCGAGAGCGCGAACGCCTTCCACGCGCTCCCCGCCGTCGGCCCGTCGCGCCCGAGCAGTCCCCCCCAGCACCGCGCCGAGCGGCGGCACGAACAGCGTGACCGCCGCGAGCCCGTAGGCGGCCCGGCGGAAGTTGCCCACCGAGGCGGACACCGTACCGCTGGTGAAGAGCTTGAGGGTGCCGTACGCGGCGAGGACCAC
>NZ_BAZG01000182.1 GCF_000964525.1 Anaeromyxobacter sp. PSR-1
GTAGGCGCGGGCGATCCGGTACAGCGTCTCGCCGCGCCGCACCACGTGGACGATGCCGGCCAGCGCCGGCTCGTCGTGGCCCGCCGGCGCCTGGAGCGGGATGGGCAGGGGCCGCGCCGCGGGCTCCGAGGGGCGGATCACCGGCGGCTTGGCGGGGCAGCCGGAGAGGAGCGCGAGCGCCGCGGCGGCGAGGGCCGCCCGGCGGATCACGGCACCGGCTCCTTGGCGTACCCGGGCACGGTCCAGCTCCGCAGCTCCTGGAACATCGGATCGTGCGTGACGTCGAGGTGGATCGGCGTCACCGCCGCGAGCCGCTCCAGCAGCACCGCGTTGCAGTCGGAGCCGGGGATGTCCTCGTTCTGCACGCGGCCCTCGCCGCCGATCCAGTAGTACTTGCGGCCGCGCGGGTCGATCTTCTCCACCACCTCGTTGCCGTACGTGCGCCGGCCGAGCCGCGTGAAGCGGTAGCCGCGCACCGGGCCGGGGGGGACGTTCACGTTGAGGAGCACGGGGGCGGGCGGCGGGCGCGCCACCACCTGCCGGGCCAGCGCGGCGGCGAACCGGGCCGCGTCGCGGAAGTCGTGCGGGGGCGGCGCGGCGAGCGACACGGCGACGGCGTTCACGCCGAGCAGCGCGCCCTCCATCGCCGCGGCCACCGTGCCGGAGTACAGCACGTCGTTGCCGAGGTTCGGGCCGTGGTTGACGCCCGAGACCACCACGTCCGGGCGGGCCTCGCGCAGCACCAGGTTGAGCCCCATGTACACGGCGTCGGTGGGCGTCCCGTCCACCGCGTACCAGCGCGGCCCGACCTCGAGGAGCCGCAGCGGCCGGTGCAGCGAGATGGCGTGCGAGGAGGCGGACTGCTCGCGATCCGGCGCCACCACCCAGACCTCGTCGCCGTGGAACGCCTCGGCGAGGGCCCTCAGGCCGGCCGCGTGGACGCCGTCGTCGTTGGAGAGCAGGACCCGCACGCGCGAGAATCTACCACCATCCCCGCGGGCCGCCAGGCGACGCGCCCGGCGATCTCCGCCGGGACCTTCCTCCGCCCGGCGGCGCGATCACCCGAGCCGATCGAGCTCCGCGGCGATGGCGCCGGCGAGGGCGCGCGCGGCGCTCACGGTGCGCGGCTCGACCTGCGCGAGCGCGCGCCGCACCGCGTGCTCCACCGTGCCGCTCTTCAGCGCGTTCAGCTCGCGCCCGCGCCGCGTGAGCCGCAGCAGCGCGCGCCGCGCGTCGCCCGGGTCGGCCACGCGCTCGATCAGCCCGCGCCCGGCGAGCCGCTTCAGCACGCCGGTGAGCGTGCTCGGGTGCAGGTGCAGGATCGCGGCGAGCTCGCCCGCCGAGATCCCCGGGAAGCGGCCGACGATCCGGATCACCAGCCGCTGCGGACCGGTGACCCCGTGGCGCGCCTCCATCCGCTTCGACGCCGACTGCAGCGCGTGGTCCATGGTCCAGAGCGCGCCCATGAACTCCAGCACCGGCCCGAGCTCCGTCCCGTCCGTCCGGTCCCGCTGCGCGGGCTCGCGCCCCCCCGCGCCGTTCCTCTGCGGCTTCCCACCCATGGCGTCAGTTTGTCCCGGCCGGGTCGTTCGTCCAAGCCGAAAGTCGCGCCCGGATGACCTGTTTGGGGTAGCCGCACCGGGCTCCATGTCGCCTTGTAGTCCTCGGAAGGGTGGTGTCGAATGCGGCGACTGGGTGCTCGTCGGGGGAGCGCACCATGGGCCATCGGAAGTCACCGCAGCCGGCCGCGCCGGACGCGTGGGAGTCCGAGCACGCTGCCCGCGAGGCCGCCGAGGCCGCCGCGGCGCGGATCGGGCGACTGCAGGCGGTGACGGCAGCGCTGTCCCGGGCCCGCACGCCCGACGAGGTGGCGGACGTCGCGCTGCGGGAGGGCATCGCCGCGCTGGGCGGCTCCCACGGGTTCCTGCTCGTCCCCGGCAGCGGCGGCCTGCTCGACGTGCTCCGGTCGGCCGGCGTCCCGGAGCGCGTCGCGCGCGCGGCCGGCAGGCTCGACCACACCCCGGCCACCGAGGCGTGGCGCCGGGGAGCGCCGGTGCTGGTGGCGAGCGAGGCCGAACTCGCCGCGCGCTATCCGATGGTGGCCGAGCTGCGCAAGCAGGTGTTGCCGCAGGGCGGCGCCCTCGCGGCCCTGCCGCTCCGCGTGCGCGACCGCGTGATCGGCGTGCTCGCGGTCTCGTTCCACGAGGAGCAGGCGTTCGCGCCGGAGGCGCGCGCGTTCGCCGAGGCGCTCGCGGACCAGGCGGCGCAGGCGCTCGACCGGGCCCGGCTGCTGGTCGCGGAGCGGGTGGCCCGCGCCGCGGCGGTGGCCGCGCAGCAGCGGCTCGCGTTCCTCGACGCGCTCGCGGCGCAGCTCGCGGACCGGCTGGACGAGGCCGAGCTGCTGGACGGCGTGGTGCGGACCGCCGTGCCGGCGCTGTGCGAGTTCGCGGCGGTGCTGCTCCCGGAGCCCGGGGGCGCGCTCGTGCCGGTGGCGCAGGCGGACGCGGCGGGGCTGGGGCCCGAGGCGCTGGCGCTGATCGCCGAGCGGCAGGCGGGGCTCGAGGCGGCGCTGTCCGGCGGGGCGCCGCTCGTGATCGGGCCGACCGAAGGGGGGCCCAGGCCGATGACGGTGGCGGCGGCGGGCCTGTCGGTGCAGGGCCGGAGCCTGGGCGCGCTCGTCGCGGCCAGCGCGGACCCCACCTTCTGCCGCGGGTCCGGCGACCTGGCGCTGCTCTCCGACGTGGCGCGGCGCACGGCGCTGGCGCTCGCGCACGCGCGGCTGTTCCGGGAGGTGCAGCGGGGGGCCGAGGCGCGGGAGGAGTTCCTGCACGTCGCCTCGCACGAGCTGCGCGGCCCGCTCGGCAACCTGCGCCTGGCCGTGGACCTGCTGGCGCGCGACCTGCGCGCGGAGCGGGGGAGCGCGCTCGACGGCCGGCTGCGCAAGGTGGCGCGGCAGGCCGAGCGGCTGGCGCGGCTCTCCGATCTCCTCCTCGACGTGTCGCGCATCTCCGCCGGGCGCATCCAGCTCCAGCCCGAGCCGGCCGACCTCGCCCAGCTCGCGCGCGACGCGGTGGCGCGTACGGCCGACGAGGCGGAGGAGGCGGACTGTCCGGTCGTGCTGGACGCGCCGGCCCCGGTGCCGTGCACCGTGGACGTCCAGCGCCTCGACCAGGTGATCACGAACCTGCTCTCGAACGCCATGAAGTACGGGCGGGGCGGCGAGGTGCGGGTGGTGGTCCGGGCCGGCGAGGGGAGGGCGGTGCTGGAGGTCGCCGACCAGGGGATCGGCATCGCGCCCGAGCACCACGTCCGCATCTTCGAGCGCTTCGAGCGCGCCGCCCCGGCGAGGCAGTACCCGGGGCTCGGGCTCGGGCTCTGGATCGTGCGCAAGCTGGTGGACGCGCACGGCGGGACGGTGCGCCTGGACAGCGCCCCGGCCCGGGGCGCCACCTTCACGGTCGAGCTGCCCCTCGACCGCGGCTGACGGCGCCACCCGCCGCCGGCAGGGAGGAGGCCGCGTGCCGCTCGCCATCGACTCGACCGCGTTCGCCCCGGGGGCCGCGATCCCCGCGCGCCACACCTGCGAGGGCGAGGACGTCTCCCCGCCGCTCCGCTTCTCCGGCGTGCCCGCCGCGGCCCGCGCGCTGGCGCTCGTGGTGGACGACCCCGACGCGCCGGATCCGGCCGCGCCGCGCACGGTGTGGTCGCACTGGATCCTCTACGACCTGCCCCCGGCCACCCCCGGCCTGGCGGAGGGCGTCGAGGCCGCGGCGCTGCCGCCCGGCACGCGCGAGGGGCTGAACGACTGGAAGCGCACCGGCTACGGCGGGCCCTGCCCGCCCATCGGCCGGCACCGCTACTTCTTCACGCTCTACGCGCTCGACGCGCCGCTCGGCGACCTGGGCCGCCCCACCCGCGCGCGCGTGCTCGAGGCGCTCCGCGGGCACGTGCTCGAGCAGGCCCAGCTCATGGGCACGTACCAGAAGCGCGGGCGCTGACCGCTACATCCGGGCCCGGCCCAGCTCGTCCACCACCGTGGCGTGCTCCTCGCGCAGCCACTCGTCGGTGCGCAGCCGGACCGCGTCCTCGTGCGTGCCGCCGCGCATGACGATCCAGGGCTGCTGCGCGAGCGCCGCGTCCACGTAGATGGGCAGCCCGAACACGCCCAGCGGCGGCTCCGCGCCGGCCTCGCACGGCTCGAAGCGGCGCGCGAACGCGGCCTCCGGGACGAACCCGGCCTGCGCCGCGCCGCTCGCGGCCCGCAGCACGTCGAGGTCCACCACGCGGTCGGCGCCCACCACCGCGAGCGCCAGGGCGCCGTCGAGGCTCACCACCACCGTCTTCGCCACCCGCGTCCCGCTCACGTGCTCCGCGGCCGCGAGGCGCTGCGCCGCCACCGCGCGCAGGTGGGTGGTGTGCGCGCAGCCGGGGTGGTGCGCGCGCAGGTACCGGTCGATGCGCTCGGGGATCATGGCGTCCTCCTTCTCCGTCCGCGCTGACCCATATCCACCCCTCCGTCCCGGCGGGAGGCGCCCAGGTGGAACCCCACCCGCGGGCCAGGCGCCCGGCCGCGCTGCGACATGGCGCCGCGGCCCGGCGCCGGGATGCGCTACAGTCCGGAGGTGCCCCCGCCCGCCGATCCCGCCGGCGCGTTCGCGCCCGTGCTGCTGGTCCTCGCGGCCGCGCTCGCCGCGGCGGTGCTCGCCGGCGTCCGGACCGCCGGCGCCCGCGCCTTCGCCCAGCGCGCCGCCGGCGGGGCCGCTGGGGCGGCGGGGGCGATCGCGATCGCGCTCGCGGCGCAGGCGCTCGTCCCGCGCACCTCCGGCGACGCGCTCGTCGGGCTGTACCTGCTGCTCATCGGCCCGGGCCTGTCGGCGCTGGTGGCGGGCGGCGTGCTCGGGGTCGAGGTGCTGACCCGGCGCGGCGTCTCGGTGTTCGGCCTGGCGCGCACCGCGGCCGCGGCGTCGCTCTCGGCGCTCGCCTGGCTCCTCGGCTTCCCGACGCTGTTCGGCCGGCCGGCGTGGGTGGTGGCGGTCGGCTGGGGGCTGGCGCTCGCGGCGGTGGTGGCCGTCTCCGCGGCCGCGCACGGCCTCGGCAGCCGGCGGCGCGCCGGCGCCTCGCGCGCGCCCGGCTAGCCGATCCCCATCACCCGGTACGCCCAGCGGAACGCCTCGGGCGGCACGATCGTCTGCCAGAACCCGGTCGCCGCGGCGACCGCCCAGAACCCGACCATCACCCCGAGCGCCAGCGCCGGCACGAGCCAGGGCGAGAGCGTCCGCGCGCCCTTCCGCGTGACGCCCAGGCAGTCGCGCGTGGTGCACGCCGCGACGCACGACATGCAGCCGGTGCACTCGGTGGAGAGCACGCGGAGCTTGGTGTGGACCTGGATCTCGTTGGGGCAGGCCCGGGTGCAGGCGCGGCAGTCGTTGCAGGCGTCGGGGTCGCGGCGCACCGACACCGGCGAGAACCAGCTCACCACGCCGAGCAGCGCGCCGTACGGGCACAGGTACCGGCACCAGAAGTGCTTCACCACCAGCGACAGGGCCGCGAGGACGCCGACGACGCCGAGGAACGTGGCCGACGGGTGGAGGAGCAGCTCCAGCATCTTCGCGTCGGCGACGAGGTTGTACGGCGCCTGCATGAAGCCCTCGATGGCGGCGAGCGGCATCTGCACGAACACCGTCCAGACGAAGAAGCCGAGCAGGAGGTACTTCAGCGAGGCGAGCGGCAGGTCGAGCCAGCGGGGCACGGCCGGCCAGCCGCGGCGCCACAGGAGCTTGCGGCCGAGCCACTCGAACGCGCGCGAGATCGTGCCCACCGGGCACACCCAGGAGCAGAACGCCTTCCTGGCCACGAGCGCCGTGGTGAGCGCGGCGAGCAGGATGGTGAGGCCGGCCGGGTGGATCTCGTCCCAGTAGCGGGTGAGCAGGAAGCGCTTCAGCGAGACGAGCGCGGCGATGGGGAGGAACGCCTCGACCGACGGCGGGCGCGCCACGTCGATGGGCCCGCCCCCGCGGACCGCGTCGTAGAAGCGCAGGAACTGCCAGCCGACCAGCAGGAGGAACGCGAGGTAGCCGAGCTGCACCGCCCAGCGGATCCGGGGCAGGGCGCGCCACGGGTTGGTCCAGCGGGCGCCGCGCTCGGCGGCGGGTGGGGTCGGGGTCGGCAGCGCGGCGGGGAGGACGTCGAGCTTCGGGATCACGGGGAGCCTTGCGGTGCGGGAGCGGCGCGAACCTAACTCGCGCGCCCCCGCAGCACCATCGGGCGGGGGCTCGGCCGGTGCAACGCCCGGCGCCCCCGATGGATTCCCGCGCCCGGCTCGCGGCCGTCAGGCCGCGCGGGCCGCCTCCGAGGCCGCCGCCTCGACCCGCCGGACGCGCGCGAGCGCGTCCCAGGTGTACGCCGCCAGCGAGGCCCAGATGCAGCCGAAGGCGACGGCGTGGGTGCGGGTGAACGGCTCCCGGAACAGCGCCACCGCGAGCAGGAACTGGAGGGTGGGGGTGACGTACTGGACCAGGCCCATGGTCGAGAGGCGCAGGCTCCGGACGCCGATCGCGAACCAGACCAGCGGGACGGTGGTGACCGGGCCCGCCGCGACGAGCAGCGCCGTGCGCCAGCCGCCGTGGCCGAACGCGCCCTCGCCGCCGGCGCCGCGCAGCACCAGGTAGCCGAGCGCCACCGGGGCGAGCAGCGCGGTCTCGCCCAGGAGGCCGCCGATGGGATCGATGCCGGCGCGCTTGCGGAGCAGGCCGTACAGGCCGAACGAGAGCGCGAGGCTGAGCGGCAGCCAGGGCACCGTCCCGAGCCGCACCACCAGCACCGCCACGCCGGCGCCCGCCAGCGCCACCGCGAACGCCTGCACGCGCGAGAGGCGCTCGCGCAGGAACGCCATCCCGAGCAGCACGTTCACGAGCGGGTTCACGAAGTAGCCGAGGCTCGCCTCGAGCACGCGCCCCGCGTTCACCGCCCAGATGTAGATGAGCCAGTTCGCCGCGATGAGCACCGCGGTCACGACCAGCACGCCGCGCCGGCCGGGGCGGAGCGCCTCCCGGAGCTGGGCGGTCCGCCCGCCCAGGAAGACGATCCCGGCGAGCAGGACCACCGACCACAGCACCCGGTGCGCCAGGATCTCCGGGGCGGGGACGCCGTGCAGCGCCTTGAAGTACAGGGGGAACGCGCCCCACAGCAGGTAGGCGGCGAGCGCGTAGGCGAGGCCTCGGGACCGGGATTCCACGGGGCGGCATCCTAAAGGCGTGCGCGCCGAGGCGCACCGGATTCCCCCCTCCGGCCTGTCCGCCCGGCGGCCCCGAGGTTAGGATCCCCTCCGGACCTCCGGGAAAGAGGGGACGCGATGCCGAACGCGGACTGGAAGCGGATCTGCTGCCCCATCGACTTCTCCGATGCCTCGCGCGCGGCGATGGAGGTCGCCGCCGACCTGGCCCGGCGGAACGCGGGCTCGCTCACGCTCCTCCACGCCTACCCGGTGCCCGGCTACACGTTCCCCGACGGCTCGGTGGTGGCCAGCCCGAAGATGATGCAGGACCTGGCGGAGCAGGCGAAGCGCCACCTCGACGAGTGGCGCCGGGACGCCGAGGCGCTGGGCGCGCCGGCCGTGGACACCGCCACCGCGGTGGGCGAGCCGGCCACCGAGATCGTGTCCTGGGCGGCGGAGCAGCGCGCCGACGTGCTGGTGCTCGGCACGCACGGGCGCACCGGCCTGGAGCACGCGCTCATGGGCTCGATCGCGGAGCGGGTGGTGCGCCGCGCCCGCTGCCCGGTGATCACCGTGCACCCGCAGGGCCCGGCGAAGTAGGGGAGGGCGGCCGGACGGCGCCGCCCGGGGAGACGCATGGCCGACCTCGTCACCGAGTACATGGGGCTCGCGCTGCCGAGCCCGGTCGTGCTCGCCTCGTCCGCCCTGTCGAACCGGGTGGAGAACCTCCAGGCCGCGGAGGCGCACGGCGCGGGCGCGGTGGTGCTCCGCTCGCTGTTCGAGGAGCAGCTCGAGGCGCCCGGCGCGACCATCGCCGCGGCGCTCGACGGCGCGGCCTGGGCGAGCCCCGACGTGCGCGCGCACTTCCCGCCGCAGCGGGTCGGGCCGCACGAGTACCTGTCGCTGGTCGAGCGGGCCAAGCGCGCGCTCGAGGTCCCGGTCATCGCCAGCCTGAACGGCTCGGCCGCGGGCGGCTGGACCGAGTTCGCCCGCGACATCGAGCAGGCCGGGGCCGACGCGCTCGAGCTGAACCTGTACGCGGTGGAGGCGGACCCGGCGGTGAGCGCGGCGGAGGTGGAGGCGCGCTACCTCGACGCGGTCTCGGCGGTGCGCGAGGCGGTGACCATCCCGGTGGCGGTGAAGCTCTCGCCCTACTTCACCGCCCTCGCCCACTTCTGCGCGCGGCTCGACGCGCTCGGCGTGAACGGGATCGTCCTGTTCAACCGCTTCCTGCAGCCCGACCTGTCGCTGGAGCGCATGGCGGCGGTGCCCACCATGTCGCTCTCCACGCCGGCCGAGGCGCTCGTGCCGCTGCGCTGGATCGGGATCCTGCACGGCCGCGTGCGCGCGCACCTCGCCGCCACCACCGGCGTGCACGACGCGCTCGGCGCGGTGAAGCAGCTCCTGGCGGGCGCGCAGGTGGTGCAGGTCGCCTCGACGCTGGTGCGGCACGGGATCCCGCAGCTCGGCAAGATCGTGGCCGGCGTGGACGACTGGCTGGACCGCCGCGGCACCGGCACGGTGGACGAGATCCGCGGGCTGCTCTCGCAGCGCGCGGTGCAGGACCCGGGCGCCTACGAGCGCGCCCAGTACGTCCACCTCATCCTCTCGCAGAACATCTGACGCGCTCGCGCCCGGCCCCGCGTCCGTGGCACCATGCGCGCCACCATGCGCGCCCGCGAGCCCGCCCCCGAGCCCCCGCCTCCGCCCGCGCGCGGCCGGCACGGGCTCGCCGCCAGCTTCGGGTTCGCCTGGACCGGCCTCGCCGAGACCGCCATCCGCGACCGCAACCTCCGCATCCACCTCGCGCTCGGCGTGCTCGCCGC
>NZ_BAZG01000181.1 GCF_000964525.1 Anaeromyxobacter sp. PSR-1
CGCCGCCGGCCGACCTGGTCGCGGGGGCGGTCCGGCACGCGGATCCGGAGGTCGCGAAGGAGGGCGTCGCGGCGGCCGCGCGGCTGGCGGGACCCGAGGGCGCGCGGCTGCTGCGCGAGGCGGCGGGGAGCGCGCGCTGGGACGTGCGGCGCGCCGCCGCCGTCGCCATGGCGGTGCGCGGCCGACCCGCGCTCGCCCCGGACGCCGCCCGGCTCGCCGCCGGCGACCCGGATCCGCTGGTGGCACGCGCGTTCGCCGACGCGGCGCGCGCGCTCGGGGCCGGGTAGGCGCGCATGTGGAGCCACGGGCCCCCGCCGCCGGCCATGACCGAGGAGCAGTTCCGGCTGCTGCGCGAGCTCATCCAGGCGCACTGCGGGATCGCCTTCCGCGAGGACCACCGCCGGCTGCTGGAGCGCCGCCTGGGGCCGCGGCTGGAGGCGCTCGGGCTCCGCGACTTCTCCGCCTACCACCGCCACCTCCGGTTCGATCCGCGGGGCGGCGCGGAGCTGGCCGAGGCGCTCGACCTCCTCACCACCAACGAGACGTACTTCTTCCGCGAGGCGCGCCAGCTGCGGGCGTTCGCGGACGAGATCCTGCCCGCCCTGGCGGCCTCGCTCGCGCCGGAGCGCCGGCTGCGCATCCTCTCCGCCGGCTGCAGCACCGGGGAGGAGGCGTGGACCATCGCGGTGCTGGTGCGCGACTCGGGGCTGTTCACCGGGTGGGACGTGGAGATCGCGGCGTGCGACCTCTCCCGCCGGTGCGTCGCGCAGGGGCGGGCCGGGAGCTACGGGGAGCATGCGTTCCGCGCGCCCGAGTCGGCGCCGATGCGGCGCTGGTTCCACCTGCGCGGCGGCAAGTGGGTGGTGGACGACGGGCTCCGGCAGCTGGTCCGGTTCCACCGCGACAACCTGGTGGCGCCGGACGCGCTCGCGGCGGTGCCGCCGCTCGACGCGGTGTTCTGCCGGAACGTCATGATCTACTTCGACCTGGAGGCGCGCCGGCGCGCGCTGCGCGCGTTCCACGCGAAGCTGCGGGCCGGGGGCTGGCTGCTGCTCGGGCACTCGGAGTCGCTCATCAACGTGACCGCCGACTTCGAGCTGGTCCAGCTCCGCGCGGACCTCGTCTACCGCAAGCCGGCGGCCGGGGGCGCGCCGTGAGCGGCGACGGGCGCCGGCGCACCCTGCGCGTGCTGGTGGTGGACGACTCGGCCGCCAGCCGGGACGAGCTGGCGCGCATGCTCCACGGGGGCGACGGGCTGGTGGTGGCCGGCACCGCCGCCGACGGCGAGCAGGGGCTGGCCGAGGCGCTCCGGCTCGCGCCGGACGTGGTGGTGCTGGACCTGCAGATGCCGCGCATGGACGGCTTCACCTTCCTGCGGCTCCTGATGGCGCGCCGCCCCACGCCGGTGGTGGTGCTCTCGTCGCAGTCGCGGCGCGCCGACGTGTTCAAGGCGCTCGAGCTGGGGGCGCTCGACTTCGTGGCGAGGCCGGAGCGCGGCGGGCTCGCCCCGGTCCGCCAGGAGCTGCTGGAGAAGTGCGCCACCGTGCGCGCGCTGCGCATCCAGAACCTCTCGGCCGGGGCCCGGGCGCTGGACGCCCGCGAGCTCGAGCCGGGCCGCGTGGCGGTGGTGGGCGCGTCCACCGGCGGCCCCTCCGCCCTGCAGCGCCTGCTCGCGGCGCTCCCCGGCGAGCTCCCGCTGGCGGTGCTGGTCGCGCAGCACATGCCCGAGCGGTTCACCGGCGCGTTCGCGGAGCGGCTCGCCCGCGGCTCGCACTTCAGCGTGGTGGAGGCGGTGGACGGCGACCTGGTGGTCGCGGGGCGCGCGCTGGTGGCGCCCGGCGGGCACCACCTGGAGCTGGCGCGCGGCGCCGACGGCGTGCTGCGCGCCGCGGTGCTGCCGCCCGGCGCGCCGGGACCGGGCGCGCGCCACTGCCCGTCCATCGACCGGCTCTTCCGCTCGGCGGCGCGGGTGCTCGGGCCGCGCGCCTGCGCCGCGCTCCTCACCGGGATGGGCACCGACGGGCGCGACGGGATGGCCGCGGTGAAGGCCGCCGGCGGGCTCACGCTCGCCGAGTCCGAGGAGACCGCCGTGGTATACGGGATGCCGCAGGCGGCCGCCGAGACCGGCGCCGTGGACGCGCTGCTCGGGCTGGACGCCCTGACCGCGCGCCTCATCGAGTTCGCCCGCGACGCCCGAGCGCCATGACCCCGCACCCGCTGCGCCACGCCCTGGTCGTCGACGACAGCAGCGCCGTGCGCCGGCAGCTCTGCTGGGCGCTGCAGCGCGCCGGCGGCATCAGCACCACCGAGGCGATCGACGGCGCCGACGCCTGGCGCAAGCTGGCCGCGGCCCGCTTCGACGTGCTGCTCACCGACATCAACATGCCGGTGCTCGACGGCCTGAAGCTCGTGTCGCTGGTCCGCTCCGGCGGGGCGCACCGCGCCGTGCCGATCCTGGTGGTCACCACCGAGGCCGGCGAGGTGGACCGCCGCCGCGCGCTCGGCCTCGGCGCGAACGACTACCTGGTGAAGCCGGTGCAGGCCCACCAGGTGGTCGAGGCGGTGCGCCGCCTGCTCGGCGCGGCCTGAGGCCGGCGCCAGATCGCGCGCCGTCAGGCGCGCCCGCGGGGACCTCGCGCGAGCCCGCGAAGGCGGGCGCGCGAGGTCACGGGCCCCGCGGAGCAGGGTGGGGCCCCGCGGAGCTCCGCTCCGTGGGGCGGGGCGCAGCCCCGTCCAGATCTTGCCCTGAGCGACCCCGCGGGCCGCGACCGGGTCGCGGCCCGCGGATCGTCGCTCAGGGCGTGATGCGCTCCATCATGCGCGCGAACGGGATGGTCTCGCGGACGTGGTGGAGGCCGCAGATCCAGGCCACGCAGCGCTCCACGCCCATGCCGAAGCCGGCGTGCGGGACGGTGCCGTAGCGGCGCAGGTCGAGGTACCACTCGAAGGCCTGCTTCGGCAGCTCGTGGTGTTCGATGGCCGCCTCCAGCGTGGCGAGATCGTCCTCGCGCTGGCCGCCGCCGATGATCTCGCCGTAGCCCTCCGGCGCGAGCACGTCGCAGCCGAGCGCGACCCGGGGATCGGTCGGGTCCTTCTTGAAGTAGAACGCCTTCATCTCGGCCGGGTAGCGGTGCACCATCACCGGGCGGTCGAACTGCTTCGCGACCACCGTCTCCTCGTCGCCCCCGATGTCGTCGCCCCACTTCATCGGGTGGCCGGCCTTCTGGATGACCTCGACCGCCTCGGTGTAGGTGATGCGCGGGAACGGCGGCTTCACCTTCTCGAGCAGGGTGACGTCGCGCTCCAGGACGGTGGCGAGCTCGGCGCGGTGCTTCTCCAGCGCGGTCTGCACCACGTACGACACGAACTGCTCCATCAGCTCCATGTCGCCGTCGAGGTCCATGTACGCGACCTCCGGCTCGACCATCCAGAACTCGGTCAGGTGGCGGCGCGTCTTGGACTTCTCGGCGCGGAAGGTCGGGCCGAAGCAGTAGACCTTCCCGAGCGCCATGGCCGCGGCCTCCATGTAGAGCTGGCCGGACTGCGTCAGGTAGGCCTTGCCGAGGTCGAAGTAGGGGACCTCGAACAGCGTGGAGGTCCCCTCGCAGGCGGACGGCGTGAAGATGGGCGCGTCCACCAGCGTGAAGCCGCGCTGGTCGAAGAAGTCGCGGATGGCCTTCTCGACGGTGTGGCGGACGCGCAGGATCGCCTGCTGGCGCTGCGAGCGGAGCCACAGGTGCCGCTGCTCCATCAGGAACGCGACCCCGTGCTCCTTGTGGCCGATGGGGAACTCCTGGGCCGGGCGCGACACCACCTGCACGTCGCGCACGTCCAGCTCGAACCCGATGGGCGAGCGCTCGTCCTTCTTCACGAGGCCCGTCACCTTGAGGCTGGTCTCCTGCGGGAGGTGGTCCGAGGCCTGGAACACCTCGGGCGTCACGTTCCCCTTGAACACCACGCACTGGATGGTGCCGGTGCCGTCGCGCAGCTGCAGGAAGTGGAGCTTGCCCGACGAGCGGCGGTTGTGGAGCCAGCCGTGGAGCGTGACCTCCTTCCCCTCGTGCTGGGCGATGTCGGCGACGTGGACGGGCGGGTACATGCGGTGACCCCGGTGCTGGATGGGAGTGGGAGCCTGTGGCGCGGGCAATATAGCTCAGCAGACGAAACCCGCGACGTCCGCTAGAATCCGCACCCCTATGTCGATGAACGAGCGTTACGAGCCCCAGTCGATCGAGCCCCGCTGGCAGCGCCGGTGGGAGGAGGCGGGCGCCTTCAAGGCGGGCCGCCGTCCGGACGCCGACACCCGCTACGTCCTCGAGATGTTCCCGTATCCGTCGGGCGCCATGCACATGGGCCACGCCCGCGTGTACACCATCGGCGACGCCCTGGCGCGCCACCTGCGGATGCGCGGGTTCGACGTCCTGCACCCGATCGGCTTCGACGCCCTCGGCCTCCCGGCCGAGAACGCCGCCATCAAGGACGGCCGGCACCCGGCGGAGCGGACGCGCGAGAACGTGGTCTCGTTCCGCGCCGAGATGAAGCGGCTCGGCTACAGCTTCGACTGGGACCGCGAGCTGGTCACCGCCGACGCGTCCTACTACCGCTGGAACCAGTGGTTCTTCCTGAAGATGCTGGAGAAGGGCATCGCCTACCGGCGCCAGGGCAAGGTGAACTGGTGCACCGGGTGCCAGACGGTCATCGCGAACGAGCAGGTGGTGGACGACAACCGCTGTGAGCGCTGCGGCTCGCCGGTGGTCGAGAAGATCCACCCGGAGTGGGCGTTCCGCATCACCGCCTACGCCCAGCAGCTGCTCGACGGGCTGGACGGCCTGAAGGACTGGCCGGACCGCGTCACCACCATGCAGCGCAACTGGATCGGCAAGAGCGAGGGCGCCGAGGTGGACTTCGCGCTCGCCGCCGGCGGCGCCGCGGTGAAGGTGTTCACCACCCGCGTCGACACGATCTACGGCTGCACCTACGTGGTGCTGGCGCCGGAGCACCCGCTGGTCGCGCAGGTCACCGCGCCGGACCGCCGCGCCGAGGTGGACGCGTTCGTCGCGCGCATGCGCAAGACCGACGCGGTGGAGCGCACCGGGGAGGGCGCGCCGAAGGAGGGCGTGTTCACCGGCGCGTTCGCGGTGAACCCGTTCACCGGCGAGCAGGTGCCGATCTGGATCGCGAACTTCGTGCTGGCCGAGTACGGCACCGGCGCGGTGATGAGCGTCCCGGCGCACGACCAGCGCGACTTCGAGTTCGCGCGGAAGTACGGGCTGCCGGTGCGCGTGGTCATCCAGCCGGCCCAGGGCGCGCGCCTCCCGCCGGGCGACGCGCTCGAGCGGGCCGCCACCGAGGACGGCGTCCTGGAGGGCTCCGGCCCGTTCACCGGCCTCGCCTCGGCCGAGGCGAGGACGCGCATGTCCGCGCACGCCGCGGAGCAGGGCTTCGGCCAGGGGACGGTGCGGTGGCACCTCCGCGACTGGGGCTTCTCGCGCCAGCGCTACTGGGGCACGCCCATCCCGATCGTCTACTGCGACGAGCACGGGATGGTGCCGGTGCCGGAGCAGGACCTGCCGGTGGTGCTGCCGGCGGAGGCGATCATCACCGGCACCGGCGAGCCGCCGCTCGCCAAGGTGGCGTCGTTCGTGAACACCACCTGCCCGCGCTGCGGCAAGCCGGCGCGGCGCGAGGTGGAGACCATGGACACGTTCGTGGACTCGTCCTGGTACTACGCGCGCTACCTCTCGCCGAAGGACGAGGCGCGGCCGTTCGACCCCGAGGCCGCCCGGCGCTGGCTGCCGGTGGACGTGTACGTTGGCGGCCCCGAGCACGCCGTGATGCACCTGCTCTACTTCCGCTTCTGGCACCGGGTGATGCACGAGCTCGGGCTGGTGCACGAGGACGAGCCGGTGCGCCGGCTGGTCACCCAGGGCATCGTGAACGGGCCCGACGGGCGCAAGATGTCGAAGCGCTGGGGCAACGTGGTGGCGCCGGGCGGCATGGTGTCGCGGTTCGGCGCCGACACGGTGCGCATGTTCATGCTGTTCGCCGCGCCGCCGGAGAAGGACATCGACTGGTCCGACGAGCAGGTGGACGGCCTGTTCCGCTTCCTGGCGCGCGTGTGGCGCATCTACCACGCGCGCCAGGCCTGCTTCGACGCGTCGGACGCCGCGCTCGCCGAGGCGGCCGGCGAGGCGCTCGAGCTGCGCCGGCGCACCCACCGGACCATCAAGCGCGTCACCGAGGGGCTCGAGGCCGACCTCAAGTTCAACACCAGCATCGCCGCGCTCATGGAGCTGGTGAACGCGCTGTACGCGTTCGAGCCGGCCTCCGAGCCGGACCGGGCCGCGGTGCGCGAGGCGCTGCTCGCCCTCGCCACGCTGCTGGCGCCGTTCGCGCCGCACGTGGCCGAGGAGCTGTGGCACGAGGTGATGGGCCCGGTCGCGCGCGACCGCCTGGTCGCCGACGCGCCCTGGCCGCCGTTCGACCCGGCGCTGATCGTGGCGGACACCGTGACCATCGCGGTCCAGGTGAACGGGAAGCTCCGCGGCGAGGTGCAGGCGCCGGCCGCGGCGGGCGAGGCGGAGGTCCGCGCGCTCGCCGAGGCCGACGAGAAGGTGAAGATCCACCTGGCCGGGAAGACCGTCCGCAAGGTGGTCTTCGTGCCGAAGCGCCTCGTCAACTTCGTGGTGGCCTGACGTGCGGCGCCCCCGAGACGCCCGCAGGTCCCTCGCCGCGCTGCTCGCCGCGCTGCTCGCCGCGCTGGCGGCGCTCGCGGCCGCGGGCTGCGGGTACGGCTTCTCCCACGCCTACCGCGCGCGCGGCGGCGCGGAGCGCGTGCACGTGCGCGCGTTCCAGAACCTGTCGAGCGATCCGGAGCTGGGCGCCGCGCTCACCGCGGCGCTGCGCGAGGAGCTGGCGCGGCGCGGGGCGTCGGCCGGCCCGGACGCGCCGGTGGCCATCGAGGGCGAGGTGGGCGCGGGCGAGGGCCTGCCCTCGTCCGTCACCGGCTCGACCTTCCACGTGGTGCTGACCGCGCGCGCGCGCCTCGTCTCCGAGGGGAAGGTGGTCGGCTCGCTCTCGGTCCGCCGGGAGGGCGATCACCTGGGCGGCGCGGATCCGCTCGAGACCGAGGGCCGGCGCGCGCTCGAGCTGCGCCGCCTGGCGGCGGACGCGGCGCGCGAGATCCTCGAGGCGTTCGAGGACCGGGACGCGCGCGCCCCGGCCGCGCAGGGCGCGGCGGGGCGCTGACGTCCGGGCGGGGAGGGGGGCTACTTCGCGGCGGCGGCCGGCTTCGCCGCGGCCTTCGCCAGGCGCGAGATCTTCCGCGAGGCGGCGTTCTTGTGCAGCACGCCCTTCGAGGCGGCCTTGCCGATGGTCTTCTCGGCGGACTTCAGCGCGGCCTGCGTGGCGGCCGCATCGCCCTTCGCGATCGCCTCCCGCAGCTTCTTCACTGCGGACTTCACGCCGGTGCGGACCTGGACGTTGCGGGCCCGGCGCTTCTGCGCCTGGCGGTTGCGCTTCTCGGCCGATGCGGTGTTCGCCAAGTGACTTCTCCGTCGGGTTGAATAAGAGGGCGCGCTTCTATCGCCCATCGCGAGCCGCGTCAAGGGGTTATGAGCCCGGTGCGGTCCGGCGGACCCGCGCGCCCTCGCGCACGGTGCCCCGCCGGCGCCCACGGCGCGCGGCCGTGCGCGGCACGTGCTCGGCGCGCCCTAGAGCGGAGCGGCCTCGCCGCGCACGCCCCCCGGCGGGCCTTGTGGCTCAAGGGTTCCCGCGCCCCGTGCCTCGGAGGGCCGCGCGGCGCACGGCTCCGAATCCGGGGTGGGTCGCGGAGTTATCCACCGGCGGGGGCGGGGAGACGTGGAGTGCGGGGGGGCGCCGGCCGCGATGTGGACATCTCGGGGGAAGGGGAAGGTGAGCACGCCGACTTCACTGAGGAATTTCGGTGCTGCGGAACGCGGCGCCACGTGCCGATCGGGTGAATTCCCTGCGTCGAGGCGTCCTGCCCACAGACTTATCCACCATCTTTCCCCAAACCCGGTGGAGAACCTGCCGATGGGGCGGTGCCGGGCGATTTCGCTTGACGCTCGAGCTCCTTCGCCTCGTCCCAGAGCGCGTCCATCTCCGCCAGCGTGGCACTCCCGTGGGGCACCCCGCGACGCGCCAGCTCGCGCTCGACGTGCTCGAACCGCGCGATGAAGCGGGCCACGCTGCCCCGGAGCGCCTCCTCGGGCGGGATCCCGAGCTTGCGGGCGTAGTTCGCGAGCGCGAACAGCGCGTCGCCCAGCTCGTGCTCGATGGCCGCGCCGTCGCCGCCGGCGACCGCCTCGTCCAGCTCGGCGAGCTCCTCGCGCACCTTCTCCCGCGCGCCGGCCGCGTCGGGCCAGTCGAACCCGATGCGGCTCGCCTTCTCGGTGAGCCGGTCGGCCCGCGCCAGCGCCGGCATCTCGCGCGGCACGCCCTCCAGCACGCTGTGCCCGGCGCCCTTCGCCCTCTTCTCCTCGCGCTTCAGCGCCGCCCACTGCCGCAGCACGCCCTCGGCGTCCTTCACCTGCGCGTCGCCGAACACGTGCGGGTGGCGCGAGACCAGCTTGTCGGAGATGGCGTTCGCCACGTCGGCGAACTCGAACGCGCCCTCCTCGCGGCGGAGCTGCGCCTGGAAGACGATCTGCAGCAGCAGGTCGCCCAGCTCCTCGCGGTGCTCGCGGACGTCGCCCGCGTCGATGGCCTCCAGGACCTCGTACGTCTCCTCCAGCACGTACGGGCGCAGCGTGTGGAGCGTCTGCTCGCGGTCCCAGGGGCAGCCCCCCGGGGCGCGCAGGCGCTCCATGATGGAGAGCAGGCGATCGATGGCCTCGGCGGCGCGCGACATGGTTCGTCTTCTTAGCGCGGGACCGGGCGTGCTAGCATCCCGTTCTCGCGTGTCCACCCGCGGTGCCGCCCTCCCGATCCTCCTCGCCGTGCTGGCCGCGATGGCCGCGGCCGCGCCGGCGCGCGTCCGCGCGCAGGTGGCCGCGCCGCGGATGGTCGAGGACGGCGACGAGGCC
>NZ_BAZG01000180.1 GCF_000964525.1 Anaeromyxobacter sp. PSR-1
CACCTGGCTCGACGAGCGCTCGCAGGCGCTGGTGGAGCGGATGGCGGCGCGGAAGGAGCTGCGCGGCGCCGCGCCGGGCGTGGGCGCGCCCGCGCCGATCGCGCCGCGGCCAGAGCGCACCCCGGCGCCGACGCGCGCTCCCCTGCCCGCCTCGCCGGCGCCGGTGGCGCGCCCGCCGACCCCGACCCCGGCGCCCGCCGCCACGCCGCCCGCGCTCCCTCGTGCGGGTGCGACCGCGACCCCGCCGCCGGCGCCCTCGCCTTTCGCGGCGCCCGCGGCGCCCGTGCCGGCGCTCGCCGATCTCTCGCGCCCGCACCGCGTCGAGCAGCTCGAGGCCGGCCCGGCCCGCGTCGCCACCGGGCTGCCGGACGAGCCGGTCCCCATCACCCGGCCGTCGCGCTACGTCATCGGCATCGACCTCGGCACGTCCAACTCCTGCGCGGCGGTGGTGCGCGACGGGCGGCCGTACGTGATCCCCTCGCGCGAGGGCTACAACACCGTCCCGTCGATCGTCGCCCTGAACGCGCGCAACCGGATCGTGGTCGGGCACCTGGCCCGCGCGCAGCTCCTCACCAACCCGCGCGCCACGGTCTGGGGCGCGAAGCGGCTGGTGGGCCGCGCCTTCGAGTCGCCGGTGGTCCAGGAGATCAAGGGCAAGTTCGCCTACGAGATCGTGGCCGGGCCGGACGGGCTCGCGGCGGTGCGGCTCGGGCCGGAGACGCTCACGCTCGAGCAGGTCTCGGCGCTGGTGCTCGCGGAGGTGAAGGAGGTCGCGCAGAACCACCTCGGCGAGGAGGTGAACCGCGCCGTCATCACCGTGCCCGCCTACTACAACGAGCGGCAGCGCGCGGCGGTCCGGCACGCCGGCGCGCTGGCCGGCCTGAAGGTGGAGCGGATCCTGAACGAGCCCACCGCCGCGGCGCTGGCGTACGCGTTCGGGCGGCACCTCGACCAGCGGGTGCTGGTCTACGACCTGGGCGGCGGCACCTTCGACGCCTCGGTGCTGGAGCTGAACGACAACGTCTACGAGGTGGTCTCCACCGGCGGCGACACCTTCCTCGGCGGCGTGGACTTCGACAACCGCATCGTGGAGCGGATGCTCGCCGCCTGGGAGCGCGCCCACGGCGCGCCGTTCGCCGGCGATCGCGTGGCGCTGTCGCGCATGGTGGACGCGGCGGAGCGGGCCAAGTGCGCGCTCTCGGAGCGCACCGAGCACCGGGTGGACCTGCCGTTCCTGGCCCTGGCCGACGGCCGGCCGCTCTCGCTGGACCTGGCCGTCACCCGCGACGAGGTGGTGGAGCTGGTCGCGCCGCTGGTGGACCGGACGCTGGCGGTGTGCCGCGACGTGCTCGCGGCCCGCTCGCTCTCCACCACCGACATCGACGAGGTGATCCTGGTGGGCGGCCAGTCGCGCATGCCGCTCGTGCACCAGAAGGTCGGCGAGTTCTTCGGGCGGGCGCCGTCGCGGGCGGTCCACCCGGACGAGGCCGTCGCGGTCGGCGCGGCCCTGCTCGCGCACTCGCTGCAGGGCGCCGAGGGCGTCGTGCTCATCGACGTGCTGCCCATGTCCATCGGCATCGGGCTGCCGGGGGGCCGGGTGAAGACCATCATGGAGCGGAACACGCCGCTCCCGGCGCGCAAGCAGTACGGGCTCACCACCTCGCACGACGGCCAGACCGAGTTCGAGCTGGTGGTGCTGCAGGGCGAGGGCGCGCACGCCGACGACTGCGAGTACCTGGGCACGCTGCGCCTGGAGGGGCTGCCGCCCGGGCCGCGCGGGATGGTGAAGATCGCGGTGACGTTCGAGCTGGGCGCCGAGTGCCTGCTCACCGTCACCGCCCGCGAGCTGAACACCGGGCGCAAGGTGCAGGCGGTCATGTCGGCGCGGGAGGGCGCCGCGAGCGCCCGCCGGCGGCTGGAGCGCGAGGGCGCCCCGGCGGTCTCGACCGGCAGCTTCCCGGTGCCGCCCGCGGAGGCCGCCGAGCCGGCCGGCGAGGCCGCGGCGAGCGGCGCCGCGCGCGGGCTGGGCGGGCTGCTGCGCCGGCTGCTGGGCCGCAGCGAGGCGCGGTAGGCGTCAGTCGCGGTCGCCGTCCGGCGACGCCGGAACGGCCCGGCGCGTCTGGAGCCAGCGCAGGAACAGCCCGAGCAGCACCACGCCCACGCCGAGCAGGATGTAGTGGCTGAAGCGGGCCGCGAGGCGCGCCGCCTCCTCGATGTTCGAGCCGAAGTAGAAGCCGAGGCAGACCCAGAGCGGCGCCGAGACGAGCGCCGCGGCGCCGTCGAACAGCAGGAACTCCCAGTACGGCATCCCCGCGTGGCCGGCCGTGAAGTAGGTCGGCATGCGGATGCCCGGGAGGTAGCGCGCCACCACCACCACCACGTTGCCGCGGCGGCGCATGAGCTTCTCCACCTTCTCGAGCTTCTCGGGCGTGATCATGCGGCGCAGCGGGCGGAAGTCCGCCACCCGGGCGCCGAACTTCCGGCCGGCCAGGAAGATCACCGAGTCGCCCGCCAGGATGCCCGCCAGCCCCACCGCCACCATGAACAGCAGCCCGTCGTCCCGGAGCATCCCGGCGATCGACGCCGACTCGAGGTCGCTCGCGAGCCAGGCGAGCACGCCCCCGGTGACGAGGATCACGTCCTCGGGCATGGGGAGGCCGAAGCCGCACAGCACCAGCACGGCGAAGACGAACGCATAACCGACGTGGAGGGAGTGCCCTCCGAGCAACTCGACCAGGCGTTCGAGCATCCGCGGTGCCTCGCGCTCCTTCCCGGGATCCCGGCTTACCGCATGTCCGCCCGGAGGTCACGCGGCACGTGCGCCCGCGCGCAGGCCGCCCGCCCGCGTTCGCGGGCGCGCGTCGCGCACGTCCCGTGCGCCCGGGTCACGGCGCGGAGGGTCTCGCCGCCGCCAGGCCGCGCAGCAACTCGCGGCTCTCCGCCACCTTCGCCGAGAGGTCGGCGGCGATGGCGAGCGCCAGCTTCAGGCAGGCCTGCGGCTTCTGCGGCTGCAGCCGCGCGAAGTCGCGCTGGGCCAGCTCCAGCACCTCGCAGGGCGTGGCCGCCACCGCCGACACCAGGCGCACGCTCTTGCCGAGCAGCGCCAGCGCGCCGAGGTGCTCGCCCGGCCCCAGCACGGCCAGCTCGCGCTCCCCGTCGGGCCCGCGCTGGGTCACGCGCACGGTGCCGGTCTTCACGATGAACATCGACTCGCCCACCATGTTCTCGACGAACAGCGGGCTGCCGGCCGGGACCGCCTTCTCCGCGGCGACGCTCGCGAAGATGCGCAGGCCGGTCTCGGTGAAGTCGCGGAACAGGACCGAGCGCTGGAGCGCCTCGACCACCGTCATGGGACGCCCCCCTCGGCGCGGTAGCGCGCGGCGTACGCCACGTAGTTCGCCGCGCTGGTCCGGAGGAACGCGATCTCCTCCGGCGTGAGCGGGCGCTTCGGCCTCGCCGGCTGGCCCATCACCAGCGTGCCCGGCGGCACCACCGCGCCGGGCGGCACGAGCGCGCCGGCCCCGACCATGGCGTCCGGGCCCACCACCGCGCCGTCGAGGACGATCGCGCCGATGCCGATGAGGCAGCGGTCGTGCACGGTGCAGCCGTGCAGCACGGCGCGGTGGCCGATGGTGACGTCCTCGCCGATGACGGTGGGGTGCGTGCGCGTGGTGACGTGGATGACGGTCCCGTCCTGCACGTTGGTGCGGGCGCCGATCCGGACGGTGTTCACGTCCCCCCGCACCACGGTCCCGAACCAGAGCGACGCCTCGGCGCCGACCTCCACGTCGCCGGTGACGACGCAGCCGGGCGCGGCGAAGACGGTCGGGTGCAGCCGGGGCCTCGCGCCCGCGTACGGCAGGAGGATGGGCATCGCGCCCGGGATGCTAGCCCGCGCGCGACCGGCGCCGCAAGAATGCGGCGGCGAGCGCCGCGCCCGCCAGCGCCCCGGCGGTGTCGGCCGCCCAGTCGAACGCGTCGGGCTGCCGGTTCGGCACGTGCGCCTGGTGCCACTCGTCGCTCGCGCCGTACAGGCTGGCCAGCACCGCCGCCGCGACGAGCAGCCGGCGCCCGCGCGCCAGCCGCGTGCCGGCGAGCGCCAGCGCGAGGAGCGCCCCGAGCACGGCGTACGCGGACGCGTGGACGATCTTGTCGTGCGAGAAGATGCCCTTCGGCACGAACGGCAGCGGATCCGGGCGCGAGGAGAGCCAGAAGATGAGCCCGGCGTACGCGGTCGCGCCCGCGGCCGCCAGCACCCGCCAGCCCCTCCCGACGGGGGCGGCGACGGCCCCCGCCCCGGCCCGGAGCTCCGCGCTCACGCGAGCGTGCCCGAGAGCGAGCTGCCGCCCGCGCGCGTGATCCGCACCCGGACGCGCGCGCCGGCGGGCGCGGCCGCCTCGTCCGCGGCCAGGTGGACCACGCGGTTCTCGGGCGTCCGCCCCAGCCGCTCGCCGGGCTCGTCGGACGGGCCCTCCACCAGCACCTCGACCACCTTCCCCAGCTCGGCCGCCAGGATCTCCCCGGCGATGCGCCGCTGCGCCGCGAGCAGCCGCTCGAGCCGCGCCACCGCGACCTCGCGCGGCACCTCCTGCCACTCCGGCGCGCTGCCGAGCCGCACGGCCGCGACGGTGTGCGGCCGCGGGCTGAACACGAAGCTGAAGCTCTGCTCGAAGCGCGCGCGCTCCAGCAGCGCCAGCGAGGCCTCGAAGTCCGCGTCGGTCTCGCCGGGGAACCCCACGATGAAGTCGGTGGTGATGGCGATGCCGGGCCGGGCGGCGCGCAGCCGGTCGAAGCGGTCGAGGTACTCCGCCACCGAGTAGTCCCGGCGCATCCGGCGCAGCACGGCGTCGGAGCCGGACTGCACCGGCAGGTGGAAGTGCGGCATCACCTTCGGCTCGTCGCGGAACACCTCGACGAGCGCGTCGGAGAGGTCGTGCGGGTGGCTGGTGGTGAAGCGGATGCGGTCGATCCCGGGCACGGCCGCCACGCGCCGGAGCAGGTCGGCGAAGGTGCAGCCGCCCGTGTACGAGTTCACGTTCTGCCCGATGAGCGTCACCTCGCGCACGCCCACCTCGGCGAGCGCGGCGCACTCGGCCACCACGTCCGGGAACGGCCGCGACACCTCGCGCCCGCGGGTGTGCGGCACGATGCAGAACGCGCAGACGTTGTCGCAGCCCTTCATGGCGGTGACGAACGCGGTGGCCCGGCCGCGCGCCGCCTCGGCGTCGGCGCGCGGGAACACGTACTCCTCCGAGTCCATCCAGCCGGTCTCGGCGAAGCGCTCGTCGCGGGCGCGCTCCACCATCTCCGGCAGCCGGCCGATGTTGTCCGGCCCGAAGACGAAGTCCACGTACGGCACGCGCGCGAGCAGCCGGTCCTTCTCCTGCTGCGCCACGCACCCCGACACCGCGATGAGCGCGCCGCGGCGCGCCTTCACCTCGCGGTAGCGCCCCAGCGCCGAGAGCAGCTTCTGCTCGGCCTTCTCGCGCACCGCGCAGGTGTTGAGCAGGATGAGGTCGGCCTCGTCCGCGCTGGCGGCGCGGGCGAAGGCGTGGCGCCCGAGCAGCTCGACCATCCGGTCGGAGTCGGACTCGTTCATCTGGCAGCCGAACGTGTGGACGTAGACCTTGCGCGGCGGCGCCGCCGGCGAGGCGGCGGGCCCGCCCGCGGCGGGGGCCGGCTTCCTGGAGAGGGGCACGAGATCGGACATCGGCGCGGAACCTATGGAAGGGTGGGCGGGGAGTCAATCACCGCCCGTCGCGGGGGGCGGCCGGACCGGGACCCGCCGCGTCAGCGGCCGGGCACCAGCGCGTCGGCGATCCCCTCCAGCTCGGCGAGCGTGGTCACCGGCGCCACGCGGTCGCAGTGGGCCGCGTAGAGCGGCAGCTCGCTGTCCCCGGTGCCCCACAGGTGCCGCGGCTCGGGGCACATCCACAGCACCCGCCGGGCCCGCCGGCGCAGCTCCTCGAGCACCCACGCCTCCGGGGGGTTGTAGTTGTTCCGGCCGTCGCCGATGACGAGCACGGTGGTGCGCCGGGTGACGGCGGGCAGCGCGGCGCGGTGGAAGGTGCGCAGCGCCCGGCCGTAGTTGGAGTTGGCCGCCAGGCTCACCGCCCGCGCGGCCACCGCCAGGTCCGCGGCGCGGGCCGGCTCGCGCTCGGCCCGCAGCTGCGCGGTCACCTCGGCGAGGTCGGCCACGAACACGAACGTGCGGACGCGGCTGAACAGCGACTGCATCGTGTAGAGGAACAGCAGCATCAGCCGGGTGACGTGGCGCACCGACTCGGAGACGTCGCACAGGACGACCACGTCCGGTCGCTGCGGGCGCCGGCGCCGGAACACCACCTGCGCCGGGAAGCCGCCCAGCCCGAGGTTGCGCCGGAGCGTCCGCCGGACCGCCAGCACCCCGCGGCGGCGGCTCCGGTCCCGCCGCACCAGCCGGCTCTTCAGCCGCTCGGCGAGCCGCTTCACGGCGCGCTCGGTGCGCGCGAGCTCGTCGCGCGAGAGCGGCGCGAGGCCGCCGCGCCCCTGCTCCGCGCGCCGCACGCTGCGCGCGCCCGCCTCCAGCTCCGCCCAGCGCCGGGCGGCGTCCTCGACGCGCCGGAGCGCGGCGGCGACCCGCTCCGACACGAGCTGCAGCTTCGCCGGGTCCAGCCCGCGCGCCCGCAGCGCCTGCTCCAGCGCGGCCGCGTCGGCCGGGAGCGCCGCGCCGCCGGCCGCCGCGAGCAGGCGCCGGCCCTGGAAGCCGGTCGCACCGGCGCTCGCCAGCGCGGCGAAGTCGAGCTGCTGCGCGGCCGCGCGGAGCAGCCTGGCCAGGAGCCCGGGATCCCCCTGGAGCGCGGCGAGGGCGAGCGGGCTCATCGCGGACGCCAGCTCGCCCAGCGTCCAGGCGACCATCTCCAGGTCGTCGGGCTCGAGCAACCCCTGCTCCCCCAGCTCGGCGAGCAGCCCGCGCTCGGCCCCGGCCACCAGCCGGCCCATCCCGGAGAACAGCAGGTCGAAGAGCGCCTCGAACACCGGCACGTCCGCGGCGCGCTTCACCAGCGTGGCCCGCAGGGCGGCCTTGAACGCGCCCCGGTCCTCGACGCCCACCAGCGCGCCGGCGGCGACCGCGTCCGCCACCTCGGCGGGCGACACGCGCACGCCGTTCGCGCGCAGGAGCCGGGCGAGCTCGGAGACCAGGGCGTCCACCCCGCGAGTCTAACCGGGCCGGCCGGCCGGCGCGCCGGGACGGCGGGGCCGGCTGCGCGCGCGCCGGGGTCGGTGTATGACGGGAGGCCATGGGACCGCTGGTCGTGCCCGTCTTCCTGGCGCTGTTCGCCGTCCAGCTGGCGGTGGAGACCGGCCTGCTCGCGCTCAACCTCCGCCACGTCCGCCGGGTGCGGGGCGTGCCGACCCCGCTCGCGGGGCAGGTGAGCGACGAGATCGCGGCCCGGAGCCGCGCCTACACGCTCGCGAACGGGCGGCTGGCGCTCGTGGACGGGCTGTGCTCGGCGGCGGCCACGCTCGCGGTGCTGTTCTCCGGCCTGCTGCCCTGGCTCGACCGCGCCGTCTCGGCGCGCCTGGCCGGCCCCCACCGCTTCGTGGCGTACCTGATGCTGCTCGCCGTGGGCGGCGCCGCGCTCGCCCTCCCCTTCTCCGCCTGGCGCACGTTCGTCACCGAGACCCGCTTCGGCTTCAACCGGACCAGCCTGGGCACCTGGCTCGGCGACCGCGCCCGGAGCCTCGCCATCCAGGTCCTCATCGGCGTGCCCGTCCTGTACGCCGTCTACGGGTTCATGCGCTTCTCCGGCGCGCACTGGTGGCTCTGGCTGTTCGCGTTCCTGGTGGTGGTGCAGGTGCTCCTGCTGTGGGCGTGGCCGACGCTGATCGCGCCGCTGTTCAACCGCTTCCAGCCGCTGCCGGAGGGGCCGCTCCGCGAGCGGCTCGACGCGCTGGCGCGCGAGGCGGGGTTCGCGAACCGGGGGCTGTTCGTGATGGACGCGTCGCGCCGCTCCGGCCACTCGAACGCGTACTTCACCGGCATCTTCCGGCCGCGCATCGTGCTGTTCGACACGCTGGTGGCGAGCATGAGCGTGGACGAGGCGGCGAGCGTGCTCGCCCACGAGATCGGGCACTACCGCCGGCACCACGTGCACCGCGGGCTGGCGCTGTCGCTCGCCGGGACGCTGGTGATGCTGTTCGTCCTGTCGCGGCTCGTGCCCTGGCCGCCGCTCTACGCGGCGTTCGGCTTCGACGGCCCGTCGCTCCACGCGGCGGTCGCGCTGCTGTCCCTGTGCGGCGGCGCGTTCGTGTTCTGGCTGGCGCCGCTCGCCGCGCAGATGTCCCGCCGCCACGAGTACGAGGCGGACCGCTACGCGATCGCGCTGGCGCGGGCGCCGGACGCGCTCGCGAGCGCGCTGGTGCGCCTGAACGGCGAGAACCTCTCCAACCTGCACCCGCACCCCTGGTACAGCGCCTGGCACTACAGCCACCCGACGCTGGTCGAGCGGCTCGAGGCGATCCGGGCGCAGGCCGCCCCCGCCGGCTGAGCGCCGGGGAAGCGCGCCCTCCCGCGCTACTCGTCGAAGCGGATGGGCATCACCACCCAGAGCCGGGTGGGCTTGCCCGCGGCGTCGGCGCCGGGCGCGAAGCGGCAGCCGCGCACCGCCGTCCAGATCGCGTCGGCGACGCGGCGGTCGGGCAGGTCGCCCATCACCTGGAACAGCCCCACCGTCCCGTCCTTCGCGACCGCGAAGCGCACCGTCACCGGCCCGCTCACCCGCTCGCGCGCGTCGCGCGGCAGCCGGATGGCGTCCTGCACGCAGCGCGGCACCAGGAGGTTCGGCTTGCGGAACCCGGCCGCCGCGTAGCGCGGCGCGTCCTCCACCGGCGTCGCGCCCGCGGGCGGCGGCGGCAGCGGCACGTCGGACCAGCCGCCGCGATCGCCGTCGGCGTGATCGAGCGACACGAGCGTGGCCGGGCCGACCGAGCCCGCGCCGCGCGACGGGGCCGGCTCGGCAACGCGCTCCGAAGCGCGCTCCGAAGCGCGCTCCGAAGCGCGCTCCGAAGCGCGCTCCGGGGCGCGCGCCGCGGACGGCCGAGGTGCGGGCGCGGGGGCCGGCT
>NZ_BAZG01000179.1 GCF_000964525.1 Anaeromyxobacter sp. PSR-1
CGCGCCGGCGAAGCCCGCGGCCGCCCCGGCCCCCGCGCCCGCGGCGTCTCCGAAGCCGGCCGCCGCGCCGGCGGCGCCGGTGGCCGCGGCGCCGAAGCCCGCCGCGGCCGGCGCGTTCGTGGTCCAGCTCGCCGCCACCCAGAGCCGGACCGAGGCCGAGCGGATCGCCGCGAAGTACCGGACGCTCTCGCCGCGCATCGAGGCCGCGGACGTCCCGGGCAAGGGCCGCTTCTTCCGGGTGCGGGCGGGCAGCTTCGCCACCCGCGCGGAGGCGGAGCGCTACCTGCGCGACGCCGAGCGGGAATCCGGGGCGAAGGGATTCGTGACCGCGAGCCGGTGAGCCTAGCTTCACGTCGGGAGCCGCAGACACATGACGAGCACGTTCGAGAACCCGAAGCGCGTCGAGAAGCCCTGGGGCCACGAGCTGTGGTGGGCCCACACCGAGCGCTACGTCGGCAAGCTCCTGCACGTGAAGGCGGGGACGCAGCTCTCGCTGCAGTACCACGTGAAGAAGGACGAGACGATCCACCTCTGGAGCGGCGAGATGGTGCTCGTCCTCCAGGAGGACGGCCGCCTGGTCGATCACCCCATGCGCCCGGGCGACAGCTACCACGTGCGGCCGGGCACGGTGCACCGCATGCGCGCGATCACCGACTGCGACGTGCTGGAGGTGTCCACGCCCGAGGTCGAGGACGTGGTGCGCGTCCAGGACGACTACGGGCGCTGAGCCGGGCCGCGGGCGACGCCGGGGTTGCCTCGCGCAGGCGCGCCGGACGCTTCGCACGCGCTCCGGGGCGCGAACGCACCCGCGCGCCGGCGGCGGGGCGCGGCAGGGCGCGCGGCGGCGGGAGCGCGTCTCGTCAGCGCGAGAGCAGGATCCCGATCGCGGTCGCGATGACGACCAGCGCCGCGAGGAGCAGCGCCACCTTCCGCGGGCTCTCGGCGCGCGTCTCGCGCACGCCCTGCAGCGCGTGCATGGCCCCGGCGCGCGTCCAGCGGTCGGAGGTCTCCGCGCGGACCAGGTCGTCGTCGCCGAGGAAGCCGTGCGCGTAGAGCGCGTGCAGGTCGGCGAGCGACGGGACCACCAGCTCCCGGCCGCTCGCGTCCCGCACGTGGTAGCGCATGGGCGCGCGCCTCATGCCGGCCCCAGCTCCGCGGCGATGGCCTCGGCGACGCGCACGCCGTCCACCGCCGACGAGACGATGCCGCCCGCGTACCCGGCGCCCTCGCCGGCGGGATAGACGCCGCGGAGCGCCGGGCTCTGCAGGTCGTCGCCGCGCACCAGGCGGCAGGGCGCGCTGGTGCGGGTCTCGACGCCGATGAGCAGCGCCTCGTCGGTGACGAACCCGTGCATGCGCTTCTCGAAGCTGCGCAGCCCGGCGCGGAGCGCGTCGCGCACCGCCGCCGGGAAGAGCTGCGACAGGTCGGCGGGCACCACGCCGGGGCGGTACGAGGTGCGGCCGGGCGGCGCACCGGGGCGGCCGGCGAGGTAGGCCGACAGCCGCTGCGCCGGCGCGTGGTAGCCGCCGCCGCCGAGCCGGAAGGCCGCCCGCTCCCACTTGCGCTGCCACTCCAGCCCGGCGAGCGGTCCCTCGAAGCCCTCGGCGGCGAAGTCGGCGGGCGAGACCGCCACGACCATGCCCGCGTTCGCGAGCGGCGAGCTGCGGTGCGAGTTGGACATGCCGTTCGTGCACTGCATCTCGGGCTCGGTCGGGGTGGGGACCACCACGCCGCCGGGGCACATGCAGAACGAGAAGACGCCGCGCGCCTCGCCCGCGACCCGCGGGTTGTCGGCCAGCTTGTAGTCCGCCGGGGGGAGCCTGGGGTGGCGCCGCTCGGTGCCGTACTGGATGCGGTCGATGAGCGGCTGCGGGTGCTCCGCGCGGAACCCGACGGCGAACGGCTTCGCCTCGACGGGCCAGCCCCGGCGGGCGAACAGCTCGAACAGCTCCCGCGCGCTGTTGCCGGGCGCGAGCACCAGCCGGTCCGAGTCGAGCGTCCGGCCGTCGGCGAGCGTCAGGCCGCGGAAGCGTCCGCCGGCGAGCTCCAGGTCCACGGCGCGGGCGCCCCACAGGAACGTGCAGCCGCCGCGCTCCAGCTCCTCGCGCATGGCGGAGATGGCGCCGGGCAGGAGGTCGGAGCCGACGTGCGGCTTGCCCTCGGCCAGGATCCGCGACACGCCCCCGAAGCGGGCGAACAGCTCCACGACCTTGCGCACCGCGGGGTGGTGGATGCGCGTCCCGAGCTTGCCGTCGGTGTACGCGCCCGCGCCGCCCTCGCCGAAGTTCATGTTCGACTCGGGATCGAGCGCGCCGGACCGCATCAGCTCGGCGACGTCGCGCCGGCGCGGCCCGACCGGCTTGCCGCGATCGACCACCACCGACGGCACGCCGCGCTCGAGCAGCTCCCAGGCGCAGAACAGGCCGGCGGGGCCCGCCCCGAGGATGATCGGCCGGGCGGCCGGGGCGCGCACGCGGGGCGCCGGCGGCTCGGGGGCGGGGGCGGGCGTCACGTCGGCGCCCGCGCCGCGGACCTCGCCCTCGACCGTCACCTCGAGGTTCACCAGCCAGCGCGCGTGGCCCTTCTTCCGCGCGTCGAGCGAGCGCCGGATCACCAGCGCGTCGCGGAGGTGCGCGGCCGAGACGCCCAGGCGCTCGGCCGCGCGGCGCGTCAGCAGCGCCTCGTCCTCGTCGAGCCAGAGCGGGATGTTCGAGACCCTGTACCGCAAGCGACTCCTCTCAGACCGCGAAGCGGGTTACGCGCCGGCCTGTCACGCGGGCAGGGGATGCGAACCGGCCTACGCACCAGCCCTCGGCTCCGGAAAGGGCCTGGAAGGGCACAACTACATGAAAAGATTGGTGGCGTCACCTTCGAACGGGTTTGGCCCGCCCCTTGCTGCTTCCGGGGGCCACGGTCGTTTGCGGCGCGGCCCGGTCCGCTCCGCGCGGGAGAAACTCAATGGTGCCAGGCATGCTCGACGTCAAGGGAACCCAGATCCTCGCGAAGTCGCTCTTCAAGGAGCTGCGTGGCAACGGCTACTCGCCCAACCAGATCCTGAGCCTCTCGACCGAGCTCATCGATCTCGTCACCCAGGATCTCAAGGGCGAGCACGAGGCCGAGGCCCTCCGGGCCACGCCGCCCCAGCTCCTCGGCGAGGACGCGAAGGAAGGCTGGCGGGCCGCGCTCTAGCGCGACCGCACCGACGACTTCGGAGCGCGCGGACGGTGCCGGGAGAACCCGGCGCCGTCCTTGCTTTTTTCCGGCCCCCGTCCCACCTCGTTTCCGTTGACTCCCCATGTCGCGGAAAGTAGCTTAGGCCACCTTTTCAACCCCCAGGAGGAGGGCGGCGCATGGCGCGTATCGCAATCAACGGGTTCGGTCGCATCGGTCGCTGCATCGTTCGCGCTGCCATCGAGCGCGGGGAGAAGGATCTCGAGTTCGTCTCCATCAACGACCTCACCGACACGAAGACCCTGGCGCACCTGCTGAAGTACGACTCGGTGCACGGCGTCCTGAACGCCGAGGTGAAGGCGACGGACAAGGGCATCGTGGTGAACGGCAAGGAGATCCAGGTCACGGCCATCAAGTCGCCGGCCGACCTGCCCCACGCCGCGAACAAGGTGGACCTGGTGCTGGAGTGCACCGGCCTGTTCACCGAGCGCGCCAAGGCGGAGGGCCACCTCCAGGCCGGCGCGCCGCGGGTGCTGATCTCGGCCCCGGCGAAGGGCCCGGACATCACCGTCGCCTACGGCATCAACCACCAGCAGCTCGATCTCTCGAAGCACAAGATCATCTCGAACGCGTCCTGCACCACCAACTGCCTCACGCCGGTGGCGAAGGTCCTGCTCGAGTCGTTCGGCATCAAGCGCGGCCTGATGACGACGATCCACTCGTACACGAACGACCAGAACCTGCTCGACCTGCCGCACAAGGACCTGCGCCGCGCCCGCGCCGCCGCGCTGTCGATGATCCCGTCCACCACCGGCGCCGCCAAGGCCGTCGCCGAGGTGATCCCGGCGCTCAAGGGCAAGCTGCACGGCACCGCGGTGCGCGTCCCCACGCCGAACGTCTCGCTGGTGGACCTCACGGTGGAGCTGGAGAGGAGCGCCACCGCCGAGGAGATCAACGCGGAGTTCAAGAAGGCGGCGGAGGGCGCGCTGAAGGGCGTGCTCGAGTACTCCGAGGCGCCGACCGTCTCGGTGGACTACAACCACAACCCGCACTCGTCGATCTTCGACGCCACCAACACCTTCGTCATCGACGGGAACTTCGCGAAGGTGTTCGCCTGGTACGACAACGAGTGGGGCTTCTCGAACCGCATGGTGGACGTGGCGAAGCTCGTCACGAAGTAGGCCGCCATGGCGCTCAAGACCATCGACGCCCTCGAGCTCGCGGGCAAGCGGGTCTTCATCCGCGTGGACTTCAACGTCCCGCTCGACCCGCAGGGCAGGGTGACCGACGACGCGCGCATCCGCGCCGCGCTGCCGACCATCCGCCACGCCATCCAGGCCAAGGCGAAGGTGATCCTCGCCTCGCACCTGGGCCGCCCGAAGGGCAAGCCGGAGGACCGCACCAAGCTCACCCTCGAGCCCGCCGCGGTGCGGCTCTCCGAGCTGCTCTCCCAGGACGTGATCCTGGCGGACGACTGCGTCGGGGACGGGGTCAAGAAGCTGGTGCGGGACCTGAAGGACGGGCACGTGCTGCTGCTCGAGAACCTCCGCTTCCACCCGGAGGAGGAGAAGAACGACGAGGCGTTCGCCCGCGAGCTGGCCAGCCTGGCCGACGTGTGGGTGAACGACGCGTTCGGCACCGCCCACCGCGCCCACGCCTCCACCGCCGGCATGGCCAGGTTCGTGAAGGAGAAGGCCGCCGGCTTCCTGGTGCAGAAGGAGGTCGAGTACCTGGGCAAGGCGCTCGGCAGCCCGGCGCGGCCGTTCGTGGCCATCGTCGGCGGCGCCAAGGTGTCCGACAAGATCAAGGTGCTCGAGAACCTCATCGCCAAGGCCGACGCCGTCTGCGTGGGCGGCGCCATGGCCTACACGTTCCTGAAGGCGCAGGGCGTGCCGGTGGGGCGGAGCCTGGTCGAGGAGGACAAGCTCGAGCTGGCCCGCCAGATCCTGGAGCGCGCCGAGGCCCGCAAGGTGGACCTGCTGCTCCCGGTGGACCACGTCTGCGGCGCGGAGCCCAAGGAGACGGCGGAGCGCGTGGTGGTGAACGATCGCGCCATCCCCGACGGCCTCATGGGGCTCGACATCGGCCCGAAGACGCTCGACCGCTACCGGCAGCGCATCGCCGGCGCGAAGACCGTCTTCTGGAACGGCCCCATGGGCCTGTTCGAGCAGAAGCCGTGGTCGGAGGGGACGTTCGGCATCGCCAGGGCGATGGCGGCGAGCCCGGCCGTCACGGTCGTCGGCGGCGGTGACAGCGCCGCGGCGGTCGAGCAGGCCGGCCTCGTGGACAAGATGAAGCACGTCTCCACCGGCGGCGGCGCCAGCCTCGAGTTCATCGAGGGGCGGGAGCTCCCCGGCGTGAAGGCGTGCGAGGAGTGAGCGTGCCCCGCACCAAGTTCGTCTGCGGCAACTGGAAGATGCACAAGACCGTGGCCGAGGCGGTCCAGCTCGTGAAGGAGCTGGCCGCCGGGCTCGGCGACGCCGCCGGGAAGGTGCAGGTGGCGGTGGCGCCGCCGTTCACGGCCGTCCACGCGGCCGCGCAGGCGGCGGCCGGCTCGGCGATCGAGGTCGCCGGGCAGGACGTGCACTGGGAGGCCCAGGGCGCGTTCACCGGCGAGGTGTCCGCCGCGATGCTGGCGGAGGCGGGCTGCCGGCACGGCATCGTGGGCCACAGCGAGCGGCGCCAGCTGTTCGGCGAGACCGACGAGGCCGTCCGCAAGAAGGTGGGCGCGCTGCTCGGCGCCGGCATCGCGCCCATCGTCTGCGTCGGCGAGACGCTCGCCGAGCGCGAGGCGGGCCGCACGCTCGAGGTGGTGGACCGGCAGGTGCGCCAGGGGCTCGCCGGGCTGGACGCCGGGGCACTGGGCCGGGTGACCGTCGCCTACGAGCCGGTGTGGGCCATCGGCACCGGCAAGACCGCCACCTCCGCCCAGGCGCAGGAGGTCCACGCGGCCATCCGGAAGATCCTCCGCGAGATGGGGGGTTCCGTGGCGGACGCGATCCGGATTCAATACGGCGGCTCGGTCAAGCCCGAGAACGCCCAGGAACTGATGTCCCAGCCCGACGTCGACGGCGCGCTCGTCGGCGGGGCCAGCCTGAAGGCGAAGGACTTCCTCGCCATCGTGAAAGGTGCACTCCGTTGATCACGCTCGTCACCGTCCTCCACGTCCTCGTCTGCGTCTTCCTCATCCTCGTGATCCTGCTCCAGGCCGGTAAGGGCGGGGGCATGGGCGCCGGCCTGGGCGGCGGCGGCTCGCAGACGGTGTTCGGCGGCCGCGGCTCCCAGACGTTCCTCGGCAAGGTCACCAGCGTGTCGGCGGGCATCTTCATGCTCACCTCGCTGACGCTCGCCTACCACGCGTCGCGCACCAGCTCGGTGGTCGAGCGCGAGGCCGCGCCCGCCCCGGCGCCGTTCGCGCCCGGCGCGCAGCTCCCGGCGCCCGCGCAGCCCGCCCCGGCCCAGCAGCCGGCGGCCCCGGCGCAGCCCGCGCCCGCGAAGTAGCGAGGAGGGCAGGGCGCTCGCGTCGCGCGGGCGCCCGTCCCCGGGGACTCCAGCGAAGGGCAAAAGAAAAGGGGATCCGGGTTCGCCGGATCCCCTTTCTGCTGTTCGGTGTGCCCAGGGCGAGATTCGAACTCGCACGCCTTACGGCGCCACCCCCTCAAGATGGTGTGTCTACCAGTTCCACCACCTGGGCGTTCGGAGCGGACGGTTTCTAGCAAAGGCCCGTTCCGGGCGCAACAGCGGAAAACGCGAACGGGTCAGGAAGGCGGAGGATTCCGCGCCGGTCACCGCTCCAGCTTGTCCCGCTTCTCCTCCACGTCCTTCCACTCCTCGGCCTCGGGCAGCGGGTCCTTCTTCTCGGTGATGTTCGGCCAGGCCTTGCTCAGCTCGGAGTTGAGCTGGACGTACTCGTTCCACTTCGCCGGCAGGCTCTCCTCCGGGAAGATGGCCTTGGTCGGGCAGGCGGGCTCGCAGGCGCCGCAGTCGATGCACTCGTCGGGATGGATGACGAGGAAGTTCGGCCCCTCGTAGAAGCAGTCCACCGGACAGACCTCGACGCAGTCGGTGTACTTGCACTTGATGCAGGGCTCGGCGACGACGTAGGCCATGGCGCGTCCTCCAGGAGGGGACGGGTTCCTAATCTACGGCTCGTAATAGTCGAGCCCGAGGTGGGTGATGAGCTCCTCGCCCGCCAGGTGGCGGAGCGTGTTCTTCAGCTTGGTGAGCTGGATGAACAGGTCGTGCTCGGGGTAGAGCCCCTCGGCGACCATGGGGCTCTTGAAGTAGAACGAGAGCCACTCCTGGATCCCGGACATCCCGGCGCGCTGCGCCAGGTCGAGGAACAGCGCCACGTCGAGCGCGACCGGGGCCGCCAGGATCGAGTCCCGGCAGAGGAAGTTCACCTTGATCTGCATCGGGTAGCCGAGCCAGCCCTCGATGTCGACGTTGTCCCACCCCTCCTTGTTGTCGCCGCGCGGCTTGTAGTACTCGATGTGAACCTGGTGGTCGAAGTGGCCGTAGAGGTCGGGGTACAGCTCCGGCTGCAGGATGTACTGGAGCGCGGAGAGCTTCGAGACCTCCTTGGTCTTGAAGCTGCCGGGATCGTCGAGCACCTCGCCGTCGCGGTTGCCCAGGATGTTGGTGGAGAACCAGCCGTTCAGGGCGAGCAGCCGCGCCTTGAGCATCGGCGCGAGCACCGTCTTCATCATGGTCTGGCCGGTCTTGAAGTCCTTGCCGGCGATGGGCACGCCCTGCTTCCGGGCGAGCTGCTGCAGCGCCGGGACGTCCACGGTGAGGTTCGGCGCGCCGTTCCCGAACGGCACGCCCTCCTTCAGCGCCGCCCACGCGTAGATCATCGAGGGGGCGATGGCCGGGTCGCTCGCCGCCATGGCCTTCTCGAACCGCCCCAGCTCCGCGTGGACCGCCGACGGCTCCAGGTACACCTCGGTGGACGCGCACCACAGCATCACCGCGCGGGCGCAGTCGTTCTCGCGCAGGAAGCGGCGGATGTCCTCGCGCAGCGCCTCGCCCAGCTCCAGCTTGCTCGGCGCCTTCTTCACGTTCGGCCCGTCGAGCCGGCGCACGTACTCGGGCGAGAACACCGCCGGCATGGGCCGGACCGCGGACAGCGGGACGCGCAGCTGCTCGAGCAGCGCGTGGTCGAGCACCGAGGCGTGGGTCGCGGACGCGTAGGCGTCGTCCGGGAACGGGTCCCACGCGCCGAAGCGCACGTCCTCCAGCGCGGCGATGGGCACCAGCTCGCGGACCAGCGGCGCCCGCTTCTCGGTGCGCTTGCCGAGCCGCACCGTGCCCATCTGCGTGAGCGAGCCGATCGGCTTGCCCATCCCGCGCTTCACCGCCTCGACCCCCGCGATCAAGGTGGTGGCGACGGCGCCCAGTCCCGGCACGAGCACGGCCAGCCGGCCCTTCGCCGGCGCGATCGAGCGTGGCTTCCTCACGTTGGCTTCCTCCCGGCGGTGCGCGACCGCTCCCGACAAGGTTTCGGGCCGTGGCCGCCGCCGCAAGGCCTGACGCGTGGCCGGGCGGGCGACCGCTCACCGGAAGCGTAGGCCACCGGCCGTCGCGAAAGGGCCGCCATTGGGCTCGGGCTGGCGGGGCGGCCCGTCAGGGGTACAATCCGTCGAAATGCCGCAGGAACGCCGCGACCCCCGTGTCCCCGTCTTGCTCCGCATCCGGCTGGCCTACGGATCGGTGGACGAATTCGTCGATCGCTTCGCGCTGAACGTCTCGCGCGGCGGCCTGTTCGTGCGGACGCTCGAGCCGCAGCCGCCCGGGACGCCGCTGCGCCTGGACGTGGTGCTCGAGTCCGGCGACCAGGTGATCCACGGCAGCGGGGTGGTGCGCTGGAGCACGCCCCCGTCGGCGCCCGGCGAGCCGGCCCGCGTCCCGGGCATGGGGATCAAGTTCGTGGACCTCTCGCCC
>NZ_BAZG01000178.1 GCF_000964525.1 Anaeromyxobacter sp. PSR-1
GCCGGCGCGTCCTGGGTCGGCGGCGGCGGCGGGGGGAGCATCGCGCCGGGCGGGGGCGCCGGGCTGCGCTTCCCCTTCTCGGGCAGCGGCGGGTTGCCGCCGAACGGCGCGTCGCCGGGGTTCGCCTGGGCGAGCAGGGTGCCCGGGGCGGCGAGGACGAGGTGGAGCGCGGCGACGGTGGCGAGCATGGCGGTTCCTCCGGAGCGGCGGATTCTAGACGGCCGCTCCGGCTTCGGGAACGCTCCGCGAGCGCAGCGATTCCGCGCGCGTCTCGGCCGCAGCCCCGCAGCCCCGCTCCAGACTCCCGCGGAGCTCCGCTCCGTGGGGCGGGGCCGCAGGCCCCGTACCAGTTGACACTCCGGCCACCCCCGGCTAGAGAGGAGGCCCCTTCGCCCAGGTGGCGGAACTGGTAGACGCACCAGATTCAGGGTCTGGCGGCCTCAAAACCGTGGAGGTTCGAATCCTCTCCTGGGCACTGACCGGCGGGCGAAAGCCCGCCGGTCTTTTTTTCGCCTCGGCTCGCCGCCCCGGCGCCCTCCCCGGCCGGCCCGCGCCCCGATCCACCGGCACGCCCGGCGCGCCGGCGAACGCCCGGCCCGGCGCGTATTGACATCCCCGGCCGTCTGCATATTTATGCAACCCCATGCATAGCCATTCGGCCGCGGTGATCGGCGCGTCCGGTTACTCCGGCCTCGAGCTCACCCGCCTGCTGGCGCGCCACCCGCACGCGCGCCTCACGTCCATCTACTCCGACCGCTGGAGCGGCGAGCGCGCCGGCGCGCGCCTCCCGCTCCCCGGCCCCGCCGCCTCGCTCGCGTACCTGCCGCTCGCCGAGGGCGAGGCGGCCGACGCGGACGTGGTGTTCCTGGCCACGCCGGCCGAGGTGTCCGCGGACCTGGTGCCGCGGCTGCTCGCGCGCGGCGCGAGGCTGGTGGTGGACCTGTCCGGCGCGTTCCGGCTCACCGATCCCGCCGCCTATCGGGCCTGGTACGGCTTCACCCACCCCGCCCCCGAGCTGCTCGCCGAGGCGCGCTACGGCTGCCCGGAGCTGGGTCGCGAGGCGCTCGCCGGCGCGCGGCTGGTCACGAACCCGGGCTGCTACGCCACCACCATCGCGCTGGCGCTCGCCCCGCTGGTGCGCAGCGGGGTGGCCTCGCCGGACGGCATCGCGGTGACGGGCCTCTCCGGCGTGTCCGGCGCGGGCCGCAAGTCGAGCGAGGACTACAGCTTCGTGGAGGTCTCGGACGACCTGCGCGCGTACCGGCTCGGCCGCCACCAGCACGTCCCCGAGATCGAGCAGACCGTGGCGCGCCACGCCGGCGCCTGCGGGCCCATCTCCTTCTCCCCGGTGCTCGTGCCCATCCGCCGCGGCATCCTCGCCACCGCCGTCCTGCGCCCCGCCCCTGGCGCGACGCAGGCCGACGTGGCCGCCGCGCTGGAGCGGGCCTACGGCGACGAGCCGTTCGTGTCGGTGCGCGCGCCCGACAAGGTGATGGTGAAGGACGTGGTGCACACCAACCGCTGCCACCTGGGCGCGGCGCTGGACGCGCGCGCCGGCGCGCTGGTGGCGGTCTCCGCCATCGACAACCTGGTGAAGGGCGCCGCCGGGCAGGCGGTGCAGTCCATGAACGCCGCGCTGGGCTGGCCCGAGACGGCCGGCCTCGACCTGCTGGGAGGCTAGCGGTGAGGATCCCGAAGGGCTTCCGGTTCGGCGGGGTGGCGTGCGGGCTGAAGCCGCAGCGCCGCGACCTCGCGCTCGTCGTCTCCGACCACCCGGCCGCCGCGGCCGGCCTGTTCACCATCAACCGGGCCGCCGCCGCGCCGGTGATCGACGCGCGCACCCGCGTGCCGGCCGAGGGCATCCGCGCCATCGTGGTGAACTCCGGCAACGCGAACGCGCTCACCGGCCCGGCCGGCCTCGACGACGTCACCGTGATCCGCACCGCGGTGGCCGACGCGCTCGGGATCCAGAAGCGCGCGGTGCTCACCGCGTCCACCGGGGTCATCGGCGCGCGGCTGCCGGCCATGAAGGTGGTCACCGCGCTGCCGGCGCTGGTGGACCAGCTCGGCGACCACCCCGACCTCGCCGCCGAGGCGATCATGACCACCGACACGCGGCCGAAGATGGCCGCGCGCGAGGTGACGCTGGGCGGGAAGACCGCCATCGTGACCGCGATCTGCAAGGGCTCGGGCATGCTCGCGCCGCAGCTCGCGACCACCATCTGCCTGCTGGTCACCGACGCGGCGGTGACCCCGCGCGCGCTGCAGGACGCGCTGGCGCGGGCGGTGGAGCGGACGCTGCACATGGTGACGGTGGACGGCGAGATGTCCACCAACGACACCGTGTACGCGCTCGCGAACGGCCTCGCCGGCAACCCGCGCATCTCCGACCCCGGCCCGGACCTGGACCGCCTCGAGACCGCGCTCGCCGACCTCCTGGAGGAGATGGCCCGCGCCATGGCCGCCGACGGCGAGGGCGCCACCAAGCTGGTCGAGGTGGTGGTGTCCGGCGCCCCGTCCGACGAGTCGGCGCGGGACTGCGCCCGCGCCATCGCCTCCTCGCCGCTGGTGAAGGCGGCGCTCTTCGGCGCCGATCCGAACTGGGGCCGCGTGCTCGCCACGGTGGGCGCGCGCGCCGGCGCGATGAACTACCCCATCGACCCGTACCGGGCCCGGGTGGTGCTGCAGGGCGTGACGGTCTTCGAGGGCGGCGCGCCGGTCGAGCTGGACCGCGAGATGCTCCGCACGCGCATGCGCGACAGCCGCATCGACGTGCTGGTCGAGCTCGCCGACGGCGCGGCGCGGGCGGTGGCCTGGGGCTGCGACCTCTCCTACGACTACGTGAAGATCAACGCCGACTACACCTCGCTCATCGTGCAGCGGCCCGACGGCGGCGTCGGCAAGGACGACCGCGTCTCCAACTACAGCCCGGCGTTCAAGCGGACGCTGCTCGCCGAGGCGCTGAAGTACATCGCGGCGTTCTCCGGGCAGGTGGCGGTCATCAAGTACGGCGGCGCCGCCATGGTGAAGGACAGCCTGAAGGCGGCCTTCGCCGAGGACGTGACGCTGCTGAAGAAGGTCGGGCTGAAGCCGGTGGTGGTGCACGGCGGCGCGCCGGAGATCACCCGCACGCTGGAGAAGCTGGGCGAGCGCAGCGAGTTCGTGGACGGCATGCGCATCACCGACGCGCAGAGCCTCCCGGTGGTCGAGATGGTGCTCACCGGCAAGGTGAACCAGGAGCTGGTGGCGCTGCTCAACGCGCGCAGCGCCGGCGCGGTGGGCCTGTCCGGCAAGGACGGGCAGCTGCTCCGGGCCCGCAAGGCGGTGCACGAGTCCGGCCGCGACCTCGGCTACGTGGGCGAGGTGGTGGAGGTGAACACGAAGTTCCTCCGCATGTTCCTCGACGGCGGCTACGTGCCGGTGATCTCGCCCATCGGCCTCACCGAGGACGGCACCGGCCTGTCCATCAACGCCGACGACGTCGCCGCGGCCATCGCGGTGGCGCTCGGCGCGCCGAAGCTCATCTACCTGACCGACGTCCCCGGCGTGCTGGAGTCGGCGCCGGACGGGCAGCTGGTCCGGCAGCTCTCGCTCGCCGACCTCGACCGCCGCATCCAGGCGGGCGCCATCACCGGCGGCATGAAGTGGAAGGCCTGGGCCATCCAGACCGCGCTGCGCGGCGGGGTGGGCCGGGTCCACGTCCTCGATGGCCGGCAGCCGCACACCGTCATCGCCGAGCTCTTCACCGACCGCGGGGTGGGCTCGCTCGTCACCGCATGACCTCCGCCGACCGCCGCCGCGACGCCGTCGCCCGCATCATCCGCGCCCGCCGCATCGGGACGCAGGAGGAGCTGCTCGCCGCGCTGGAGCGGGCCGGCTTCCGCGCCACCCAGGCGACCCTCTCGCGCGACCTCGCCCGGCTGGGCGCGCGCCGCGTCTCCGGGCCGGAGGGCGCCGTGTACGAGCTGGGCGCCGCGGACGGCGCCGACGGCGGCCTGGCGGCGCTGCGCGGGCTGGTGAGCAGCATCGCCGCGAACGCCTCGATGGTCGTCATCCGCACCCACCCCGGCAGCGCGCCGGCCATCGCGCGCGCCATCGACCTCGCCCAGCCGCCGGAGGTGCTCGGCACCATCGCCGGCGACGACACCATCTTCGTCGCGCCCGCCGGCGAGCTGCGCCCGCGGCGGCTGGCGGCGCGGCTCGCGGAGCTGCTGGGCACGCCCTCCGCGCTGGCCGGCGAGGGCGGCGACCGCACCCACTGATCCGCGATCGCCGCCGCGGCCCCAACTCCCGCTTTCGCGCCGCGCGCACCCGTCGTAGCTTGTGCCGGCATGCGCCGTCCCCCCCTCGTCCTCGCAGCCGCGCTGCTCGCCGGGAGCACCGGCTGCGTCGCCCACATGCCCCGCTCCGACGAGCCCACCATGCTGCTCGAGCGCAGCTACGTGGGCGCGTCCACCGCGAGCGGCCAGTCCTTCGAGGCCGCGCCGGCCTTCCACGTCCTGCTGCACAACGGGCTCGACGACCCGGACGTCTTCGACCACGGCGGGTGGGCCAGCGCGCTCTCCGCGTCCTTCCTGGCCACGCTGCGCGTGTCGCGCGGCGACTCGGCGCCAGTGCGCACGCCCACCTACGAGCCGCGCGCGAAGCTGCAGCTCTTCCGCCTCGATCCGGCCGGGAGCCGCCCCGCGCCCTCGGCGCCCCGGCCGTGGATGCGGATGGCGGTGCTGGAGCTGGGCGGCGGGCACCGCTCCAACGGGCAGCGCGGGTGCTCGCTCGACGAGCACGTGCGCCGCCCCGGCGACGGCGACTGGGAGTGCGCCCCGGCCACCGATCCCGCGTCCACCGCGCTCAACCTCGACGACGGCAGCTTCACCACGAACTTCGTCGCCGGCGGCGCCTACCTGCGCCTGCTGCGCACCGGCGACCAGCCCGGCGCGTTCACCTCGGCGGTGACGGTCGGCGGCGGGCTGGAGTACGAGGTCGCCTGCGGGCTGGGCGCGTGCATGCCGCAGGGCATGCGCCACCGGTTCGGGCCGGTGAACGCCCGGTACCTGGCCGAGTGGGAGGCGCTGGTGCTGCGCGGGCGCACGCGCCAGGTGCCGCTGCTCGGCACCGTCCACCTGGACAGCAGCGTGCGGGCCACGCTCTCCGGCAACGTCCACCTGGGCGCCCGGCGCGGCCCGTTCGGCGACCTGTCGGCGGAGGTCGCCATCCTGCCCCGCAGCCCGAAGGGCATGGTGATGGGCCTCTTCGTGCGGCGCCACGTCGGGTACGACTACCTCAACATCCGCTTCGAGGAGCGGCTCGACGCGTGGCTGTTCGGCCTGGTGCTCGACCCCACGCCGCTCGACGGCGCGCGGCGCTGATCAGCCGGCGACCCGCTTCCACTCCTCGTTGGAGCGGAGCACGCAGTCCTCGATGGCGAGGCCGGCGAAGTAGTTGCCGGTGACGGCGAGCTTCCCGCCTGCCAGGCAGCGGTCCAGCTCCGCCACGATGCCCGCGTGCCCGAGCGCGGGCGACGGCAGCGTGGTCCGCCGCTCCACCGGCGTGCCCAGGCGCTCCACCGGCACGCGCAGCACCTCGCTCATCCGCTTCAGCCGCTGCTCGCGCGAGGTCCCGTCGCGGAAGTGGAACGCGAACGCGCGCATCCTCGGATCCGGGAACGGGTCGCGCGTCACGCACGAGAAGAACAGGTCGTCCACCGGCACCAGGAACGCGCACTCCGGCATCCAGCACGCGTCGCGCGGCAGCACCACGCCCATGCTGTCCACCCGGACCGTGCCCACCCGGCGGATCCCGGTGGCGAGCTCGTGGAAGTCGTCCTCGAGCATGGCCGCGGCCGCGTCGGGCGGGGCCGCCACCGCCACCAGCGGCGCCTCCAGCGTCCGCCCGTCGGCGGTGGTCACCGCGAACCCGCCGGCGGTGCGCGCCACGCGGCGGACCTCGACGCCGGTCTCCACCGTCACGCCCTTGGAGCGGGCCGCGGCGTCGGCCACGAGCTGCAGGCCGCCGTCGAAGCCGAAGCTGCGCACGAACTCCTCCCGGCGCGGGCGCTTCTTGAAGAGCGAGCCCGCGCCCTCCAGCGGGAACCCATCCGCCTTCTGCGAGGGCACCGCGGCGAAGAACGGGGAGATGACGCGGTCGTAGTTCCCGCGGCCGAGCAGGCGCGAGTAGTACGAGTAGACGGTCTCCCCCTCCTTCTTGCGGAAGATCCCGGCCGGGAAGTGCACCGCGGCCTCGAGCCAGTTGAGCTGGAGCAGGACCTTGGGCGGGGTGAGCCAGCGATAGGCCCCGTCGCGGAGCAGCCCGAAGCTGGCGCGCGCCGGGCCGCGCTGGACGATCTTGCCGGCCACGCCGCCGCCCACCGCGATGTCGAGGAACGCGCCGTAGCTGTTGTAGACGGTGTGCGCGCCCATCTCGAACCAGTAGCCGTCGGGGCGCCGCTCCGAGTGGAGGCATCCTCCGACGCGCCGGTCGCGCTCCAGCACCAGCACCTGCCTGCCCGCCTGCCCGGCCTTCCAGGCGAACGCGAGCCCGCTGATGCCCGCGCCGACCACGATGACGTCTGCCATGTCGATGGACCTTCCGCTGCGTGACGTCCCCGCCGAGAGGACGAGGAAGCCTCGCAGAGAATGCCGCGACGCGCCAGAGGGCTTTTCGCCGGCCGCGCGCACGCCCGGGGGGTCGTCCGCGCGGCGCTCCGCCGCGCTGGCCGGGGTCGTTTGATTGGTCTAGAAACGTCGCATGCGTTTGCGGATCGGCTTCATCGGCCTCGGGACGATGGGCGAGCCCATCGCGAACAACCTCCGCCGCGCCGGCCACGACCTCACGGTCTGGAACCGCACGGCGGCCCGGGCCGAGCACATCGTGTCCAGGGGCGGGAAGCGGGCCGCCACGCCGCGCGAGTGCGCGAGCGGCAAGGACGCGGTCTTCACCTGCGTGTCCGACGAGCGCGCGCTCGACGCGGTCCTCGACGGGCCCGACGGCGCGCTCGCGGGCCTGCGCGAGGGGGACCTGCTGGTGGACCTCACCACCGCCGGCGTCGCCGCCGCCCGCGCGGTCGCCGCCCGCGTGGCGGAGCGCGGCGCGCGCTTCGTCGCCTGCCCGATCCTCGGCTCGAAGACCGCCGCGGAGCAGGCGCAGGTGGTGCTGGTGGCGGGCGGCCCCGCGGCGGCGCGCGAGCGGCTGCGCCCGGCGCTGCACGCGATCTCGGCCCGGCTGTTCGAGCTCGACGACCCGGCGCAGGCCGCGCTGATGAAGCTGTGCGTGAACGCGGTGGGCGGCGCGATGATGACCGCGTTCGGCGAGGCGGTGGCGCTCGCCGCCGCCGGCGGCGTCGAGCCGTCGCGCCTGGTCGAGGTGCTGCAGGCGTCCGCCTTCCACTCGCCGCTCTACCTCATGAAGGGCGAGCTGGTGGAGAAGAAGGACTGGGCGCCGCGCTTCCGCATCGCGCTCGCGGAGAAGGACCAGCGGCTCGCGCAGGAGGCCGCGGCCGAGCTGGGCGCCCGGGTCCCGATCAGCGAGGCGGTGCGCAAGCTGATGGCGGCCGCCACCGAGGGGGGCCGCGGCGATCAGGACGTGGCGGCGCTCGCCGAGCTCTACCTGGACTGGGCGCGCAAGCGGTAGCGCGCCCCCTGCCTACGTCGATCCTTCCGCGAGCGCGCGGCGCGCGGGCTCGGCGGGCTGCAGCGCCTCGCCGACGGCGCGGACCAGGTCGTCGAGGTGGAAGGGCTTCCGCACGTACCCGGCCGCCGGCGCGATCCGCTCCACCTCGCGCGCCACCTCGTCCGGCGGCGACGCCGACACGAACAGCACCCGCGGGCACCGCTCTCCGAGCGCGGCGCGCAGCTCCTGGAACAGCGTGGCGCCGTCCATGCCGGGCATGCGGAAGTCGAGCAGCGCCAGGTCGGGCGGGTTCCGGCGGGCGAGGGCCAGCGCCTCGCCGGCGTCGCAGGTCGAGACCGCGGCGTGCCCCATCCGGCGGAGCGCCAGCTCGATGGCGCGCCGCACGATGTCGGTGTCGTCCACGATGAGAACCTGCGCCACGGCGCCTCCAACCCCCTGCCGCTGGCGCGTTGCGTCCCCCGTGCCGGGCGCCGGCCCACGATTTCCATGAGGATCCCCCGCCGTCGGGCGACCCTGGGTCATGCGCTCCCGGTACTGGCGCCCCACCCCGTACGGTGCGTGTTGCTCGCACCGCGCGAGTCAGGCATACCGCGCCAGCGTGCGACGGACGGTCTCGGCGAACGTGCGGCGCGCCGCGGCCGGCGCGACCACCTCGGCCCCGCCGCCCAGCGAGAGCGCGAACCGGGTGGCCCAGTCGTTCCCGGCGCCGGCCACCTCGACCACCGCCCCGCCGCCCGGCGTCCGCTCCACCAGCGAGATGCCGGGGCGCGACAGCGCCCAGGGGGCCGCCTCCGCGCCGAGCCGGATCCGCACCGGCTCGCCCGCCGCCTCCGAGAACAGCCGGGCCCTGGCCAGCTCGGCCTCGGTGGGCGGCTCGAAGCGATCCTGGAGCAGCGCGCACTCGCGGATCCGGTCCAGGCGGAAGGCGAGCGCCTTGCCGCGCTCGGCGTCGTGGCCGTACAGGTACCAGTGGCCGAAGCGCTGCGCGAGCGTGTACGGGCGCACGGTCCGCTCGGTCTCGGCGTCGCGCGACGCGGAGTGGTAGGCGAGGCGCACCGCGCGCCGCTCGGCGATGGCGCGCTGGAGCCGGCCCAGCACCGAGTCGCGGGCCGGCGGGGCGCCGGCGTAGATGCGCTCGACCAGCTCGTCGAAGCTGGCGCGCCGGTCGCGCGGGACCGAGTCGCGGAGCGCCTTCACCGCGCGCTCGCGCCCCTCGCCGCCCAGCGCGGCCGCGGCCGCGGCGAGCGCGGCCGCCTCGCTCTCGGTGAACCGCGGCGGGCGCGAGAAGCTCTGGTGCAGCGCCACGTAGACGCGGTCGCCCTCGACGTACAGGTCGAGGAAGTCGTCGGGCGCGAACGGCGGCGAGCCCACCTCGAGCAGGAAGTCGAGGTCCTCGAGCAGCTCCTTCTCGGTGCAGCCGCAGCGCCGCGCCAGGTCGCGCACCGGGATGCCCGGGTGGCGGACCGCGTAGGGCACGAGGAACAGCACGCGGCGGAGCCGGTCGCGCGGATCGGCCTTCTTCGGCGCGGCGGGCGCGCGGGC
>NZ_BAZG01000177.1 GCF_000964525.1 Anaeromyxobacter sp. PSR-1
CACGATGAAGGACGACCTGGAGCGCCCGGGCCCGCGAGGCCGCGGCCGCGCCCGCCGCGCCCGCGAGCCGCGGCGCGACGAGCCCGCCGCCACCCCGGCCGCCCCCCGCCGCAGCCGCGCCGAGGCGCGCGCCGAGCTCCGCGCCGCGAACCCCGCGCTCGCCGCCCGGCACGCGCACTACCTCTCGGCGCTGCGGCTCCCCGCCGACGACGCCGACCTCCTCGCCGGCGATCCCGCCACCGCCGCCTACTTCGACGCCGCGGTCGCGGCCGGCGCGCGCCCGGCCACCGCCGCGAAGTGGCTGCTCAACGACCTCGCCGGCCTCGCCGGCGACCGGGCGCTCGCCGCCCTCCCGCTGGACGGCGCGGCGTTCGGCCGGTTCGCGGCGCTGGTGGACGCGGGCCGCCTCACCCCCGCCGCGGCGAAGACGCTGCTCGCCGAGCTCGCCGCCGGCGGCGGCGATCCCGAGGCGCGGATGCAGGCGCTCGGGCTGGAGCGCCGCGAGGACGCGGGCGCGCTCGAGGCCGCGCTGGAGAAGGCGCTCGCCGCGCACGCGGCGGAGGCCGCCCGCTACCGCGCCGGCGAGAAGAAGCTGCTCGGCGTGCTCCTCGGCGCGGTGATGCGCGAGGCCGGCGGCGCCGCCGACGCGGCCCAGGTCCGCGCGGCCCTCCAGAAGAAGCTCGGGTAGCCGGCTCGCCGGCGGCGCGAGGCGCGGACCCGGCCGCCCTGCGGCCGCCGGGGCCCGCGCGCGCCGTCGCCGCACGAGGCGCTCGCCGTCGCGGGCTCAGGAAAGAAAAAACCCCGAGAACCGGACGAAGTTCTCGGGGGCACAGATGGTGACCCGTACGGGATTTGAACCCATGTTTTCGGCGTGAGAGGCCGACGTCCTGACCGCTAGACTAACGGGCCACGAAGCGCTGCATGTCTATCCTCGGTCGAAGCGGCAGTCAACGCCGAGGAACATCAAAGTGGCTGGGGGACTAGGATTCGAACCTAGATAGCCAGATCCAGAGTCTGGCGTCCTGCCGTTAGACGATCCCCCAATAGTCAGTCGCCCTTCCTGACGAGCACGAAGACGCGGACCTCGCCCTTCAGCTCGTACACGTTCAGCCCTTCCCACTGCCCCGGCCGCGGCTCCGGGTTGACGATGTGGACGGCCTTCACGCCTGGCTGATCGGCGATCGGCCGCCGGGCGAACCGGGGTCCGTACGTCTGACGGAAGAACCGGATCGTCTCCTCGTAGGTCTTGGGAACCCGGTAGCGGTTCTCCGCGACCTTCACCGCGCCGTCCGGGAGCACCGCGCCCGCCACCTTCACCTCGGCGAGGGCGATGCCCGGCACGGCCACGAGGACCGCGACGAGGGCGGCCTTATATCGGGCAAAAAGGGTCACGGTCAAGCGTTCCGTGTACCGGTCCCGCCCCCGCCCGTCAACCGCGCCGGCGGGCCGGCGGCGCGCCCCGGGCTGCGGCGTTCCGCCCCGCCTCCGGGCGAGGGCGGACGGCGTCGCGATCACCTCCAGACCGCCACCAGCCCGCCCTTGTGGCCGGCCTCGCGCAGCTTCAGCTCGCCGCGCTTCAGCGCGGCCGCGGCGTGGGGGCCGATCCAGTAGCCCTTGGGATCGCTGCGCCGCCAGTTCTTGCGGAAGAGCTGGTGGACCTCCTCGAAGATGCCCTTCAGCGCGAGCGGCTTCCCCTTGCGGTCGTTCGGGTCGTCGGTGACGTCCAGCTCCGCCCAGAGGCGGCCCGCCACCAGCTCCCCGGCGTCGTTCCGCACCGAGCGCTCGTAGTGGAACACCGGCGACGGGATCTCCTCGATGACCAGCATCCCCTTGTCCGGCCCGCGCTTCAGGGGGTGGACGACCACCGGGCCGAGCCGCTCCACCGCCAGGTAGTAGGCGGGCTGGTCGAGCGCCTCGACGGCGTGCTCGTCCACCCGCACCGGCTGGTAGCCGGGGGGGATCAGCTCGGGGTAGGCGGTCAGCTCGCGCCGGGCGAGGTGGCGGAACACCGCCCGCTCGTCGTCGGGCAGCATGAAGTAGTGGAGCGTGGCGGCCATGCGCGCGGACGTTAGCGCAAAACCGCCCGCGCCGCGCGGTCGCCGGCCGGGTCACCGGACGCGGGCGAGGAGCGCCTCGTAGCTCTGCGAGATGCGCGTGGCCAGGATGAGCAGCTCCCCCACCGCCCCCGCGTCCACCAGCCCGCCGCGCCCGGCGTCGGCGTAGAACACGTTCACCACGCGGCCGCGCGCCAGGATGGGCAGCACCAGCGCGTTCGCCGGCACCCCGCCCCCGAGCCGCTTCAGGAGCAGCACGTTCGCCTCGGTCTTGGGGATGGGGCCGAGGAAGTGCGCGCGGGTGCGGACCACGGTGTCGACGATCCCGGGCGCGCCGAGCGGCAGCCGGAGCCGCCGCACCGCCTCCGCCCCCACCCCCTCGCCCATCCCCGCCCACCCGCGCGCCGCGCCGTGCTGGACGGTGAGCAGCAGGGCCCGCCGGAAGCGCGAGCGGGCGTGGCGCAGCACCGTCCGCGCGATGGCGCCGCGCTCCTCCACGCCCTCCAGGAACCGGACCGCGTCCCGGAAGTCGAGCGGCGAGGGCTCCGGCTCGGGGCGGGCCGGCGCGGCGGGGGCGAGCCGCACCGGCGGCGCGTGGCCGGCGCGGGCCGCCAGCGCGGCGAGCACCTCGGGCGGCGGGGCGGCCACCTCGTCCGCCTCGTCGAGCTCGAGGATGGCGTCGTCGGGGAGCTCGGGCGGCTCGCCGCCGCGGCCGTCCGCCGGCGCGGCGCCCGGGAGCGCGAAGGCGCCCGTCCGGCCGTAGACCGCCTCGAAGTCGTCCTCGGTCATCAGGTCCGCGGCGGGGGCGGCCGGCCTCGCCGCCGGGGACGGCGCCGCCCGGGCGGGCCCGGCGCCGCCGGCCCGGCGCGGGCGCTCGAAGTCCACCTCGATCCCGCGGAGCTGCCGCTCGATCCCGTACGCGCGCCGGAGCAGCGCCCACACCCGCGCCTCCGGCGCCGCCAGCGCGTGCACCTCCCGCCCCGCCGCGAACGCGACCTCGTCGAGCACGCGCAGGTCGGACGGATCCACCGCCAGGACCGCGAGCCGCCGCCCCGCGAGCAGGAACGGCACCACGTCGCACCGGTCCGCGACCTCGGCGCGCAGGACCGCCACCGCCTCCGGCTCCAGCCGCACGTCGCCGAACAGCGCCGGCACGCCGTGCTGCTGGCCGAGCGCCCGCGCCAGCGCGCCCTCCTCGACCGCGCCGAGCTCGAGCAGGTTCGTCCCGAGCCGGCCGCCGAAGATGACCTGGTTCTCGAGGGCGTCGCGGATCGCGTGGGGCGTGCACGCGCCCGCGCGCAGGAGGAGCTCGCCGAGGCGGGTGCGCACGCGCCGAGGATAGCAGGTCAGCCGCCGCGGCCCGGCCGCGTGAGGCGCGCGGCGTCGAGGGCGCGCCGCGCCTGCGCGGGCGTGAGGCCTCCCCGCTCGACCGCCAGGTCCACGATGGACCGGCCGGTGGCCACCGAGGCCTTCACGATGTCCGCCGCCGCCGCGTAGCCGAGCCGCGGCGCGAGCGCGGTGGCGAGGCTCACGGTGCGCTCGGCGTAGTGCCGGGCGCGCTCCCGGTCGGCCTCGAGCCCGCGCGCGCAGCGCGCGTCGAACGCCCGCACGGCCCGGGCCAGGACGTCGAGCGCGTGGCACAGGTCGAACGCCACCAGCGGCATCATCACGTTCAGCTCGAGCTGGCCGCCGCTCGCGGCCCAGGCCACCGCGCCGTCCAGCGCCACCACCTGGTACGACACCATGGCCAGCATCTCCGCCATGGAGGGGTTCACCTTGCCCGGCATGATCGACGACCCGGGCTGCACCGGCGGGAGCCGCAGCTCGCCCAGCCCGGTGTTCGGGCCGCTCCCGAGCAGGCGCACGTCGCCGCCGATCCGGAGCAGCTCCAGCGCGGCGGTGCGGAGCGCCCCCGAGAGCGCCACGAACGGCGCGAGCGACTGCATCGCGTAGAACGGGTTCGGCGCCGGGGTGAGCGGCACGCCGGTGAGCCGCTCCAGCTCCTGCACCACCCGCGCCCGGTACCGGGGATCCGCGTTCAGGCCGGTGCCGACCGCGGTGCCGCCGAGCCCCAGGACCGACAGCTCCGGGAGCGCGTCGCGCACCCGGCCCGCCGCCGCGCCCAGCGCCGCGGCCCAGCCCGACACCTCCTGCCCGAGCCGGATGGGTGTCGCGTCCATGAGGTGCGTCCGGCCGGACTTCACCACGCCGTCCCAGGCGCGCGCCTTCGCGTCGAACGTGCCGGCGAGCGCGGACAGCGCCGCGATGACCTCGGGCGCGAGCTCGAGCGCCGCGAGCCGGATGGCGGTCGGCACCACGTCGTTGGTGGACTGCGCCATGTTCACGTCGTCGTTCGGGTCCACCAGCGCGCGGTCGCCGCGCCGCCCGCCGAGCAGCTCGCAGGCGCGGTTCGCGAGCACCTCGTTCACGTTCATGTGGTGCGAGGTGCCGGCGCCGGCCTGGTACACGTCCACCACGAACTGCTCGCGGTGGCGCCCGGCCAGGACCTCGCGCGCCGCCTGCTCGATGGCGCGCGCCTTGCGCCGCGGCAGCAGCCCCAGCGCGGCGTTGGTGCGCGCGGCGGCGAGCTTGATCCGGACGGTGGCGTCCACGAACGCCGGGTGGGCGCGCAGGCCCGAGATGGGGAAGTTCTCGACCGCGCGGGCGGTCTGGGCGCCGTAGAGGGCCGTCGCCGGGACGGTCATCTCGCCCATGGTGTCGCGCTCGATGCGGGTGCGGGCGCCGCGTGCGGCGCGGGCCCGGGGCTGTCTGGCCATGTGAGGTCGCCTCCGAGGCGAGTCTACGTGCGCGGCGGGCCGCCTGCTCCGGAATCGTGCCGCCGGGGGGTCCGCCGGGCCGCGCGGCCCCGGGGCGCCCGCTCGCGCGCTCCCTGCCCGGATGTGTCGGCGCCACCGCGAGGGGGTGCCGACCCTGCCGAACCGCCTCACCCTGCAACGTGCGCGGCTACGGTCGAGGGGACGCGTGTGTGCGTGGAGGCGGGGCGTCGAGGGCGGCTGCACGGCTCGGGAGGCAACATGAGGAAGGCGTGGCGAGGACTGGCGCTCGTCGGGACGATCGGCGGGCTCCTGGCGATGGCGGCGGCGGGCGGGTGCGGCGACGGCCGCAAGGACAAGGGGCCCGGGGGTGGAGGAGGCGGAGGTGGTGGGGGCGGGGGCGGCGGAGGAGGCGCGCCGGCCAGCCAGCTGAACATCACGATCCAGTCGGCCGACGTGCCGGCCACCGGCAATCCCACGGTGACGTTCAAGGTCACCGACGCGGCCGGCAACCCCATCGACCTGCTCGCCGAGATCGCGAACGCCGCCGCGAGCGGCACGCCGCCCGCGCCGCGCATGAGCCCGCGCTTCTCGCTCGGGCAGCTCGAGGACGACGGGACCTACACGCACTACTACGAGACCACGGTGAACGCGCAGCCGTACACGGACGCGGGCGGGACGGCGCAGACGCCGTCCGGCTCCGCCGTGCAGCCGCGCACCGAGCCGCCCAGCGGGCCGTTCCCCACGTCGCAGCTCGCGGCGCAGGGCAACGGCGTGTACACGTACACGTTCTCGCCGCCGACCACCGATCCGGCGAAGCGCGAGCGCGCCCGGACGCACACGGTCGGGATCTGGGCCACGCGCACGGTGAGCGAGGGGACCCCGGCGGCCGAGGTCGCCTACCCGGCCAGCGCCACGTTCAACTTCGTGCCGGGCGGCGGCACCGCGGCGAAGTACGAGACGGTCACCGACGCCGCCTGCAACACCTGCCACGGCGTGCTCGAGGCCCATGACCGCCGCCGCGGGACGCAGCTCTGCATGACCTGCCACGCCGGCGACAAGGGCACCACCTACGCGGACCCGGAGTCCGGGAACACCATCGACTTCCGGAACATGATCCACCGGATCCACTCCGGCCAGGCGGGCTACCACATCGTCGGCTTCCGCCAGACCGACGTCACCTTCTCCGACATCCGGTTCCCGCAGGACATCCGCAACTGCACCACCTGCCACACCGGCGCGAACGCCGACGACTGGAAGAACAAGCCGTCCGCGGTGGCGTGCGCGTCCTGCCACTCCAACCTGCGCTTCGACGCGTCGGCGTCCGCCGACTGCACGCAGGGCCACGTCGAGACCGCGGCCTGCAACCACCCGTTCGGCGTGAACGCGACGGCGAACTGCGCCGGCTGCCACGCCGCCGGCGGCAACCTCGGGCCGGACAAGGTGCACGTGGTGCCCCAGCTCGCCTCCGCCGCGACCTACAAGTACGAGATCGTCGGCGTCACGGTGGGCGGCGACCGCATCCCGGTCGTCCAGTACCGCGTCCTCCAGAACGGCGCGCCCATGGCGCTCGACGCGGAGCCCTGGACGCACGGCAGCGCCAGCCGCCTGTTCGTGGACGTGGGCTGGCCGTCCGTCGAGTACGACAACGCCGGCGCCGGCGCGGAAGGCCAGCCGGTCCAGATCAACGCGCTCACCGCCGCGGCGGGCGGGTCCGCCACGCCGGTGGCCGGCCAGACCAACGTGTACCAGGTGACCTCGACCGTCGCGCTGCCGGCCGGCGTGGACCAGTTCACGGTCGCGCTGGAGGGCCACCCGGCCATCGCCGATCCGTTCAACGCGGGCCAGTTCCTGCGCGTACCGGTCACGAACGACGTGAAGTACTTCACCGCCGCGGGCGCGGCCGGGCAGGCGCGCCGGACCGTGGTGGCGGTCGAGAACTGCAACAAGTGCCACGGCGTGCTGAGCGCGCACGGCCAGAACCGCAACGGCACCACGCAGGTGTGCGTGGTCTGCCACAACCCCGCCGGCACCGACGCGGCCCGCGTGCCCTCCGGCGGCACGGTCGAGCCCATCGACTTCAAGGTGCTCGTCCACCAGATCCACGCCTCGGAGATCAAGCAGAAGGAGGTCACGATCTACGGCTTCGGCGGCTCGGCGAACGTCTTCCCGCTCGAGTTCCCGAACCAGATCGGCAACTGCGCGCTGTGCCACGCGGGCACGAGCTACCAGCTGCCGCTGGCGGCGGAGGTGAAGGACACCATCAACCCGGCCGGCGGCACCACGCCGAAGACCATCGCGGTGTGCACGTCCTGCCACGACACCGTGAAGTTCGACGGCTCGGCCGCGCAGTCGTGCGGCCCCGGCGTGATGGGCGACTGCAACCACCGCGGCGGCACGCAGACCGGCGACGCGCAGTGCGCCACCTGCCACGGACCGGGCACGCTCGCGGACGTGGCCAAGGTGCACCCGATCCCGGCGCCGGCGCAGTAGCGGCGCGCGACGAGCGCGGACCAGCGGGGGCCCGGCGGGATCCGTCCTGCCGGGCCCCTCGCGTCCCGGGCGCCGCGCTACTGGACCTCGATCTCCTGGGCCCGCGCGCCGGCGTCCACCACGTACCAGATCCGCACCCGGCGGCCGTGCGCGAGCGCGACGGCGGGGCCCGCAGGGCTCCCGGCGCGGTCGAAGACCGGGACGTCGGCCCCGACCTGGAACGTGACCACGCCGGCAGGGGTGGTGACGCGGAGCAGCCCGCGGGCCGGATCGCTCGACAGCACCGCCCCGGTGTCGCAGCGGGTGCGCTCGGTGACCGGGGCGTGGCGGGGCGCGGGGAACGGCGCCGCGGCGAGCGCCAGCGCGAGCAGGAGGGCGGGCATGCGCGGGAGTATCGCCCCGGGCGGCGGGGGCGCGCCAGCGGGCGGTCGGCGCCCGCGGGTCAGGGTGCGCGAGGCGGGGCCGCCTCGAGGGGCACGAGCGCGACGCCGAGCCGGCCGGCGAGGCGGCGGAGCGCGAGCTCCGTCTTGGCGTCCTCGATCTCGCCGGCCTCGCAGGCGCGCACGGCGGCCTCGAGCCCGCGCCACTCCAGCAGGGCGCCCTCCTCGAGCGGCGAGCCGTCGCCGTCGCCGTCCGCGTCGTACGGCCCGTCCACCGGCGGGCGCGGGACCTCCACCTCGAGCAGGTGGATCTTCTCCGACGCGATCCCCGGGAGCAGGAAGAACGGGCCGCCCAGCGGCCGCAGCGCGCCGGGGGCCACCTCGAGCCCCGCCTCCTCGCGCAGCTCGTCCGCGCCCCGCCGCTGCAGCGCCGCCAGGCCCGTCTCGCCGGGCTCCACCACGCCCGCCACGATCTCCTCGACCAGCAGGTACTCGGGCTCGGGGAGGGCGGCCCGCTTGCCGCGCCGGAAGTACGCGGCCGGGCGGAGCCCGCGGCGGGTGAGCACCTCGATCCCGCGCGGCGTGCGGGCCCAGGCGCAGACCGCGACCGCGTCCAGCGCCGGGCGATCGATCACGTCGATGGGGTACTCCGGCGAGGCGCTCCCGTCCGCGCGCCGGTTCCGGGCGCGCAGCCGGCGGAGCCGCAGGAACCCCTCGTCCAGGCGGGCGTGCGCGCTGCGGTCCTCGACGATCTCGATGGCGGTCACGCGGGGCATGCCGGGATGGTGCACCGCCCCCCGGCGCGAGGGAAGCGGCGCTCGCCGCCACGGCCGCCGCCGCGACGGGGGCGCCCGCGCCTCCCGGCCAGGGGTCGTTCGCCGGCGGCGCCGTTCCCAGCTTTGCCGCGGAGGAAGCCCGATGAGCACACCCGAGACCCTGGCCGAGCTCGGCCGCCTGCCGCAGCTGGAGGTGGACGCTGCCACGGCGTACGCGGCCGCGATCTCCGCCGCCGGACCGGGCGCCCTGCGCGAGGAGCTGAGCCTGTTCCAGGCCGACCACCGGCGCCGGGCGCTCGCCCTGCACGAGGCGTTCGCGCGCCTGCGCGCCTGCCCGCCCGAGATCCGCCCGAACGTGCGCGGCGCCGCCATCGGCGCACGCCAGGCGCCCGCCGGGCGGCCCCGCCCCCGCGACCTGGTCGCCGCGCTCAGCGGCAACGCGCGCCTCGCCGGCGACGTCTACGCGAGCGCCCTGGCGCGCCCGCTGCCGCCGGAGGTGCGCGAGGCCGTGGAGCGCGCGCTCGGCGAGGAGCGCCGCCACCTGGAGCGCCTGCAGCGGCCGCCCGCGCCCGCGCTCGCCTGAGCGGGCGCGGCGCCGGCGCAATGCGCGCCAAAAAAGAAAAAGCCCGCCAGAGCGGATTGCTCTGGCGGGCACGAAAAGATGCGGCAGCGACCTACTCTCCCACACCGCTTCCGGTGCAGTACCATCGGCTCTGGTGGGCTTAACTACCGTGTTCGGGATGGGAACGGGTGTGACCCCACCGATATAGCCACCGCAAACCTTTGAAAGAACGTGAGGCTCGTCGCCTCTCGACAACCGTTACGAAGGGAAAAGAAGAGCACCGCACCGCGGGGCCGCTGAGGGCCGTG
>NZ_BAZG01000176.1 GCF_000964525.1 Anaeromyxobacter sp. PSR-1
CGAACGGCCGCCCGGTGAACCGCGCCAGCAGCGCCGCGGCGGCGGCCGGGCCGAGCTTGCCCGGCACGGCGTTGTGCACGAGCGCGCCGAGCGCGGTGGCGTGGTACGCGTCCGCCCAGCGCACGCGCGCCGGCGCGAGCGCGGCCCGCCACACCAGCGCCCGCAGCGCCGGCAGCGCGGCGGTGATCCCCGCGAACGGGACGAGCCAGCGGGCCTGGGCCGGGAGCTCGCGGGCGAACGCGCCCAGGTCGAAGCGCGGGGCCAGCGCGGGCGCGCCGCCGCGCCACTCGGGCCGGAAGAACACCAGCGCGACGAGCACCGCCCCGCCCGCCGCGGCGGCCGCGAGCACCACTCCCCGTCCGGCGCCGCCCCGCTGCGACATGCCGGCAAGGTCGTCATCGCGACGGCCCGCGCGCCCGGGCCCGGACCGCGTCCCCGTGCCCAACCTTCGGGCATGCGCCTGAGGACGGACGGAGTGCTGGCGAGCGCCTTGCCGGTCGCGCTCGGGGTGGCCCTGGGCGGCCACCTCTCGCGCCGGCTGCGCCGGCAGCAGCTCGCCCGCCGGTTCATCCGCCTGGCGGACGACGTGCCGCTCGACGTGCTGCTCGAGCGCGAGGTGGGCGTGCCGGTGCGCGAGGGGAACGAGGTCGCGCTGCACGCGGACGGCTCGATCTTCGACGCGCTGGAGCGCGAGATCCGGTCCGCGCGCGAGTCGATCCACATCTGCGAGTTCATGTGGCGCGGCACCGGCGATCCCTCGGACCGGATCGGCCGCGCGGTGCTCGAGCGGCGCCCGGGCGTCGCCTGCCGGATCGTGCTCGACTGGTTCGGCTCGAAGCGCTTCGACCCGGCGCTGGAGCGCCGCCTGGTGGCGAGCGGCTGCGAGGTCCGGCGCCACGCGCCGCTGCCCGACCCGTTCCGCTGCAACCACCGGCGCGTGCTCGTGTTCGACGGGCGCACCGCGTTCGTGGGCGGCTTCGGGATCTGGAAGAGCTGGCTCGGGAACGGGGTGGGCGAGGAAGGCTGGCGCGACACCGCCGCCCGGGTGCGTGGGCCGGCCGTCGGCGATCTGCAGCGCGCCTTCGACGACAGCTTCCAGGCGGCGGGCGGCCAGCCGCTCCCCGCCGCGGCCTACCCGCGGCTCGCGACCGCGGGGCCGCACCGCGTGGCGGTGGTCGCGTCCACGCCCGCCTGGGCCCGCGCCACCCTGGCGGCGCGGATGAGCTACGCGCTGCTGGCGTCGGCGCGCCGCCGGCTCTGGATCGCGAACTCCTACTTCGTGCCCGATCGCTCGCTCCAGGACGTGCTGCTCGCCCGCGCGCGGGCGGGGGTGGACGTGCGCGTGCTCGCGCCCGGCCCCTGGCACGACGTGCCGCTGGTGCAGGCCGGGCAGCGCCGGACCTACCGGCGGCTGCTCGCGGGCGGGGTGCGGGTGTTCGAGTACGCCGCGTCGATGATGCACGCGAAGACCATCCTCGCGGACGGCGCCTGCGCGATCGGCTCGACCAACATGGACTCGCAGAGCCTCTCGTTCCTGTGGGAGACGTCGATCGTGACCGACGCGCCCGAGGCGGCGGCCGGGCTGGCGCGGCGCTTCGAGCTGGACCTGACGCGCTCGTACGAGATCGAGCCCGGCGCGTGGCGGCGGCGGCCGGCGGCGATGCGGCTCCGCGAGGCCGGCGCCGCGGTGGCCGAGCCCTGGCTCTGAGCGATCCGCGCCCCGGACGCACGACGGCCGGCGCCGCGTCGCCGCGGGCCGGCCGTGAGCGTCCCGGAGGACGGAGCGGCTAGCGCTTGGAGAACTGGAAGCGCTTGCGGGCGCCCGGACGGCCGTACTTCTTGCGCTCGACGGCGCGCGCGTCGCGGGTCATGAAGCCGGCCTTCTTGAGGACCGGGCGGTACTCCGGGTTCAGCTCGACCAGCGCGCGGCTGATGCCGTGGCGGATCGCGCCGGCCTGGCCGGAGAGGCCGCCGCCGGCCGCGTTCACGAAGACGTCGAGCTTGCCCATCTGGTCGACCAGCTTGAGCGGCTCGACCAGGATCATCTTCGAGGTCTCGCGGCCGAAGTACTCGTCCATCGAGCGGCCGTTGATGGTGATGTTGCCCGTGCCGGGGACGAGCCGCACGCGCGCGACCGCCTCCTTGCGACGGCCGACGGTCATGTTCGCCTGGGTAGCCATGTGCGATCGTCCTTACTGAGCGAGGCTCAGCGCCTCGGGCTTCTGCGCCGCGTGCGGGTGCGTGTCGCCCGCGTAGACCTTGAGCTTGGTGAGCATCTGCCGGCCCAGGTTGTTGCGGGGCAGCATGCGGCGGACGGCGTTCTCGATGATCTGCTCGGGGTGCCGCTCGCGGAGCTTGTTCATCGGCGTCTGCTTCGCGCCGCCCGGGTGCATGGTGTGCGTGAAGAAGACCTTGTCGGTCTCCTTGTTGCCGGTGAAGCGGACCTTCCCGGCGTTCACCACGACCACGAAGTCGCCGGTGTCCATCGAGGGGGTGTACGCCGGCTTGTGCTTGCCCTTGAGGATCGAGGCGATGCGGGTGGCGGCGCGGCCGACGGTCAGGTCGGTGGCGTCGACGACCCACCACTTCCGACCGTTCAGGGCCTCTGCGCGGGTGGCGCTGTGCGTGGTGCCTTTGGACATGGATAAACCTGCGGAATCCCGAGTTTGGAAACGCGCCTTTTAGAGGACGCGTGCCCCGTTGTCAAGCGTGATCGGACCCCTGTCCTGGCACCCGGCACGCGAGCCGTGCCTCCAGCCGGAGGGGAGCGGAAAGCGGCGGGCAATCTAGCGGCTTCGGGGCTTCCCCACAAGACCTCGCTCGCCGCCCCGGCCGGCGGACGCCGCGCGCCGGCGCGCGGCGCACGTTGCGCTCGGGGGAGGGGCGTATGGCCGATCGGCGGATCGGGGCGCTGGGCGCGGTGTTGCTGCTCGCCGCGTGCGGGGGCGGCGGGCGGGGCGGGGGGACGGCCGATCGGGGTCCGGTCCCGGCGGTCCCCACCCCACCGGTCGTCACCCCTCCCCCGACCGGCGGATCCAGCCTCCCGCCGCGCCTGGGGGTGTCGTTCACCGCGACCGGCTTCCGGTTCCTCGGGATCGGCGCGGACGGGACCGCCTACGCCGTGAACCTCTCCGGTCCGCCGCGGATCCACGCCAGCACCGACGGTCGCACCTGGACGCCGCGCGGCCCGACGCCGGGCGGCCGCGGGATCCGCGTCTTCACCACCCTCTCGGGCGGCGCGCTGCTCGCCGACACGGCCGACGCGACCGGCCACCTGATCTCCCGCTCCGGCGACGGCGGCCGGACCTGGACCGACGTCCTCTCGCTGGGCGACTACCGCATGCTGACCCCGGGCAGCGTGGCGGAGCTGGGCGGCGAGACGTTCCTGCTCGAGTACCAGTCGTTCACCGGCGCCAGCGTGCCCATCCGCCTGTGGGCGAGCGCCGACGCCGGCCTCACCTGGTCGGTGCGCGCCGAGACCTCCGAGCACCGCCACGGGCACGGCCTGCTCGCCGACCCGGCCACGGGCGCGCTCTGGCTGTTCTACGGGGACCGGGCCGGCGGCGCGTACCTCTCCTTCGACGGCGGCCGCACCCAGGCGCTGGTGCGCGGCCCGCTCGAGGGCGGCGTGCTGGTCCGCGCGGTGGCGACGAGGGACGGGCTGCTCGGCGGCATCGACTCCCCGTACATGCTGGTCGAGCCGCGGGTGATCACGCTGTCGCTCGGCGGCGCGTACGCGGCCGGCTTCCGGCTGCCCGGCCCGAGCTACTCGGCGCTCGCGCTGCGCGGGGGCGGCTACCTGGTCGGCGCCGCGCACGAGCCGGGCGGCGACGTCTACCCGGCCGGCGACGTGTCGGCCCATCTGTTCGCGTCCGCGGACGGCGACGCCTTCGACGAGGTGTTCGCCTGCCCGCGGCTCTCGCCCGACTCGACGGCGCGCGCCGACGCGAACTGGCAGCTCGCGAGCGGCGAGGTGGTGGTGGAGGTCCAGAACTGCGAGGGCTTCGGACCGGGCGGCGCGGGGTACGTGCTGCTCGCGCCCTCCGCCGGACCCTGACGGTCAGCGGCCGCCCAGGCGGGCCCGCAGCGCGGCCATGACGCTCTCGGTGTGCGCCGCCACCTCCTGCGGCGGCGCGGCGAGCGCGGCCGGGTCCACCTGCTCGTGGGCCGCGGCGGGCAGGTCGTCGAGGAAGCGCGACGGGGTGCGGGGCAGGAGCTTCCCGCGCTTGGAGCGCGCCGCGACGCGCGTCAGGTAGAGCCGCTCGCGCGCGCGGGTGATGCCGACGTACGCGAGCCGCCGCTCCTCGTCGAGGTCGCGGGCCTCGCCCTGGATCCCGGCGCAGGGCAGGTAGTCCTCCTCGACGCCCACCAGGAACACCACCGGGAACTCGAGCCCCTTCGCCGCGTGCAGCGTCATGAGCGTGATCCCGCCCTCCCCGGCCGGATCCTCCTCCTCGCGCGAGTCGAGCGCGAGGCGCTGCAGCCAGGTGGCGAGCGAGGGGCGCGCGGTGCGCTGGACGTAGCCGTCGAGCGAGCGCAGCAGCCCCTCCAGCGCGTCCACCCGGCGCGATCCCGCCTCGAGCGACTGCACGCCGGCGCGCACGTGGCTGAACAGGTCCACCTCCGCCACCAGCGCGCGCGCGGCCTCCGACACCGGCCCCTCGCGGAAGCGCGCCTGGAACCGGTCCACCAGCGACACGAACGCGGCGACCTTCTCGGCGGCGCCGCGCGGCAGGTCCGGGATCTCCGCCGCCCGGCGCAGCGCCTCGAGCAGGTGGAGCTTCCGCGGGATGGCCCAGTCGTGCACCCGCTCCATGGACGTGTCGCCGATCCCGCGCGGCGGCACGTTCACGATGCGCGAGAGGGACACGTCGTCCTCGGGCTGCACGCAGAGCTTCAGGTACGCGAGCAGGTCGCGCACCTCGGAGCGGTCGAAGAAGGCGGGCCCGCCGTGCACCTTGTACGGCATGGAGCCCTCGCGGAACGCCTCCTCGAACGGGCGCGAGAGCGCGTTCAGCCGGAACAGCACCGCGAAGTGGCTCCAGGGCCGGCCCTCGCCGCGCTGGCGGGCGATCTCCTCGGCCACGAACCGCGCCTCGTCCTCCTCCTCGGGCAGCGCCACCACGCGCACCGGCTCGCCCGGGCCGTCGGCGGTGAACAGCGCCTTCGGCTTGCGGGCGGCGTTCTTCGCGATGACCGCGTTGGCGCAGGCGAGGATGTGGCCGGTGGAGCGGTAGTTCTGCTCGAGGCGGACCTCCTTCGCGCCGGGGAAGTGCCGCTCGAAGCGCAGGATGTTCTTCACCTCGGCGCCGCGCCAGCCGTAGATGGCCTGGTCGTCGTCGCCCACCGCGCACACGTTCCGCCGCTCGCCGGAGAGCAGCTTCAGCAGCTCGAGCTGGGCGGCGTTGGTGTCCTGGTACTCGTCCACCAGCAGGTACCGGAAGCGCTCCTGGCAGCGGGCGCGCAGCGCGGGGTCGTGCGCCAGCATCGCCACCGGCCGGGCGATGAGGTCGTCGAAGTCCACCGAGCGCATGGCGCGGAGCGCCTTCTCGTAGCGCGGGTACACCTCGGCGGCGACGAGGTCGTAGTCGTCGCCCTGCCCCGCCTCGCGCGGCACGATCCGCTTCTTGCCGGCGTTCTTCGCGCGCGACACGAGCGAGAGCACCCGGTGCGCGTCGAACTTCCGGTCGTCCACGCTCACCTCGCGCATGCAGCGCTTCACGAGCGCGAGCTGGTCCCCGGCGTCGCAGATGGCGAAGCGGCGCGGCAGGCCGGCCGCCTCGTGCTCCTGCTGGAGGAGCCACAGGCCGAAGCTGTGGAAGGTGGAGACGAACACGTCCACCCCGGGCGGACCCGCCAGCGCGGCCACCCGCTCGCGCATCTCGCCCGCCGCCTTGTTGGTGAACGTGACGGCGAGCACCTGCTCCGGGTCCACGCCCTGTACGAGCAGGTAGGCGACCCGGTGCGCGATGACGCGGGTCTTGCCCGAGCCCGCGCCCGCGAGCACCAGCAGCGGGCCCTCGGTGGTCATCACCGCCTCGCGCTGCGGCGGGTTGAGGGTGGAGAGGTCGAGCATGGCGCGGGGCCGCGTATCTGGCACGCCCACGGGTCGCCCGCAAGACTTGAAAATCCCGGCGCGGCGCCGGGCCCGCGCCGTCGCGCGGCGCGCAACCGTGAGTTCCCCGTTTTGCCGCACCGGGGCGGGCCGCGGCCGTTAGGAGTACGCCGGTCCACACACCGGAGGTCCCCCCACCATGATCCGTTTCCTCGAGACCGACGACTCCTCCACCCGCCTGTTCCAGCGCGTCGTGCTGGGCCTGGTGATCTTCCCGCACGGCGCCCAGAAGCTCCTCGGCTGGTTCGGCGGCCGCGGCCTGGAGGCCACCCTCACCGGCTTCACCACGGGCATGGGCCTGCCCTGGCTGCTCGCGCTGCTCGTGATCCTCGCCGAGTCGGTCGGCGCGCTCATGCTCGTGGCCGGCGTGCTCTCCCGGCTGGCGGCGCTCGGCATCGCCTCGGTGATGGTCGGCGCCATCGTCACCGTGCACGGGCAGCACGGGTTCTTCGCGCCGGACGGCTTCGAGTACCACCTGCTCGCGCTCGGCCTGGCGCTGCCGCTCGTCGTGACCGGCGGCGGCCGCCTCTCGGTGGACCGCGCGCTGGTGCGCCGGCTCTCCGCCGGGCGCGCCCCCTCGGCGCTCCCGGCGGCAGGCTAGGCGTCCCGGCGTCAGGCGCCCGGGGTCTGCAACGTCGCGCTCACCGCGGCCCCCGGCGCGCCGGCGCCGATCCGCCCGAGCGGCGCGGCCACGCCGACGGCCACCCAGGCCCAGAGCGACAGCCACACCGCCAGGATCAGCAGGCTCCCCAGCAGGTCCATCAGCCTTCGCCAGCCGTCGGCCTTCGCGGCGCGGGGGACGGTCGGATTCGCGGAACGGGCCATGGCCTCTCTCCTTGTAACCGGCATACCGGGCGTATAACCGGCAAACCGCGTTTAGATGGTTACAGCTTGACCCTGGCCATCTAACCTGTCAAGTGGCATCATGCAGGTTAAAGGAGCCTCCGTGACCGCGTCCGTGACCCAGCCCCCCTTCCAGTTCGACCTCTCCGGCGGGCGCCTCTGCCTGGACTTCGCCAACACCGTCGGCGGGATGCGCGGGGTGACGCCGAGGGAGCGCCTGGCCGGCTACCCGGATCTCGTCGAGTTCGCGCGGCAGGCCGGCGCGGTGGACGACGCGCGCGCCCGCCGCCTCCTGGCCGAGGCGCGCCGGCGCCCCGCCGAGGCGGAGCGCGCGTTCGCGGACGCGATCGCGCTGCGCGAGGCGCTGTACCGGATCTTCCTGGCGCGGGCGGAGCGGCGGGCGCCCGCCGGCGAGGACGTGGAGCGGCTCTCGACGGCGCTGGGCGCGGCGCTCGCGCACCGGCGGCTGGAGCGCCGCGGCGACGCGTTCGCGCTGGCCTGGGAGGCGGATGCCGGCGCGCTGGACGCGCCGCTCTGGCCGGTGGTCGCCTCCGCGGCCGACGTGCTCACCTCCGGCGCGGAGGCCGACCGGGTGCGCGTCTGCGGGCTGTTCGAGACGCACGAGTGCAGCTGGCTGTTCGTGGACGAGACCCGCGCCGGCACGCGCCGCTGGTGCTCGATGCAGGACTGCGGCAACAAGGCCAAGGCGCGCCGCCACCACCAGCGCGCCCGCGAGCAGCGGGAGAGCTAGCCCGCCACGCCGTCACGCCAGCAGCAGCCAGGCCAGCCCGCCCAGCAGCGCGAACTTCACGGCGTAGTAGGTGGGCCGGTTCCAGGCCTTGAGCCGCTTGCCCACCAGCCGCACCTGGTAGACGCGCGAGAAGGCGCGGTTCACCCAGCCGATCTCCTCGCCGTCCTCGTTCCGGGTCCGGCTGGCGCGCATCAGGTGATCGCCGAGCCAGCGGTTCATCCGGCCGGCCGCGCGCCAGCGCATGGGCCGCTCCACGTCGCAGAACAGGATGATGCGCGCCTGGTCGGTCTGGTTCACCGCGTGGTGGACGTAGGTCTCGTCGAACAGCACCGCCTCGCCGTCGTGCCAGGCGTACGGCTCGCCGTCCACCACGATGCGGCACGCGTCCGAGCCGGGCGTGACCAGGCCGAGGTGGTAGCGGATCGAGCCCGCGAACGGATCGCGGTGCGCCATGAGCGTCCCGCCCGGCGGCAGGAGCGCGAACATCGCCGCGCGCACCCCGGGGATCGCCTCCAGCAGCTCGACGGTGCGCGGGCAGCGGGCGCGCGCCGAGGGGAGCGGCTCGCCGTACCACTTGAGGTAGAAGCGCTTCCAGCCGCGGCGGAAGAACGAGTTGAACCCCGCGTCCACGTGGCCGTCGGCCGCGCGGATGCGCTCCTCGGACTGGAGGCGCAGCGCCTCGTCGCGGATCTCCCGCCAGTGCGCCTGGAGCGGCGCGAGCGCGGGGAAGTCGCCGAGGTCGAGGAACGGGCGGCTCGGGACCGCGGACGCGAGGTAGACGAGCGCGTTCACGGGCGCGAGGAACGTCGAGTGGTCGGTGAGCTGCCGGAAGAAGGAGTGGCGGACGCGGCCGCGGAGGTGCACGTAGGCGGCGGAGCCGACCAGAGCACCGACGGCGCCGAGCTTCAGCACGAGGGCTGGGTTCACGGCCGCGTCTCTATGACGCGGGACGCGCGCGGGCCGCTCCCGGGCGGGGATCCCGCGGACCCGGCGCGCGCACCGCGCGCGGCGGGCGCCGCGGCGATCTAATGTGTCCGCGCGGCCGGGTGGGCGGCCCGGCGCGGGAGGGGCGGACCGTGCAGGCGCAGGTCGACGAGCGGCGGCGCCCGCCGGAGCGGATCCCCGCGGGCGTGTGGGTGCTGGGCGGCGTCAGCCTGCTCATGGACGTCTCCTCGGAGATGATCCACGCGCTCCTGCCCCTGTTCATGGTGACCGCGCTCGGCGCGGGCGCGCTGACGGTGGGCGTGGTCGAGGGGCTGGCCGAGTCCACGGCGCTGGTGGTGAAGGTGTTCTCGGGCGTGCTGAGCGACGCGCTCGGGCGGCGCAAGGCGCTGGCGGTGGCCGGCTACGCGCTCGGCGCCGCCACGAAGCCCCTGTTCGCCGTCGCGCCCTCGTCCGCGGTGGTGCTCGCGGCGCGGCTGCTCGACCGCGTGGGCAAGGGGGTGCGCGGCGCGCCCCGCGACGCGCTGGTGGCCGACCTCACGCCGCCGGCGGTGCGCGGGGCCGCGTTCGGCCTGCGCCAGTCGCTCGACACGGTGGGCGCGTTCCTGGGCCCGCTCGCCGCCACCGGCCTCATGCTGCTGTGGGCCGGCGACTTCCGCCGGGTGTTCTGGGTCGCCGTGATCCCGGGCGCGCTCTCGGTCCTGCTGCTCGCGG
>NZ_BAZG01000175.1 GCF_000964525.1 Anaeromyxobacter sp. PSR-1
CCGGCGCCCGCCACGCGCACGAGCACCGCGTCGCCAGGGCGGGCCGCCTCGGGCGCGAGGGTCAGGGACGGGGCGGCGGCGAGCAGGGCGAGGAGCGGGGCGAGCGGCACGCGACGGTGATACCCCCGGGCGGCCCGCGACGCCACCGCCCGGCCGGCGCGCCGTACGCCCGCCCGCATCGGGCCGGCGGTGCCCGTCAGGCGCCGTCGACGGCGAGCCGGCCCGCCTCGAGCCGCGCGCGCCCGTCCACCGCGCCGGGCAGCTCGTCGGCGTGGTGGGAGACGGCCACGATGGCGGTGCCGGCCGCGCCCAGCTCGTCGAGCACCCGGAGCACCCAGGCGCGCGCGGCGGGGTCGAGCCCGGCGAGGGGCTCGTCGAGCAGCAGCGCCCGCGGCGCCGGCGCGAGCGCGCGGGCGATGAGCACCTTGCGGAGCTCGCCGTAGGAGAGCGACAGCACGTGCCGCTCGAGGAGCGGCGTCACCCCGAGCCGCTCCGCCGCGGCGGCGGCCAGCGCCCGCTCGCGCGCGGTGGGCTCCACCGCGAGCCCGACCGTCCCGGCGAACCCGGAGAGCACGACGTCTGCAGCGCGCGCGTCGAAGCGGTGGCGCGCCTGCAGCTCCGGCGAGACCAGGCCCACGCGGCCGCGCAGGTCGTCGGCGGACGCGCGCGGCCCGAGCCCGAGCCGGTCCACCGCGCCGCGCGCCGGCTGCTCCTCGCCCGCGAGCAGGCGGAGCAGGGTGGACTTCCCCGCGCCGTTCGGGCCGGTGACCGACCAGCGCTCGCCGGCGCGGACCGTCCAGTCGACGCCGTCGAGCACCGCGCGCCCGTCCACGAGCACGGTGGCGCCGCGGAGCTGGAAGAGCGCGGCGCGCGGGCCGGCGCCGCGCCGCGGCGCGCGGGACGGCGGCGCGGCCTCACCCGCGCCCGCCAGCGCGGCGGCCCGGTCGCCCTCCCACGCGATCCGCCCGCCCTCCAGCCGGACGACGCGGCCGAGCTCGGGCACGAGCTCCTCGGGCCGGTGCGTGGCCATCACCACCGCGACGCCGCCGCGCGCGATCGCCGACACGGTCTCGAGCAGCCCGGCCCGGGCCGGCGCGTCGAGCCCGTCGCAGGCCTCGTCCAGGAACAGCGCCTCCGGCCGCGGCGCGAGCGCCCGCGCCAGCAGCACCCGCCGCCCCTCGCCGCGCGACAGCTCCAGCACCGAGCGCCCCAGCAGCCCCTCCACGCCGAGCGCGCGGGCCACCTCGCGGACCCGCCGCGACTGCTCCGGCGTCGCCGCCTCCGAGGGCCACAGCGCGTCGAAGAAGCCGGAGCGGATCACCGCCTCGACCGGCAGGTCCCAGTCGTTGCGCAGGTACGCGTCCTGGGCCTCGGGCGCGACCCGCGCGAACCGCTCGCGCGCGCCGATGGGGCTCTCGAAGGCCCCGTCCGGCCCGTGGAAGAGGCGGCGCCCGCCGCGCGGATCCGGCCAGAGCTCCCCGCGCAGGAGCCGCAGGAGCGAGGACTTCCCCGCGCCGTTCCCGCCCAGCACCGCCAGCCCCTCGCCCGCGTGGAGCGCGAGGGTGACGTCGGCGAGGACGGGGACGCCGCCCAGGCGGACGTCCACCCGGTCGAGCGTGACGAGCGGCCGGCGCATCCCGGGATGCTAATGCGGACATGCCCGCCAGGGGGTGAAATGCGCCGGCCGGACGCCTGTTCTGGATCACGTGCGGGATCGCTCCCAGGCTCCGGTGGTGATCGTGCGCCGCGGCGCCAGCCCGCGCCGGCTCGCGGCGGTCCTGCGCTGGGTGCGCGCGCTGCTGCCGGCCGCGGTGCTGGTGGTGGATCCCGGCGCCGGGCCGCTCCCGGGCCGCGAGGCGCAGTGGGACGGCGACGACGAGGTGATCGTGATCGACGCGGACGACATCGCCTCCGGCCCGCTCTCGCTCGCCGCCGCGCTGCTGCGCGGCGCGCAGCGGAACGGGTGAGCCGGCGGCCCGCCGCCGCGGCGACGGGAGGGGATGGGTTCACGTGCTCTCAGCCCTGCGCGCGCGCCGGCGCGGCGGCCGGGTCGGCCGGGACCGGCGGCACCGGCGGGTCCGCCGGCCGCTCCGCCGGGATCGCCGGCAGCCGGAGGGTGAAGGTGGTGCCCTGGCCCTCGGTGCTGTCCACCGCGATGGTCCCGCCGTGGCGCTGCACGATGCCGTACACCACCGAGAGCCCGAGGCCGGTGCCCTTCTCCTTGGTGGTGAAGAACGGGTCGAAGATGTGGCTCACCCGCTCCGGCGGCATGCCCGGCCCGTCGTCCGCGAAGGCGATCTCCACCGCGCCCTCCGGCGCGCGCGCGCTGACCCGGAGCCGCCCGCCCTTCGCGCCCATCGCCTCGCAGGCGTTCATCGCCACGTTCACGAACGCCTGGCGGAGCTGCCCGAAGTCGGCGAGCACCTGCGGGAGCGGCGGCAGGTCGCGCTGCAGCTTCACGCCCTGGATGGCGATCTGGTTCGCGATGAGCGACAGCGCCTCCTCCACCGCCGCGCCCGGGTCCACCGGCTTCTTCGCCATGGGCCGCTCGCGCGCGAAGTCGAGCAGGTTGCGGACGATGGCGCTGCAGCGCTGCGCCTCGCGCTCCACCAGCGCCAGGTTGCGCTGCAGCACCGCGCGCCGCGCGTCGTCGGGCGGGCCCTCGGCCAGCGTGCGCGACACCAGCTTCGCGAAGGTGAGGATGCCGGCGAGCGGGTTGTTGATCTCGTGGGCGATGGAGGCCGAGAGCTTGCCCAGGGAGGAGAGCTTCTCGGTGCGCACGAGCTGCTCCTGCGCGTTGCGCAGGTCGGCCGTGCGCGCCTCCACCTGCTGCTCCAGGCCCGCGAGCAGCCCGTTCAGCTCGTCCTCCAGCCGCCGGAGCGAGCAGGTCATGTCGTTGAACGACGCGGCCAGGTTGCCGAGCTCGCCGCGCGAGCGCACCCGCACCTCCACGTCGAGCTGGTCCTTCGCCACGCGCCGCGTGCCCTCGACCAGGGCGGCCACCGGCCCGAGCACCTCGGAGCGGAGGAACAGGTACATGAGCGCCGAGGTCGCGATGATCGCGACCACGAGCAGGGTCACGAAGCCGCGCCGGAACGCCGCCACGCCGGAGAGGATCGGCTCCATGGCCACGTCGGTCTCGAGCAGCCCCAGCACCTGCCGACCGGGCGGGTGGACGTGGCACTCCGCCGTGGCGCAGGTCCGGTCGTTGTAGATCGGGGTGGTGACCACCAGCCGGCGCCCGGAGGGGCCGCTCTCCTCGCGCCAGCGCCGGTCCGCGGGGACGCGCGAGAGCGGCAGCTCGTGCCCGGCGTGGCAGGGGGAGCAGGAGCGGTGGCCCTTGTCGCGGGTCTGCCCCACCTCCTCCGGCACGCTGGAGAACCGGACCGCGCCGCGGGGGCCGAGGACGCGCATGCGGTCCACGCCCTCCAGCGCGGCGAGCCGGCCGATGGTCCGGAAGTCGTGGCGGTCGGTGGCCGCGAGCAGCGCGGGCTGGCCGACCGTCGTCACCGCCTCGCCGAGCAGCGCGGTCGAGCGGACGACCTGGTCCTGGAGGTGCCGCTCGAAGCGGCGCTCCGCGAGCACCACCGCCGCGAGCGCGAGCAGGGCGAGCAGCACGACCGCGGCCAGCAGCTTGGTGGAGAGCCGGCGCCAGAACGGCACTGCGCGGCCGGACGCACGCCCCGCCGGGACGGCGCCGGCCGGCGCCGGGGCGCCGGTGCCACGCTCCTCGGCTGCGCGCGGTTCCGCCATGATCCCCTTGGCCGATTCCCTCCGGCCCAGGCGCAGGATGCGCCCGCGGGATCCGTGCGGCCTTGCCTCGGGTCAACCGTCGCGGCCAGGGGACGATGCGTCGCGCGGCAACTCGTCGCGGCTGGGGAAGAGCGCCCGCCGCAGCAGCACCTCGAGCCGGGCGATCTCGTCGTCGGTGAGCTCGACCACCCGCCCCGGCGGAAGCCGCTGCTGCGCGGCCTCGCGCTCCAGGCGGCGCTCCAGCCGGCGCAGCCGCGCGAACACCGCGTAGTGCAGCAGCGCCGCGAGCAGCGCGGCCAGCACCGCGCCGAGCCCGGCCAGCACCATGAACGAGCGGAGCATGGCGGCGCGCGCCGCGCCGTGCTCCGCGCTGAAGTCGTGCAGCACGAACAGGCCGCCCACCTTGCGCCCGCCCGCGTCGCGCAGCGGGAAGATGCCGCGCATGTACGCGCGGTCGTCGCGGACCACCTCGCCGAGCGCGACGCCGTCGTCCGGCAGCACCTCGAGGTCGCCCTCGTAGTCGATGATCCCCTCGGTGAACGTCGTGGTGTCCACCACCACCACGTCGGCCCGGTCGTTCCAGGTGTTGGAGCGCTCGCCGAGCACCTCGGCCCAGCGCCGCTGGTCGAGGAACCGCTTCTTCACCAGGATCCCGTAGTCGTCGCCGGTGCGCGACTTCATCGCGCCCAGGAAGTGGTCGATCTCCTCGGCCAGCTCGAGGTACCCGACCACCTTCCCGTCCTGGATCCAGGGCCGGACCACCCGCAGCGCGAACGCGGTGCGCCCCAGCTCCTTGCCCGCGCCCAGGTCGGCGGTCTCCACCGCGCGCCGGAACGTCACCCGCTCGACCTTGTCGCCGCGCAGCTCGGGTCGGTGGACCCGGAGGAACACGGTCGCGTCGGGCTCGGGGGCGATGAAGTACCAGTGGGTGATCCGGTCCCGCTCGCGCATCGTCTCGAACAGCGGGGCGGCGAGCGCCAGCAGGCGCTCGCGGTCGCGCGCCACGAAGGCCTGGCGGAGGTCGTCCCTCGACAGCAGCGCGTCGAGCGTGGCCGAGAGCTTCTCGATCTCGGCCCGCTCCTGCGAGGCGAACGCCTCGGCCGCGCCGCGCAGCCGCTCGGTGCCGGCCTGCTCCACCTGCTGCTCGACGATCCCGCCGCTCAGGCGGGCGCCGAGGAGCGCCGCCCCGGCGCAGAGGGCGAAGAGGGCGACGAGGAGCCGGAGCTCGAGGGATACGGAGCGCATGGTGGGCGGGCGGGGAGGGTCGGCTGGGGGAAGACGGCGGGTTGCCGCTGCCCCGGAACGCTATCATGCGCCGCGGGTGCGTGGTGACCGGCCCGCGAAGCCCCTGCGCGGACGGTGCGTGCGTGTGCGCGGGCCGGGTGCGCGGCGTCGCGCACCCCCGGCCGGGTCCGAGGCGGCGGCGGCCGTCACGTCCGCCTGATCCCGGCCTCTGCGACCGAACGGAGCCCACATGCCCAACCGCCTCCTCGCATCCCTCACCCTCGCCGGCTTCGCAGCCCTGGCCGCCCTTCCCGCGCCCGCCGCCGCCGCTCCCGCCGCGGCCGCCGTGCGCCTGCCGGAGATCCCGGACCTGCCGTACGTGAAGAGCGTGCTGCCGAACGGCCTCACGCTCATCGTCCACGAGGACCACAAGGCGCCCATCGTGGCGGTGAACGTCTGGTACCACGTCGGCTCCAAGAACGAGCGGCCGGGCAAGACCGGGTTCGCGCACCTCTTCGAGCACCTGATGTTCAACGGCTCGGAGCACTTCGACGACGACTGGTTCAAGGTGCTGGAGCGCGTCGGCGCCACCGACCTGAACGGCACCACCAGCAACGACCGGACCAACTACTTCCAGAACGTGCCGGTGTCGGCGCTCGACACGGTGCTGTGGATGGAGTCCGACCGCATGGGCCACCTGCTCGGCGCCATCACGCAGGCGCGCCTCGACGAGCAGCGCGGGGTCGTCCAGAACGAGAAGCGCCAGGGCGAGAACCAGCCGTACGGGCGCGTGTACGACGTGATGACGCCGTCGCTCTACCCGAAGGCGCACCCGTACTCCTGGACCGTGATCGGCTCGATGGAGGACCTGCAGGCCGCCTCGCTCGCGGACGTGAAGGAGTGGTTCGGCACCTACTACGGCGCGAGCAACGCGGTGCTGGTGGTGGCCGGCGACGTGAAGCCGGACGAGGTGCGCAAGAAGGTCGAGCACTACTTCGGCGACGTCCCGCCCGGCGAGCCCATCGCCAAGCAGCAGGCCTGGATCGCGAAGCGCACCGGCGAGCAGCGCCAGGTGATGCAGGATCGGGTGCCGCAGGCCCGCGCCTACCTGGTGTGGAACACGCCGGAGTGGGGCCACCCGGACGACGACCTGCTCACGCTCGCGGCCCGGGTGCTCGCGTCGGGGAAGAGCTCGCGGCTCTACAAGCGGCTGGTCTACGACGAGCGGATCGCCACCGACGTGAGCGCCGACCCGGGCACCGGCGAGATCGGCTCGACGTTCTTCGTCGAGGCGACCGCGAAGCCCGGCGGCGACCTGGCGAAGGTCGAGCGCGCGGTGCGCGAGGAGGTGGCGCGGCTGGTGGCGCAGGGGCCGACCGCCGAGGAGCTGGTGCGGGCCAAGACCGGCATCCTCGCCGGGTTCGTGCGCGGGGTGGAGCGCATCGGCGGCTTCGGCGGCGTCTCCGACGTGCTCGCCGAGAACCAGGTCTACGGCGGGACGCCGGACGCCTACCGCACCCGGCTCGGGCGCATCCGCTCGGCCACCGCCGCCCAGGTCCGCGACGCCTGCCGCCGCTGGCTCTCCGACGGCGTCTACGTGCTCTCGGTGCTGCCGTTCCCCGAGCTCCACGCCGCCGCCACCGGCGCCGATCGCAAGGTGCGGCCCGAGCCCGGGCCGGCGCCGGCGCCCCGCTTCCCGGCGTTCACGCGCCACCAGCTCTCCAACGGCCTGAAGGTCGTGGTGGCGGAGCGCCACGCGGTCCCGGACGTGCAGCTCGACCTGCTGGTGGACGCGGGCTACGCCTCCGACCAGCACGGCGCGCCCGGGCTCGCGAAGCTCGCGACGGCCATGCTGGACGAGGGCACCCGCGCGCGCTCCGCGCTGGAGATCTCCGACACGCTCCAGCGGCTCGGGGCGCGCCTGGAGACCGGCGCGGACCTCGACACCTCGCTGGTGAGCATGGCGGCGCTGCGCGCGAACCTCGACGCGTCGCTCTCGCTGTTCGCCGACGTGGTGGTGAACCCGGTGTTCCCGGAGGCCGACTTCGAGCGGCTGAAGGCCCAGCAGCTCGCGGGCCTCGGGCAGGAGGCGGCGCAGCCGGTGACGGCCGCGTTCCGCATCCTGCCGCGCCTGCTCTACGGCGAGGGGCACGCCTACTCCAACCCGCTCACCGGCTCCGGCACCGCGGCCACGGTCGGGAAGCTCACCCGCGCGGACGCGGCGCGCTGGCACGCCACCTGGGTGAAGCCGAACAACGCCACGCTGGTGGTGGTGGGCGACACCACCGCCGCGGAGATCGTGCCGAAGCTGGAGCGGCTGCTGGGCGGCTGGAAGGCGGGCGACGTCCCGAGGAAGAACCTGGCGCAGGTGGCGCTGCCGGCGGGGCAGCGGGTGTTCCTGCTCGACCGGCCCGGGTCGATCCAGTCGGTGGTGATCGCGGGCCAGGTCGCCCCGCCGCGGGCGAACCCCGAGGAGATCGCGCAGACCGCCATGAACACGGTGCTGGGCGGCGCGTTCACCTCGCGCCTCAACATGAACCTGCGCGAGGACAAGCACTGGTCGTACGGCGCCCGGGCGCTGCTCACCGACGCCCGCGGGCAGCGGCCGTTCTTCGCGCTCGCCCCGGTGCAGGCCGACAAGACCAGGGAGACGGTGCTGGAGATCCGCAAGGAGCTGGCCGGCATCCGCGGCGCGAAGCCCATCACCGCCGAGGAGGCGGCCGTGGCGCGGGGCACGCTCACGCTGTCGCTGCCCGGCCGCTGGGAGACCTCGCGGGCGGTGGCCCGGTCCATCGCGCAGATCGTCCGCTTCGGCTTCGACGATCGCTACTTCGACGGCTTCGCGCAGAAGGTGGCCGCGCTCGGCCCGAAGGACCTCGCCGACGCGGCCCGCATGGTGGAGCCGGACCGCGTCACCTGGGTGATCATCGGCGACCGCGCCAAGATCGAGCCCGGGCTGCGCGAGATCGGCCTCGGGCAGATCCAGCTCGTGGACGCCGACGGCACCGTGAAGCCCACGGCGGCGGCGGCGGCGCGCTGAACGACAGCGCGTGAGCCGCTGGCGCGGCTCACGCTGTCGTTCAGCGAGGTTCTGACGGGGCTGCGCCCCGCCCCACGGACCCTGAGCCTGTCGACGGGGCCGCGGGGCCCCACCCGGCTGCGCGGGTCCCGTGACCTCGCGCGCCCGCGTTCGCGGGCTCGCGCGAGGTCCCCGCGGGCGCGGCTGCGCCGCGCGGGGGCCGCGCGTAGCCCGCCGTGCGCGAATCAGTCCGCGATGGCCCGCTTCCAGGCGGGCCGCGCCTTCACGCCGGCGAGCCAGGCCGCCAGCGCCGGCATGCCGTCGATGCCGCCCACCAGCGCCTTGCCCCAGGAGGCCACCGCGCCGGTCACCAGGTCGGCCACGCCGAACGCGTCGCCGGCGAGGAACGGGCGGGTCCGGAGCGCGAGGTCGAGGACGCGCGCGCCCTCCAGGAACCGGGCCTTCTCGGCCTCGATCGCGGCCGCGTCGCGCTCCCCCTCGGGCGGCCGGAGCAGCCCGTGCAGCGCCTCGAGCGGCGGCTCCAGCTCGTCCATGGCGAAGAACAGCCACTGGTAGGTGAGCGCGCGGCCCGGCGTGCCGGCCGGCGGGAGCATCCCCTTCTCCGGGAAGCGCTCGGCGAGCCACAGGCAGATCGCGGCCGACTCGAAGATGCGGACCTCGCCGTCCTCCAGCACCGGCACGCGGCCCAGCGGGTGGCGGGCGAGGTGCTCCGGCGTGCGCAGCGCGCCGGCGGCGCGGTCGAGCCGGACCAGCTCGTAGGGAACGCCCATCTCCTCCAGCAGCCAGCGGGGGCGGGTGGCCCGCGTGCGCGGCGCGTAGTAGAGCTTCATCCCGGTGTCCTCCGTGAAGGGTTCGGATCGTTCTAGACCGGGTCGCGGCCCCGCGGGGCCCGGAAGAAGGGGGCCGTTCACGGTGGGTGCGCCCGCCGCGCCGGAGCTCCTGCGCGTGCCCCGCGAGGCGGCCGGCGCCCGGCTGGACCGCTGGCTGGCCGCCGCGCTCGGCGCGACCGCGGAGCGCACCCGCTGGCTGGTGGAGACGGGCCGGGTGCGCATCCGGGGGAAGGCCTGCTCGCCGCACCGCAAGCTGTTCGGCGGCGAGGAGGTGGCGGTCGAGCGCCCCGCGCCGCGCGCGGCCGGGGCGGCGGGCCCGGCGCTGGCGGTGCTGTACGACGACCCGGACTGCCTGGTGGTGGCGAAGCCGCCCGGGCTCGCGGTGGAGGCGGCGGCGCCCGGCGGCGCGTCGGCCGTCGCGGCGGCGAGCCGCCTCGGCGCGTTCGACGTGGACGGCCGCGCCGCGCCCGGCCTGGCGCACCGGCTCGATCGCGACACGAGCGGCGCGCTGCTGCTGGCGCGCCACGACCGGGCGCTGG
>NZ_BAZG01000174.1 GCF_000964525.1 Anaeromyxobacter sp. PSR-1
CTCGCCGAGGCGCTCCGCCGGCTCGCGCCGGAGGAGCGCGCCGTGGGCGCGAGCTGGCTCGCCGGCGACCTGCCCGGCGGGCGCATCGGGATCGGCGCCGCCACCGTGCGGGCGGCGCTCGAGGCCGCGCCGCGGGAGGGCGGCGGGCCGGGCCTCACGGTCGCGGAGGTGGACGCGGCGCTCCGCCGGATCGCGGCCGCGGCCGGCCCCGGGTCGGGCGGGGCGCGGCGCGCGGCGCTCGACGCGCTCCTCGCCCGCGCCGGCGATCCCGAGCGGCGGTTCCTCGCGGCGCTCCTCCTCGGCGAGCTGCGGCAGGGCGCGCTGGAGGGGGTCCTCGCCGACGCGGTGGCGCGGGCGGCGGGGCTCCCCGCGGGCGAGGTCCGGCGCGCGGCCATGCTCGCCGGCGCGCTCCCGCCCGTGGCCGAGGCGGCGCTCGCCGAGGGCGCCGCGGGCCTCGCGCGCTTCCGGCTGCGGGTGGGGGAGCCCGTGTCGCCCATGCTGGCGCAGACCGCGGCGGACGTGGACGAGGCGCTCCGGGCGCTCGGCGGGGAGGCGGCGCTGGAGTGGAAGCTGGACGGCGCGCGGATCCAGGCGCACCGCGACGGCGGCGAGGTGCGGGTGTTCTCGCGCTCGCTGCGCGACGTGACCGCGGCGGTGCCGGAGGTGGTGGCGCTCCTGCGCGCCGCGCCCGAGCCGCTGCTCGTGCTCGACGGCGAGGCCATCGCGCTCCGCGCCGACGGCACGCCCGAGCCGTTCCAGGTCACCATGCGCCGCTTCGGGCGGAAGCTGGACGTGGAGCGGCTCGCGCCCGAGCTGCCGCTGACCGCGTTCTTCTTCGACGCGCTGGTGGCCGGCGGCGCCGAGCTGCTGGCGCGCCCCGAGCGCGAGCGCTGGGCGGCGCTCGAGCGGGCCGTCCCCGCGGACCGCCGCGTGCCCCGCCTCGTCACCCGCGATCCCGCGGAGGCGCGCGCGTTCCTCGAGGACGCCCTCGCCCGCGGCCAGGAGGGCGTGGTGGCGAAGGCGCTCGACGCGCCCTACGAGGCCGGCCGCCGCGGCGCCGCGTGGCTGAAGGTGAAGCGCGCGCACACGCTCGACCTGGTGGTGCTCGCCGCGGAGTGGGGCAGCGGACGGCGCAGCGGCTGGCTGTCCAACCTCCACCTCGGCGCGCGCGACCCCGCCGGCGGCGGCTTCGTGATGCTCGGAAAGACGTTCAAGGGGATGACCGACGCCATGCTCGCGTGGCAGACCGAGCGCCTGAAGGCGCTGGCGGAGGGTCCGCTCGACGCGTGGCAGGTCCCCGTGCGCCCGGAGCTGGTGGTGGAGGTCGCGTTCGACGGGATCCAGGCCAGCCCCCGCTACCCCGGCGGCCTCGCCCTCCGCTTCGCGCGGGTGAAGCGCTACCGCGAGGACAAGCGCCCCGAGGACGCGGACACGATCGAGACGGTGCGCGGGTTGTACGGAGGGTGAGGGGGCGCTCCCCGTCGTACGAGGCCATGCAGATCGTGGGGGCTGGAAAGGGCTTCGAAGAGGAAGCGGCGTCCGCGGCGTGGCGGACGGGCTTCGAGGGAGCGAGGGCGTCCCGGTCCGGTTCGGCGTGCCGGAACCGTGGGGGCGAGATCGGCTTGCGAGAGGCCCGAGGACGGGCGGTCACGCGGAAGCGCTCCGGCCGCCGCAGCGCCCTCGAAGCCACGCCGGCTCGCCCTCGGGCGAGCTCAGGGCGTGCACCCGCCTCCGGTTCGGGCGCCCGAACTGCCTGCGCAGCCCTCGTGGCTAATGATTCACGAAGTGAAACAGCCGATTCCATCTCGGCCCGCCCGGACCCCAGGACGCGAGCGCGATCCAGGCGCGGCCCTTGATGCGGCCGACGGGGACGGGGCCGAACACGCGGCTGTCGGCGGAGTGGTCGCGGTGGTCGCCGGCGAGCCACACCGTGCCCTCCGGCACCTTCTGCGGCGGCACGTCCCCGCACTCCTGGTACGGGGTGCAGTACGTGTGGTAGCGGTGCGGCCCGAGCTGCTCGACCGCGTCCACGCAGGGCTCCTCGCGCCAGCCGGAGCCCTCGGGGCGGTCCCAGTAGCTGCACGAGCCGGCGATCCGTTCGCGGGGCACGGGCTGGCCGTTCAGCACCAGGTGCCCGTCCACGATCTCGACCGTGTCGCCGCCGACCGCCACCACCCGCTTGATGAGGTCGTCGTCGCGCGGGTTCCCCGGGGGCGCGAGCAGCACCACGATGTCGCCGCGCTTCGGGGTCGCCCAGGTGGCCTGCGCGGTCGGCGTGAACGGCAGCCGCGCGCCGTAGGCCCACTTCTCCACGATGACGTAGTCGCCGATCTCCAGCGTCGGCAGCATCGAGCCCGACGGGATGTAGACGGCCTCGTAGAGGAACGTCCGGAAGGCGAGCACCGCGAGGATGGTGAGCGTCCAGCCCCGTACCTCTCTCATCACCTTCGCTCTGTCCACGCGCCGCCGCTCTCCTATTCGATCCGCATCGCCTCCACCGGGTCGAGCTTCGAGGCTCGGGCGGCCGGGTAGATGCCGAACAGCAGCCCGGCCCCGCAGGCGGAGGCGAGGGAGAGTATCACCGCCCAGGCCGGGATGCTCGCGGGAACGTCGAACACGGCCCGGGCCCCCAGGGCCAGGCCGGCGCCGACCAGCACGCCCACCAGACCGCCGAGGCCGGACAGCGTGATCGACTCGAGCAGGAACTGCATCAGGATGCGGCCGCGCCGGGCGCCCAGGGCCATCCGGACGCCGATCTCCCGGGTCCGCTCTGTCACCGAGACGAGCATGATGTTCATGACCCCGATGCCGCCGACCAGCAGCGCCAGCGCGCACACGCCGAACGTGGCCGCGCCCACCATCCGCGCCAGGTTGTCGAACATCTCCGCCGAGGTGTCGTTCGAGAACAGCTCGAAGTCGTTCTCGTCCTGCGGCCCGAGCCCGCGCAGCCGCCGCAGCGCCGCGACCACCTCGTCCATGGCGAGCGGCAGGTCCTCCGCCGAGGTGGCCTGGATGGCGATGTTGTTGTTCCGGTTCCGCCCGAACGCGACCTCGTAGGCGGTCCAGGGCACCACCGCCCAGGAGTCCTTCGACTGGCCGAAGATGCTGCCCTGCTTCACCGAGACGCCGATGATCTCGAAGGGCACGCCGCGGATGCGCACCTCGCGGCCGATGGGGTCCATCTTCGGGAACAGCACGTCCACCACGTCGGTCCCCACGAACGTCACCCGGCGCCCGAGCAGCACGTCGGTGGTGCTGATGAACCGGCCCTGGCCGACGGTGACGCCGTTGGCGGGCTCGTAGTCGGGGAGCACGCCGCCGATGGAGATCTCGCGCCGGGTGGCCCGCTCCGGCGTGGAGAGCACCACCGCGCCGCCGTCGCCGGTCGGGTACTCCTCGATCGACACGAACTTCACGTGCGGCAGCGACCGGAGCGCCTCGCCCTGCTCGCGGGTGAGCGGCGGGCGCCGCTCGTACTTGCGCCAGTCGATCGGCCCGAAGTTCATGTGCGGCCACTTCTGGACCTGGAACGCGCCGGCGCCGAGCATGGCGAAGTCGCTCGTCATCTTGAGGCGGAGCCCCTCGGTGAGCGACATCATCGCCACCACCGTGCAGGCGCCGATCACGATGCCGAGCAAGGTCAGCATCGAGCGCAGCACGTTGCCGCGCAGCGTGCCGAAGGCCATCGCCAGCGTGTCGAGGAAGGCGTTCATTCGTACCTCAGCGCCTCGACCGGATCGAGGCGCGCCGCGCGCCAGGCCGGCCACGAGCCGAACAGCAGGCCCACGCCCGCGGAGAAGCCGAGCCCCAGCGCCACCGCCGAGGGCGTCACCGCCGCCGCGAGCGGCGTGAGCAGCGCCACGAGCTGCGCCACCCCGAGGCCGAGCGTGGTGCCCACCGCGCCGCCCAGCGCGGCCACCACCGACGACTCGATCAGGAACTGGAGCAGGATGGTGCGCCGCCGGGCGCCGAGCGCCCGCCGCACCCCGATCTCGCGGGTCCGCTCGGTCACCGACACCAGCATGATGTTCATGATGCCGATGCCGCCCACCACCAGCGTGATGAGCCCCACGCCGATGGCGACGCCGTACAGCGCGCCGGTGAGCTGGCGGTAGATGCGCAGGAACTGCTCCTGCCGGTTGATGGCGAAGTCGTCCTTCTTGTCGGGCGGGACGTGCCGGACCCGGCGCAGCACGCCGACGATCTGGTCCTCGAGCGCGGAGAGGTCCTCCGGCGCGGACGCCACCGCCAGGTTGAGCGAGCGCTTCGAGCCGAGGTCGCGCAGGAACGTGGTGAACGGCATGGTCACGTTGCTGTCCATGTCCATGCCGAGCATCTGCCCGCGCTTCGCCATCACCCCCACCACCGTGAACGGGTGGCCCTCCAGCGTGACCCGCTGGCCGAGGACGCTCTCCGGCGAGGCGCCCGGGAACAGCCGCTCCGCCACCGCGTGGCCCAGCACCGCGACGGCGCGCTCGAGGTCCACGTCGGTGTCGGTGAGGAAGCGCCCCGCCTGCACCGAGCCGGCGCCGGTGTCGAGGTAGCGCGCGTTCGTGCCGATGAGCTGGACCCCGGACAGCTCCTTGTCGAGCCGGGTGACCGTGCCGCGGGTGCCGGCCTGCGGCGCCACCGCCGTGGCGAGCGTCACCTCGCGCTCCACCGCGGCCAGCTCGCGCTTGCCCAGGTCCTTGCGGTTCCGCATCTCCCACCACTCGCCGCGGCCCTGCGCCAGCCAGGCGAACTTGGAGACGTAGAGCGTGTTCGCGCCCAGGTTCGCGATCTGCCCCTCGAACGAGCGGTTCAGCCCCTGGATGATGGCGACGATCGCGATCACCGTCATGACGCCGATGACGATGCCGAGCGTGGTGAGGAAGCTGCGCAGCCGCGCGCCGACGAGCGACCCGAGCGCGATGCGCACCGCCTCCGCGAGCTCCGCGCCGGCGCGGACGAAGGCCCGGGTGACGCGGTTCATGCGTGGACCGCCCGGGCGCCGGACAGCGCCGCCACCTCGGCGCCGGGGCCGTCGCCCACCACCCGGCCGTCGGACAGGCGGATGGCGCGCGGGCAGCGCGCCGCCAGCCGCGGCTCGTGGGTGACGAGGATGATGGTGTGGCCGCGCTGGTGCAGCTCGGAGAAGAGCCGGATGATCTCCTCGCCGGTGGCGGAGTCGAGGTTGCCGGTGGGCTCGTCGGCGAGCAGGATCGACGGCTCGCCCACCAGCGCGCGGGCGATGGCCACGCGCTGCCGCTGGCCGCCGGACAGCTCGTTGGGCCGGTGGGTCATGCGGTTCGCGAGGCCCACCGCGCGCAGCGCCGCCTCGGCGCGGGCGCGGCGCTCGCGCCGCGGCACCCCGCGGTACACGAGCGGCAGCTCCACGTTCTGCACCGCGCTCGCCCGCGGCAGCAGCTGGAACGTCTGGAACACGAACCCGATCTCGCGGTTGCGCAGGTCGGCGAGCTGGTCGTCGGCGAGCCCCTCCACGTCCGAGCCGTTCAGGCGGTAGACGCCGGCGCTGGGCGTGTCCAGGCAGCCGAGCAGGTTCATGAGCGTGGACTTGCCCGAGCCGGACTGGCCCACGATCGCGACCCACTCCCCGCGCTCGATGGTGAACGACACGCCGTCGAGCGCGCGCACGGTCTCGCCGCCCACCACGTAGTGCCGGTGAAGCTCCTCGACGACGATGAGCGGCTCGGCCACGGCTACCCCTTCTTCCCGCCGGCGCCCGGCTTGCCGCCCAGCGGCTCCTCGTTGACGCGCTTGCCGTCGGCGAGCTCGCGCGAGAGGACGCGGTACGGCCCCTCCACCACCTTCTCGCCCTCCTTCAGGCCGGAGGTGATCTCGAGCTCGGTGTCGCTGGCGAGGCCGGTCTCGACCGGGCGGATCTTCGCCACCCCGTCCTCGATCACGAACACCACCTTGCGCAGCGGATCGCGCTTGGCCTTCTTCTGCCCGGCGCCCTGCGCCGCGGCGGGCGGGCCCTCCGGCGCGGGGCCGGCGCCGGTCAGCTCGCGCTCGGGCCGCACGGTCACCGCCTGGATGGGCACCACGATGGCGCTCTCGCGCGTGTCGGTGGCGATGGACGCCTGCGCGCTCATGCCGGGCAGCGCGTTCTGGACCGGGTGGTCGAGCGCGAGCCGCACGAAGAAGGTGGTCACCTCGCCCTCGGTGCCCTGGTTCTTCACGGTGGCGTTGCGCGCCACCTCCACCACCGTGGCCGGGAACTTCTGGTCCGGGAAGGCGTCGATCTCGACCTCGGCGGTGTCGCCCTCCTTCACGTAGACCACCTCGTGCTCGCCCACCTCGATCTTCGCCTCCATCTTGGAGAGCGTGGAGATGATGAGCACCACGTCCTCGGACAGGTCCGAGCCGCGCACGCGCTCGCCCGCGGTCTTCTGGCGCTTGGTGATGACGCCGTCGATGGGCGAGGCGAGCGTGGTGAGCGAGAGCGCGTGGCGCGCCTCGCTGAGCGCCGCCTCGGCCTGGGCGACCCGCTCGACCGCCGCCTGCTGGCGGGCCCGCTCGGCGCCGAGGTTGGAGCGGGCGGTGTCGAGCTCGGCCGCGCTGGCGTTGCCGGTCTTCACCAGCCGCTCCACCCGGGCCAGCTCCTGCTCGAGCTGCGCGACCTTCACCTTCTCCAGCTCGACGTCGGCGGCGGCGCTGGCGCGCGCGGCGGTCTGCTGCGCCACCTGCGCGGTGTAGCGCCGCGAGTCCACCTTGCCGAGCACCTGGCCCTTCTTCACCAGGTCGCCCTCGTGCGCGTCGAGCTCGAGCAGGTCGCCCGAGACGTTCGCGGAGAGCTTCACCTCGGTGGCCGCCTGGAGCTTGCCCGCGGCGGTGACGAGGCGGGTGATGGGCCCGCGCTTCGCGGCCACCGCCTGGATGCCGATGGGCGGCGGCGGCTTGGGACGGAGCGCCGAGACGGTGATGGCGACCACCGCCGCCACGAACAGGCCGGCGACGATCCGCTTCGTCCAGCTCATGCGCGGCTGCGGCGGGAGGGCGGCCAGCACCGGGCCTTCCGGGGCCGGCGCGGCGTGGTCGGGAGAGGGCATCGGGAGCGGGTTCTGCGTGGCCATCTAGAGCGTTCCTCCCGCGGCGCGCGCCAGGTCGGCGATCGCCACGGCGTGATCGATGCGGGACTCCAGGAGCGAGAGCTCCGCCTGCGTCAGCTTCAGGTTCGCGTCGCGGAGCTCGAGCTGGTTGGCGAGGCCCGCCTCCAGCCGCTCGGTGGCGAGCGCCAGGGACTGCTGCGCGATGGAGAGCGTGTCGGTGGCGAGCGCCACCTGCTGCGCGAGCGCCACCGCCGCCGCCCGCGCGTCGCCGATCTCCTTCGCGACCGCCTGCAGCGTGCGGTCCTCGTCGGCGCGGGCGCGGTCGAGCGAGGCCGAGGCGCGCTGCACGCGGGCGGAGGTGCCGAACCCCTCGAACAGGTTCCACGACAGGACCACCTGCGCGGAGGCGCTGTAGTCGCGCGCGGGATCGCCGTAGACGCCGCCCTGGCCGCCGAGCACGGTGCCCTGGCGCGCGTAGGAGCCCACCGCCGAGACCGTGGGCAGGTAGCCGGCCTGCGCGCCGCCGACCGCGGCGCGGGCCGCGTGCACGGAGGCCGCCTGGGCCAGCACCGCCGGGCGGCGCTCGCGGGCGCGGGCGAGGAGCGCGTCGGCGGGCGGGGGCTCGGCGCCGGGGACGCCGGGCGCGTCGATGGCCGCGGGCGCGACCACCGAGATCGCCTCGGCGTCCACGCGCCCCAGCACCTGCGCCAGCGCGGTGCGCGCCTGCGCCACGCGGATGCGCTGCCCCTCCACCGCGATCCGGTCGTTCTGCAGGTTCACGCGGGCCGAGTAGGTGTCGCTCTTCGGGGCGCGCCCCGCCGTGAACAGCGCCTCGGCGCGGTCCACCAGCTCCTGCGAGCGCGTCACGGTCTTCTGCAGCACCTCCAGGCTCCGCTCCTGCTTCACGAGGTCGTAGAAGCGGCGGGTGACCTCGAAGGACACGGAGAGCGCGGTCTCGTCGTAGCCGCGGTCGCTGGCGCGGGCGCCCCAGCGGGCGCGGTCGAGGTCCTTGAACCGGGCCCAGTCGAAGAGCGGCTGCGAGAGCGAGAGCGAGGCGCTGTAGGCCTCGGAGTCGCTCGCGGCGCCGACCACCGTCACCTGCCCGGTGATGGGGTCGATGAGCGCGCCGGCGCCGGTGGCGCGGCCGATGAAGCTGTGGCCGAAGCCGGCGTCGAGGTCGAGGCGCGGCAGCACCGCCGCGCGGGCCTGGCCGCGGTCGGCGGCGGCGATGCCGCGGTCGGCGCGCGCCATGGAGAGGTCGGCGTTCGCGCGCGCGGCCTGCGCGAGCGCGTCGTCGAGCGTGATGGGCCCCTCGGCGCGCGTCGCGGAGGCGAGGGCGAGGAGGAGCGCGGCGGCGAGGGAGCGCATGCGGGTCTCGGGTCCTTGTGCTAGCGGGGGCCGGGGCCGCCCGCCGACAGCGCGGCGGGGACCACCTCGAAGAGCGCCACGTAGGCGGCGAAGAGCACCAGCGTCACCGCCGCGGCGCGCAGCCGCGAGGTCCCGGCGGCGCGGGCCATGCCGAGCGCCACCAGCGCGAGCGCCCACACGGTGAAGAGGTCGGCGGCGCCGAGCGCGGCGGCGAGCGGCGGCGGCGCCGAGGGGACGAGCGCGGCCAGGCTCGACGGCACCAGGCGCGGCACGTCCGCCGGCGCGAGCGGCGCGTGGACCAGCGCGGCCGGGATGGCGAGCAGCCCGCCCAGCCACACCGGCAGCATGCCGTGCGCGGTCACCGCCAGCGTGGCCTTGAAGTCCGGGCGCGACCCGGCCACGCGGAACCCGACGAACAGGCAGCCCGCGGCGGCCACCGCGAGCAGCGCCGGCAGCGTGGCGGCGCCGGCCCAGCCGGCGATGAGGCCGAGCTTGCGCGCGGTGGTGGCGTTCTCCTCGCGCTGGCTGACGGTGAGCTCGGCGCCGTCCGGGCCGCGGTCGGCCGCCAGGGAAGCGGCCCCGAAGTCGGTGCTCGGGAGCACCGCGGCCGCGGTGGCGAGCGCGGCGGCGGTGGCGAGCGCGAGCGCGAGGCCGGCGCGGCGGCGCGTCGTCACGAGCGAGAACCCGTGCTGCGGCACCGCGAGCGCGCGGAGGAGGATGGAGCCGTCGGTGGAAAGCTCGGATGCGGTCATGTGCGTGCCCGGCCCTACGGGGCAGCGGACCGCGTATTTCACGCTTCGCGCGCTCGCCCGTCGGGAAACAAGGAGACCGAGCGCATAATCCCGTGACATTCGGCCCAGGTCCACCATCGCTCACCCGCGTGGGTGGGCGCTGGCGCGCACCCGGCCGCCCCGGCGCTCGCCGGGGGCCACGGCGCCGGGCCGGCGCAGGCCGGGCGGTCAGCCGAGCAGCGCGAGCGCGCGCTCGACGCG
>NZ_BAZG01000173.1 GCF_000964525.1 Anaeromyxobacter sp. PSR-1
CCAGTACCTGCTGGTGCGCACGCTCGAGGGCGAGCCCATCGAGGACTACTCGATCCGCGTCGCCGAGGCCTGGAAGATCGGGACGCGCGGCAAGGACGACGGCGTGCTGGTGACGGTCGCGGTCGAGGACCGCCAGGTGCGCATCGAGGTGGGCGGCGGCCTGGAGGGCGGCCTCACCGACGTGCAGTCCTCGCGCATCATCCGCGGCGTCATCGCCCCCGCGTTCCGGCAGCAGCGCTACGGGGACGGGCTCTACGACGCCGGCGTGCAGGTCCTGGGGGCGCTGGGCGCGCTGCCGCAGGGCGTGGACACGCGCCGGGCGGTCCGGCCCCAGGTGCGCGTGCCCTCGCTGTTCGTGCTGCTCCTGTTCGTGGTCGCGTTCGTGATCCGGGTCCTGACCGGCTTCGGCCCTCGCCGGCGCCGCTCGCTGTGGTGGGGCGGCGGCGGGCCCTGGGGCGGCGGCGGGCCGTGGGGAGGGGGCGGCTTCGGCGGGGGCGGCGGCGGCTGGTCCGGCGGCGGGGGCGGGTTCTCGGGCGGCGGCGCCTCGGGGCGCTGGTGAGGAGGCGCGCGTGAAGCTCGAGCTGCAGTTCGACGAGGCGGCCCGCCGGCGCATCGCGGAGGCGGTCGGGCGCGCCGAGGCGCTCTCGCGCGGCCAGATCGTCCCGGTGGTGGTGGAGAAGAGCGATCCGTACCCGGAGGTCCGCTACCGCGGCGCGCTCCTCGCGGCCGCGATCGCCTCCGCGGCGGTGCTGGCGCTGCACCTCCCGGTCACGCTGGCCGAGCTGCCGCTCGTCCAGCTCGCGGCCGGCCTGCTCGGCGCGTGGCTCTCGATGTGGGATCCGGTGGAGCGCCGGCTCGCCGGCGCGCGCGCGCTCGACCAGGCGGTGCGCGCGCGGGCGGTGCGCGCGTTCCACGAGAACGGGCTGCACCGGACCGCGGAGGGCACCGGTGTGCTGGTGTTCGCGTCGCTGTTCGAGCGCGAGGCGGTGATCCTGGGCGACCGCGGCATCCACGAGAAGATGGGCGACGCGGGCTGGGACCGCGCGGTCGCGGCGCTGGTGGCCGGGATGCGCGCCGGCGAGCCGGGGCGCGGCTTCGTCGAGGCGATCGCCCAGTGCGGCGCCCGGCTCGCCGAGCACTTCCCCCGCGACCCCACCGCCCGGCCGCCGCCGAACGAGCTCGAGGACGCCATCCGCGCCTCGCGCACCTGACGGCGCGGCTCGGCCGGCTCAGCCCTCCTCCTCGCGGCCGAACAGGAGCTGCACGAACGGCTTCTCGTCCGGCGGGGCGAACACGTAGACGTGGTCGCCGGGCTGGAGCACGGTCCGCCCGCGCGCCGCCACCAGCTCGCGGCCGCGGACCACCAGCATCACGGTCGAGCCCTCCGGGAACGGCAGCTCCGAGATGCGCGAGCCGGCGACGGCGCTCGCGGGCTCGACGTAGTACGAGGCGACCTCGCCGCCGAGCTGCTGGGTGGACACGATCTCGAGGACGGCGCGCGGCGGGGGCGGCCCCGCGGTCTCGAGGCCGAGCTTCCGCGCGAGCCAGGCGATGGTCGAGCCCTGCACCACCGTGCTCACCACCACCACGAAGAAGACCAGGTCGAAGACGTGCTCCGCGAACGGGAGCCCGGCCAGCACCGGCGTGGTGGCGAGCATGATGGGCACCGCGCCGCGCAGCCCGACCCAGGAGATGAAGGCCACCTCGCGCGCCGGCATCCGGAACGGCAGCAGCATGAGCACCACCACCAGCGGCCGCGCCACGAACGCGAGCAGCAGGCCGATCGCGAGCCCGGGGCCGGCGACCGCCGCCACCCGCGACGGGAACACCAGCAGGCCGAGGAGCAGGAACATCGCCACCTGGCTGAACCAGGCCATGGCGTCGTGCACGCGGCGCAGGCCGGGCAGGTACGGGAGCTGGCCCGCGCCGAGCGTGATCCCGGCCGCGTACACCGCCACGAAGCCGCTGCCCCACAGCAGCGTGGGCGCGCCGAACGCGAACAGCGCGATCGACAGCGTCAGGACCGGGTAGAGCCCGCTCGCGGCGAGGTGCGCGCGGCGCAGGAGCCAGCGCCCGCCCAGGCCGATGCCCACGCCGGCGGCGAGCCCGACCGCGAGCTGGAGCGCGATCTCCAGCAGGATGGTCCAGCGCACCGGCTCGCCGGACGCGAGGACCTGCGTCACGGCGAGCGTGAGGATCACGGCCATCGGGTCGTTGCCGCCCGACTCGACCTCGAGCAGGTGCGCCACGCGCGGGCGCACCCGCACCCCGGCGTTGCGCAGCGCGGAGAACACCGCCGCGGCGTCGGTGGAGGAGACGATGGCGCCGAGCAGCAGCGCCTCCGACCAGGGCAGGCCGAACGCGCGCGCGCCCAGCGCGGTGAGCGCGGCGGTGCCGGCCACGCCGGCGGTGGCGAGCAGCGCGGCGGGCGCCAGGATCTGGCGCAGCCCGCGCACGTCGGTGCTGAGGCCGCCCTCGAACAGGATCAGCACCAGCGCCACCGTGCCCACCCGGAAGGTGAGGTGGTAGTCGGCGAAGGCGATCCCGCCGACGCCCTCCGAGCCCGCCAGGATGCCCACCGCCAGGAACAGCAGCGCGAACGGGACGCCCAGCCGTCCGGAGGTGCGGGAGGAGAGGACGCTCAGGCCGAGCAGGAGCGCGGTGGCGGTGAGCGCGATGGCGGTGGGGAGCGGCTCGGTCACCCGCCGACCTTAACCGAGGCCGCGCCGCCGTGGGGGCGCGCGCGCACGCCCCGGGCGCGTCAGGCGCCGCCGGGGCGCCGGAAGGCGCACCCGTCGCACAGCGGGTGAACCGGGTGACCCCCCGGACCGGGCGCGACGAACGCCCGGAACGCCGGCGCCGCCCACAGCGCGCCGAGCGGCGCGTCGGCCACCGAGCCGAAGTCGCCCAGCCCGCCGGCGGCGGCGGCGGGGTGCGGGCAGGGCGCCAGGCGGCCGTCGGGGTGGATCCAGGCCTCCCGCCCCGCGAACGGGCACGGGCCGCGCGGCGCCGGAGCGGCGGGATCCGGCGCCAGCTCGACGGCGTTCTCGAGCGCCGGGGCGCGCCCGTGGCGCGCGAGCGCCTCCGCGGCCGCCTCGCGCACCGCCCGCGCCGCGGCGTTCCAGCGCGCGATGGCCCCGGGGCTGCGGCGCAGCGACAGCGCCGCCAGGTCGGGGCTGCGCACCTGGAGCTGGTTCAGCTTCACGCGATCGACGCCGAGCCGCGCGGCCAGCCGCACGATGCCGGGCAGCTCCGCCACGTTGTCCTCTCGCGCGGTCACCTGGAACGAGACGCTGCAGCGCGCGCCGCCCCGCGCCGCGTGCCGGTCGCGCGCGGCCACCAGGGCCCGGACGGCCTCGACCGCGGCGTCGAGGTCGAGGCCCGGCATCACCGCCGCGGCGGTCGCGGGGGTGGCGCCGTTCCAGGAGATCTTGACGTCGCGGCAGGCCGGCACCAGGACCTCCGCCCAGCCGGCGGCGCCGCGGCCGGGGAAGGTGCCGTTGGTGGTGACGTTGCCCCGGAGGCCGAGCGCCGCCGCGCGCGCGAGCAGCTCCGGCAGCGCCGGCCAGAGCAGCGGCTCCCCCATGGTGGAGGGGATGAGCTCGCGCAGCGGGCTGCCGCGCCGCTCCTCCAGCACACCGAGCGCGAGCGCCGGCGCCATCCGCCGCGGCGGCGCGCGCGGCCCGCCGCGCGCCCGGGCCGCACCGCACGGGCACATGGCGCAGGCGAGGTTGCAGTCGTCCGGGTCGGTGACGAGGGTGAGCCGCCACGGGCCGGCGGCGCTGGCGGAGCGCGTTGACAACGCCTCCGTTGTAACGGAAAACCATCGGTTCATGAAGACCGCCCGCGACACGCAGAAGCGCTCCCGCCGGCCGGCCGCGGCGCCGGACGCCCGCTCCGCCCCCGAGCCGGGCGAGGTGGCGCCCGCCGGCAAGGACCTGACGCCGGTCGTCGGGACGAACCTCCGCCGGCTGCGCACCCAGCGCGACCTGTCGCTGGAGAAGCTCTCGAAGCTCTCCGGGGTGTCGCGCGCCATGCTGGGCCAGATCGAGCTCGGCCAGAGCGCCCCGACCATCAACGTGCTCTGGAAGATCTCGTCCGCGCTGGGCGTCCCGTTCTCGGCGCTCATCACCGCCCGCAGCAGCGGCGGCCTGCACGTGCTCCGGGCCGAGCACGCCAAGGTGCTGAGCAGCCACGACGGCACCTACTCGTCGCGGGCCCTGTTCCCGTTCGACGAGCCTCGCCGGGTCGAGTTCTACGAGCTGCGCATGGCGCCGGGCAGCGTGGAGCGCGCCGACGCGCACAACCCCGGGACCATCGAGAACCTGGTGGTCGCCGCGGGCGCGGTGGAGATCGAGGTCCCCGGTCGCAAGGAGCAGCTCGGGCCGGGGGACGCGATCGTGTTCCAGGCCGACGCGCCGCACGTGTACCGGAGCCGGGCCGACGTCGAGACGGTCATGTACCTCGTCATGACCTACGCCGACACGGTGGGCTGAGAGCACGTGCCGAGCGCGGCGATCGCCGCGCGGAGTCGAGGGAGGGTGAACCCGCCCGCGCGCGCCTCCCCCGCCGGCACGACGGGGCGTCGAGGGTCGCGGCGTCGTGGGACGTCGCCGGTCGCCTCCGCCGCCTAGAATCCGCCTCGACCCGCCCTGCGGGTCGGGGGGAGGGGGCGTGGTACCGCGCATCGGCGAGCTGCTGATCCGGCGCGGCGTGGCGACCGCCGCACAGGTGGACGCCGCGCTGCACGACCCGCGCGACCGGCCGCTGCCGCTCGCGTCGAGGCTGCTGGAGGCCGGCGTGGACGAGGGCGCGCTGGCCGCCGCGCTGGCGGAGCGCTTCGGCACGCCGGGGGTGGACCTGTCGCGCACCACCATCGACCTCGACGCGCTCGAGGCGGTGCCGCGGTCGGTGGCCGAGCAGGACCTCATCCTGCCGCTCTCGCTCGAGGGCGGCCGCATCCACCTCGCCATGGCGCGCCCGCTCGACGACCGCGTCGTCGCCGAGCTGCGGTTCGTGACCGGGCGCGAGGTCTCGGTGTACGCGGCGGTCCGCTCGGCGCTCGACCGGGCCATCGAGGGCGCGTACGAGGCGCGCGCGCGGGGCGAGCGATCCTGGCGCGGCGCGGACGCCGGCCCGCTGCCGGAGCTGGGGGCGGCGTTCCCGGCGGGCGGGCCCGCCGACGAGCCGCTCGACCTGGTGGAGGTGCTCGACGCCGACCTCCTGCCGGACGAGCCGGACGCGGCCGTGCGGATCGAGGTGGGCGCGCCGGAGCCGCTGCCGGAGCGCGCGGACGGCCGGCCGCTGGCGCTGGTGGTGGACGACGAGCCCGAGATCCGCCACCTGGTGCAGCGCACGCTCGAGTCGAAGGGGTGGGCGGTGGAGCTGGCCGCCGACGGCGAGGAGGCGCTGGCGCGGGCCGACGCGCTGCTCCCGGACGTCGTGCTCCTCGACGCGATGCTGCCGCGGCTGCACGGGTTCGAGGCGTGCCGGCGGCTCCGCTCGTCGCCCCGCACGCGCAACGTCCCCGTGGTGATGATGACCGCCATCTACCGCGGCTGGCGCTTCGCCGAGGACGCGCGCGAGAACTACGGCGCGGTGGACTACGTCGAGAAGCCGTTCCGGCTCGACGACCTGGCCCGGCGGGTGGCGGCCGCGCGCGAGGCGAGCGCGTCGAGGCCGCTCGCGCCCGCGCCCGCGGCCGACGCGCGCGTGGCCCGCGGGCGCGCGCTCCTCGAGGAGGGCCGGGCCGGGGAGGCCGCGGCGCTCCTCGCGGACGCGGCCCACGCCGATCCGCTCGGCGCCGAGGCGCACCTCCAGCTCGGGCGGGCGCTCGCCGCCACCGGCGACGCCTTCGGCGCGATGACCGCGCTCGAGCGCGCCGTCGAGCTGCGCCCGGCGAACCTGCCGGCGCTGCGCGCGCTGGCGCGGATCTACGAGGAGAAGGGCTTCCGCCGCAAGGCCGCAGGCACGCTGGAGCGCGCCATCGCCGCGGCCGCCGAGGGGCCGGAGCGCGCCGCCCTCCGCGAGGACCTGCTGCGCCTGCTCGCCTGAGCCCGGCCGCGGTCCCGCGCTTCACGCGGGCCGCCGCTGCCCGTCCCGCAGGCCGCCCCAGCCCTCGCGCCGGGCAGTCCCCCAGGCCCCGCCGGCCGCCGGCTGCCCGCGCGGCGAGCGGATCGGGTCCTCGCTGCCCGCGAACGGTGCAGGGCGCCCGCCTCGGGCGGGGCAGCGGGCCGGTGCGGAGGACGGCACGCGGGCTGCACCGCCGGCTGCCGTCGGCCGCCCGCCGCTCCGGCGCTCGGGCCGGCGTGTCGTCCTTCTCCTCCGAGGAGCTCTCATGAACCCGTCGGTCGCGGATCTGGCGAAGTCTCTCGCCGACACGCAAACGGCCCTCAACATCGTGTGGACGATGATGGCGGGCTTCCTGGTGATGTTCATGCAGGCCGGCTTCGCGCTCGTCGAGACCGGCCTCACCCGCGCGAAGAACGTGGCCCACACCATGGGCATGAACTTCCTGGTCTACGCGATCGGCATCATCGGCTTCTTCTTCGTGGGCTTCGGCCTGCAGATGGGCGGCGTGGGCGCGGTGTTCGGCGGCGACGCCATCCTCGCGAAGGAGTTCACCGTCACGCTGTTCGGCAGGTCGTTCGGGCTCTTCGGGATGAGCGGCTTCATGCTCCACCCGCTCTCGACCTACACGGCGGGCGTGGCCGCGATGTTCCTGTTCCAGATGGTGTTCATGGACACCACCGCGACGATCCCCACCGGCGCGTGCGCCGAGCGGTGGAAGTTCAGCTCGTTCGTGCTCTTCTCGTTCGTGATCTCGGCGCTCATCTACCCGATCTACGCGAACTGGGTCTGGGGCGCGGGCTGGCTCTCCGCGCTCGGCACCAACTTCGGCCTCGGCCACGGGCACGTGGACTTCGCCGGAAGCTCGGTGGTGCACCTCACCGGCGGCGTGATCGCGCTGGTGCTCGGCAAGATGATCGGGCCGCGCATCGGGAAGTACACGGCGGACGGCCGGGTGAACCCCATCCCGCCGCACAACATCCCGCAGGTCATGACCGGCACCTTCATCCTCGCGTTCGGCTGGTTCGGCTTCAACGCGGGCTCGACGCTCTCCGGCATGGACACCCGCCTCACGGTGGTGGCCGTCAACACCATGATCGCCGGCGCCACCGGCGCGTTCGCCTCGTACCTGTACGTGAAGGCGAAGTGGGGCAAGGCGGATCCCTCCTGGCTCGCGAACGGCATGCTCGCCGGCCTGGTGGCGATCACCGCGCCGTGCGCGTTCGTCTCCGCCTGGGCCGCCGCGCTCATCGGCGCCATCGCCGGCGTGCTGGTGATCCTGGCGGCGGTGTTCATCGACACCAGGCTCCGCATCGACGACCCGGTGGGCGCGTCGGCGGTGCACGGCGTCAACGGCGCGTGGGGCATCCTCTCCCTGGGCCTGTTCGCGAACGGCACCTACGGCCAGGGCCTCAACGGCGTCGCGAGGGGCGTGACCGGCCTGTTCTACGGTGACGCCGGCCAGCTCGTCGCCGAGGTGATCGGCATCCTCGCGAACGTCGCCTGGGTGGCGCCGGTCGCCGCCGCGTCGTTCTGGCTCATCGGCAAGCTGGTGGGGAACCGCATCTCGCCCGAGGACGAGATCGCCGGCGCCGACCTCGGCGAGATGGGCGTGCTGGGCTACGACTTCGGCGGCGCTGCGGTGCACGGCGTCGCGGCGCCGGCGCCGCCCGCGCCGGCGGGCGCCAGCGTGCCCTCGCTCGCCGCGAAGTGAGCAGGCCGCGGCGCGCGCACACTCCCTGGTCGCGCGCGGCGGGTGGGAGCCGTCCCCCGGCTCGGAGTGCCGGGGGACGGCTCGCTCGTCTCCTCCGTCCCTGGCGTCTTCCCGAGGAGGCGTCAGCCGGCCGTCGAGCCCGGCGATCGCCAGCTCCGGATCAGGAACTCCTCCTCGAGCGGCGTCAGGTCGAAGCGCCGCGCCGCCTCGCCGATGGCGGCGCCGCGATCGAGCCTCGCCTCCTCGTGCGCGCGCTCGTCCAGCCAGCGCAGCGCCCGGCGCAGCGATTCACCCTCCGGAAGCAATCCACCCGAGCCCTCGCGCGCCATGGCCGCCCCTCCGTCCGGAGCACGCGGCCATCATGGCAGCGGCGGCCCGCCGCGGCGCGTGCCGGGCGGGGCTGCTGCGTCCTGCCGCGCCGGGGCGGTCGTCGCGACCGGCGCGCGGGCGGCGGCGCGGTCGTGGGGTCGCTGGTGGGCGGTGTGGGGCCGCCCTAGCTTTCCGGCTGGGGGCCCGCGGCGCAGGGGCGGGGAGGGGGCTTCAGGGCGTGCGCTTCGTCGTCTTCGGGCTGACCGTCAGCTCCTCGTGGGGGAACGGGCACGCCACGCTGTGGCGCGGGCTGGCGGGGGCGCTCGCGCGCCAGGGGCACCGGCTCGACTTCTTCGAGCGCGATCAGCCCTGGTACGCCGCGCACCGCGACCTGACGACGCTCCCGGCCGGCGAGCTCGTGATCTACCGCGAGCTGTCCGAGGTGCGCGCGCGCGTGGACGAGGCGATCGCCTCCGCCGACGTGGCCATGGTCACCTCCTACTGCCCGGACGGCGTGGAGGCGGGCGATCGGGTGCTCTCCGCCCGCTCGGCGCTCCGCGTCTTCTACGACATGGACACCGGGATCACCCTGGAGCGGGCGCGGCGCGGGCAGCCGGTCGAGTGGCTGGGCCCCCGCGGGCTGCGCCACCACGACCTGGTGCTCTCGTACACGGGCGGCCGGGCGCTCGGCGCGCTGGCGGGGCTGCTCGGCGCCCGGCGGGTCGCGCCGCTCCACGGCTCGGTGGATCCGGAGGTCCACCGGCCCTCCCGCCCGGTCCGCCCGTTCCTCGGCGACCTCTCGTACCTGGGGACCTACGCGCCCTCGCGGCAGGCCGTGCTCGAGGCGCTGTTCCTCGGCCCGGCGGAGCGGCTCCCGGACCGCACGTTCGTGCTCGCCGGCTCGATGTACGACGACCGCTTCCCGTGGCGCCCCAACGTCCGCTACGTGCGGCACCTCGAGCCCTCGCTCCACCCCGCGTTCTTCTGCTCGTCGCCGCTCACGCTCAGCGTCACCCGCGCCGAGATGGCGGCGCTCGGCCACTGCCCGTCGGGCCGGCTGTTCGAGGCGGCCGCCTGCGGCGTGCCGGTCCTGTCCGACTGGTTCGACGGCCTGGACGCGTTCTTCACGCCGGGCGAGGAGATCCTGGTGGCCCGCTCGCCCCGCGAGGCCGTGGCCGCGGTGGAGCTGCCGCGCGAGCGGCTCGCCCGCATCGGCGCGCGCGCCCGCGAGCGCGCGCTCGACGAGCACACCGCCGCCGCCCGGGCCCGTGAGCTGGTCCGCCTGTGCGAGGCGGCCCGCCGCCGCGAGCGGCTGGCGCCGCCGGCGGC
>NZ_BAZG01000172.1 GCF_000964525.1 Anaeromyxobacter sp. PSR-1
GGGCGCGCCTCCGCCGCGTCGGCGCGGGTGGTCAGCCCGGCGAGCAGCTTCCGGGCCTCGTCGCGGCGGTAGCGGTCGCGGCGCTTGCCGGAGAGCCCCTCCGCCTCGCGGCAGAACGCGGCGGCGGCGGCGGGGTGGCGATCCCGGCCCAGCGCCTCGCAGCGCGCCAGGTAGAAGTCCACCGCGGCGGTGGAGGGCTCCCCGCGCAGCGCGCGGGCGATCTCGGCGCGGAGCCGCGCCGCCTCCCCGGCCACCCGCGGCCCGGAGCGCTCGCCGACGCCGGCGAGCTGCGCGTCGGCGCAGAGGTACAGGCGCGCGTCGTAGCAGGCCAGCGCGCGGTAGTAGGCGATGAGCGCGTCAGCGCCCGCGGCGGCGCCGGTGCCGAACGCCTCGAGCGCCTCCTCGGGACGGCCCAGCTTCACCAGCGTCGCGCCGGCGTAGGGCCGCGCGTCCGGATCGCCCATCCGCTCGGCGACCCGGAACTCCACCAGCGCCTCGGTGTAGCGCCCCTCGCGGAAATGGCGTGCGCCGGCGAGCAGGTGCTCGCCGGCGTCCGCGCCGGCCGCGAGCGCGAGTCCGAGGAGGATCAGGGCGTGCGTGCTCACGGCCGCACCGCTCAGTGCATCCCGCCGGGCCCGCCGCCCATGCCGCCGCCGGTGCCGCCGCCGGTCCCGGAGCCGCCGTCCATGCCGCCGTGGCCGCCCATGGTCCCGCCGTGCATCTGCATCATCCGCTGCGCACCGGCGGCGTCGCCGCACTCGCCCGCGCCGTTCATGCCCGCGCCGTGGCCGGCGCCGTGCTGACCCTGCGCGCCCTCCGGCCGCTGCGTCGCGGCCTGGCCGGCCTGGTGGCGGAGCGCGTGCCGCTCGGCCGCGCGGGTGGCCTGCATCTCGCGCATCTCTGCGCTGTTGCGCTGCGCGATGCCCTGCATCGCCTGGCCCGGCAGCTCGGGGCGGCCGGCGCCGGTGGGCGCGTGCTGCATCATCGCGTCGTGCATCTCGGCGCGGACCTGGTCGTGCATCCGGGCGCGGGTCTGGTCGCCGGTGCCGGTGCCGTCGTGCAGCCGGTCGCGGTCCTGCGCCATCTCGCGGACCTGGTCGCCCATGGCGGTCGGGTCGGCCCGGTGCGCCGGGTCCTTCGCCATCTGCCGGACCGGGTCGCCGATCCCGCTGCCGTCGTGCAGGCGATCGTGCTGCCGAGCCTGATCGCCGGTGGTGGTGCCGTCGTGCAGCCGGTCGTGCTGCCGCACCTGGTCGCCGGTCCCCGTGCCGTCGTGCAGCCGGTCGCGATCCTGCTGCTGGACCGGGTCGGTGGTCGGGGTGGTCTGCGCGCGGGCGGCGCCGGAGGCGAGCAGCGCCGCTGCGGCTCCGATGATCCATCGCTTCATGGTGTCCTCACTGCGCCGCGACATGCGGCTCGACCCGATGTCAGAGCAACCCGCGTGCCGCACCGGATCTCGCGGGTTTGCGCCCCCCGGAGCGCCCCGGGTGTACCGGATGGTACGCCCGCGCGTACGGGCCGGTACAGCGCCCGTTCAGCGGAGGTGCCCGGCGAGGAACGCGCGCACCGCGTCCAGGGCGCGGGCCTCGACCTCGGCCTGCGTGGTGCCGCGCGCCGCGAGCGCGCGCACGCCGGCCTCGAGCGAGTGGTTCCCGTCCTCCACCACGTGCAGCGCGCTCGGCGCGCGCATGCGGCGGCGCACGGCCTCGAGCGCGTCGAGCGGGCAGAGCGGATCGCGCGTCCCCTGCACGAACAGGACGGGCGTGCGCAGCGCGAGCAACACCTCGTCGCGGAGCGTGCCGGAGGCGCCGCGCAGCGGGTACCCGAGGCACACGAGCGCCGCGACCTCCTCCTCGAGCGCGAGGTGGCAGCCGACGCGCGAGCCCATCGACTTTCCCGCCAGCACCACCGGCCGCCGCGAGCGGCCGCGCAGGGCCCGGAGCGCGGCGCGGTGCGCCTCGACGAGCACCGGCAGCCGGTCCGGCGAGCGGCGCCCGGCGAGCCGGTACGGGTAGTCGAAGCGCGCCACCTCGCCGATCGCCGAGAGGTGCGCGGCCCAGCGCTCCATCCACGCCGACGTGGACGCCGCGCCGGCGCCCGGCGCGAAGAGCACCCGCGGGCGATCCCGCCGCGCCCCGCTCACGGCGCCTCCAGCGGGAGCTGGCCGTCGCGCGGGTCCACCGCGCGCAGCACCGCCGCCCCGTGGCGGCCCGCCGCCGTGCAGGCGTCGCCGAGCGGCAGCCCGGCCGCGAGGAGGAACACGAGCGCGCCGGCGAAGCTGTCGCCCGCGCCGTACGCGCCGCCGACGGCCTCGGGCGCGGGCGGCGCCGGGAAGCGCTCCACCCCGGCGGCCGTCTCGATCGTCCCGCCGGCGGCGCCCTCGGTCAGCACCAGCGCGCCGGGCGGGACCGGGTAGTCGGCGCGCGCGCTCACCTCGCGCGCGTCGAGCCGGCTCCCCACCACCACGTCGGCGGCGACGCCGGACCGGGCCAGCGCCTCGCGGCGGCGGGCGGTGACCACCAGCAGGCGCGCCGCGCGGGCGGCGCGGAGCGCGGCGGGATCCTGGGCGGTGAAGTAGGCGGCGTCGCAGCCGGCCAGCGCGCCCCAGGGCAGCGGGTCGTCGGCGCGCGGGTGCAGCGGCTCGCCCACCACGACGATGGTCCGCTCGCCGTCCGGCGTGAGCAGCACGAGGTCGCGGGTGTGCGGCTCGGCCCGGCGGGCCGCGTGTACGCGCACCCGCGCCCCGCTCGCGGCGAGCGCCCGCTCCACCTGCGCGCCGGCCTCGTCGTCGCCGACGGCGGTGAACAGCAGCACCTCGGCCGGCGAGCGGGCGAGCTGCCAGAACGCGACCCCGCCCCCGCCGCCCGGGAACCAGCGCGGCGCCTCGAGGTGCGCGATCTCGCCGGCGCGCGGCAGCGCCGGCACGCGGCCGATGGTGACGTGCTCGACGTGGCCGACCACGGCGAGCCGGAGCGGGGGACGGGCGGGCGTCATGGCCTGGGAGGTAACACGGCGCCGCGCCCGCGGCCCGCCCCGGCGCGGCGCAGTTGTGGGCGGGGCCGCCCTCCGGTAGCGTCGGCGCGCACGGAGGCCACATGCTGGAGCGCATCGGGATCTCGCTCGAGGACGGGCTGCTCGAGCAGTTCGACAAGCTCATCGCCGAGAAGGGCTACGTCAACCGCTCGGAGGCGGTCCGCGACCTCATCCGCGACGCGCTGGTGCAGCGCGCGTTCACCGAGTCGTCCGGGCGCGAGGAGCGCGTGGCGGTGGTGACGCTGGTCTACGACCACGACTCCTCCAGCCTGGCGCAGAAGCTCGCGCACATCCAGCACGAGAACCACCGCGCGGTGGTCTCGGCGCTGCACGTCCACATGGACGCGCACAACTGCCTCGAGGTGCTGGTGCTGCGCGGGCGCGGCAAGGACGTGGTCGCGATGGGCGAGAGCCTGGTCGCGACCAAGGGCGTCAAGTACGGCAAGCTCGTGCCGGCCACCGCCGGGCACGACCTCCGCTGACGACGCTCGCGGTTGCGTCAACCCGTCCGGTTGACCCCGCCGCGGGACTCCAGTATCACGCTCCCCGGAATCGTGCTACGCGCCGGGGCGCCCGGCGCGCCGGGAGCGTCGCCCATCATGCCTGCCGCCCTTCCCGCCCGCCTCGCCCGCCCGGCAGCCCTGCTCGCGGCGCTGCTCGGGCCCGCGGCCGCTGGCGCCCATGAGCTGTGGCTCGCTCGCGAGGGCGCGGCGGTGGTGCTGCGCGCCGGCCACCCCGGCGCGCCGCAGCCCATCGACGCGGCGCGGGTGACGGCGATCCGGTGCCTTCCGGGACCCGGGCCCGGCCCGGCCGTCGACGCCCGCGCGCGCGCCGCGTTCGCGCCCGCCGAGGTCCGCATCCCGGGCCCGTGCGCGGTGGTGACGGTCGCGCTCCGCCCGGCGTTCTGGTCGCTGACGCCCGACGGCCAGGTGGAGCGGCCGCGCGACGAGGTCCCGGACGCGGTCCGCTCCTGGGAGGCGATCCAGCTCGCGAAGTGGATCGACCCCGGCGCGCCGGCCGCCGGGGCGGCGCTCGCGGAGCCGCTCGAGCTCGTGCCCGTGACGGACCTCTCCCGCGCGCGGAAGGGCGACAAGGTGACGGTCCGCGTGCTCGCCGGCGGCGCCCCCGCGCCGGGCGCCGCGGTGGCGCTCGGCCACCACGGGCTGGGCCTCACCGACTCGAAGGGCGAGCTGCGGCTCCGCCTGCGCGCGACCGGGACCACGGTGGTGAGCGCGTCGCTGCGGCGGCCGCTCGCCTCGCCGAGGGCGGAGTCGCAGGTGCTCGAGGCGAGCCTCTCGTTCGAGGTGGCCCCGTGATCCGCGCCGCCGCGCTGGCGCTGGCGCTGGCGCTCGCCCCGGGGGCCGCGCGCGGCCACGAGGTGCTGCACGAACTGGCGCCGGGCCACGCCGCCGGCCTGCGCGTCTACTACGCGGACGGCGAGCCGCTCGCGTACCAGGCGTACGAGCTGTGGTCCCCCTCCGACCCGCGCGTGCCCTGGCAGAAGGGGCGCACCGACCGCGCCGGCTGGATCGCGTTCGTGCCGGACGTGCCGGGCGCATGGCGCGTCAAGGTGGTGGACGCGGGCGGGCACGGGCTCGACGCGATGGTGCAGGTCCCGGCTGCGCAGGGCGGGCCGCCGGCCGGCCCGGGCGCCGGGTTCGTGCTGCGCCCGCTGCTCGGCGTCGCGGTGATCGCCGCGATCTTCGCGGCGCTGTTCGCCTGGCAGCGCCGGAAGGGAGCCCGGTCTTGAGGCGGCGGGCGACGACCGCGGCGCTCGCGCTCGCCACCGCCGCCGCCGTCGCAGCCGCCGTGCCGGACCGCGCCGCGGCGCACCACGGCGTCGCGGCCGTCGGGCTCGCCGGCCCCGAGGGGCCGGGCGCCGCGCTGGAGACGACCTCGGCGCTCCCGCTGCCGGAGCGAAGCCTGCTCGTGCTCGCGCGGGGGGAGTGGGTGCCGTACCAGCGCTTCGCCTGGGCCCGCCCCGAGAACAAGGACCACAGCGCGTTCGGCACCCTCGCGATCGGCTACGGGATCACCCCCTGGCTCACCGCATACGCGTTCCAGCCGCTGAGCGTGAAGGAGCAGGACGGCGTCGGCCGCAACGCCGGGGCCGGCGATCCGTCGCTCATGCTGGCGCTCGGCCTGAAGTGGGACGACGGCCTGCGGCTCGTGCCGGAGCGCGAGAGCCTGGACGACCTCGCCGACTGGCACTTCTCCGCGTGGGCCTCGAGCACGCTGCCGCTCGGGACCACCGGCGCACGAGACGACCGGGGGGCGCGCCTCGAGCCGGACATGCAGACCGGGTTCGGCGAGCCCAGCCCGGTGGCCGGCGTGGCCGCGCTGAAGCAGCTCGGCGACGACCTCACCTTCCTCGCCGACGCGAGCCGCCAGTGGTTCCTCACGCACCGCTACGAGGCCGGTCGCTACCGCTTCGGCGCCGAGACGCGGGTGAACGCGGCGCTGGTGTGGCGCGCGCTGGCGCGGCCTGGCCTCCGGCTCGATCTCTCCGGCGAGCTGAACGGCCTCGACCTGCGGCGCGACCGCGAGGAGGGCGAGGGCGGGGCCATGGTCCCGCTCCGCGCGTCGGGCGGGCGGGTGCTGTACGCCGGGGCGGGCGTTCGGGTCTTCGTGGGGCGCCTCTCCGCGGCGCTCGGCGTGCGGCGCGCGGCGGCCACCGCGCTCGACGAGCGGCCCGAGCAGCAGGGCTCGGAGGGCCTGGAGCGGTTCCGCGCCACGCTCGCGCTCTCCTGGCTCGTGGGGGGCTAGCCGATGCACGTCCCGGACGGCTTCCTCTCGCCCGCCATCACGCTGCCCGCCTACGCGGTCGCGGCGCCGCTCTGGGCGCTCGCCGCGCGGCGCCACCTCGGGCGCGACGCCGCCGACGCGCTGCCGGTGGTGGGCGCGCTCACCGCGCTCGCGTTCGTGGTGCAGACCATCGCCATCCCGGTGCCGGGCGGCACCTCCACGCACCTCGTCGGCGTGACGCTGCTCGCGATCCTCTACGGCCCGCTGCTCGCGTTCCTGTGCGAGTCGCTGGTGCTGCTGCTCCAGGCGCTGTTCTTCGGGGCGGGCGGCGTCACCGTGCTCGCGGTGAACGCGCTCGCCATGGGCCTCCTCGGCCCGCTCGCCGGCTGGGCCGTGCACCGGCTGCTGCGGCGCCGGGCCGGGCGCGCCGCCGCGTTCCTGGGCGCCTGGGTCTCGATGCAGGTGGCGGCCGGGGCGGTCGCGCTCGTGCTCGGGCTCCAGCACCGGGTCGCGCCGGAGTACTTCCCGGTGCCGTTCGCGGTGTCGGCGACGGCGCTGCTCGCGCCCAGCCTGGCGGTGACGGGCCTGGTGGAGGGCCTCTACACGGTGCTCGCGCTGGCGCTCCTCCGGAGGGCGGATCTCCGTGGCCTCGCCTGACCCGCGCCGCGAGCGGCTCCTGCTCTGCGGCTGGCTCGCCGCGGCGTTCGCGCTCTCGGCGGTGACCGACCTGCGCGCGCTGGGGCTCGCGGCGCTGGCGGCCGCCGTCGCGTTCCGGCGCGGGCTGCCCCGCGCGCTCGGGCGGGTGGCGCGGCTGGTGCTGCCGGTCACGCTCGCGATGTCCGCGCTGTCCTGGGCCTTCCTCCGCCTGGGCGCGCCGGTCGCGCCGCCGCTCGAGCCGTTCCTGGCGCTCGCCGCCCGCACGCTCCTGCTCGCGTTCCTGGCGTTCTCGGTGCTCGCCCGCGTGAACCTGCTGCGCGCGCTCGCGCCCTGGCCGGCGGCCACGCGGCTGGTGGTGATCGCGCTCGCGCAGATCCACGCGCTCCGCCTGCTCGCCACCGAGTCCGCCGACGGCCTTCGCAGCCGGCTCCCGCGCCGGCCCGGGCCGCTCGACGTGGTCCGGAACGCGAGCGGCATCACCGCCGCGCTGCTGGTGCTCGCGGTGCGGAACGCGCGCGAGGTGTCCGACGCCATGCGCTCCCGGGGGTTCTAGCCGTGGAATTCGAGGTGGACGTCCGGCGGATGGAGCTGCGCGGCCGGCCGGTGCTGCGCGACATCCGGTTCTCGGTGGCCGCGGGCGAGCGGGTGGTGCTGCTCGGCGTGAACGGCAGCGGCAAGACCACGCTCCTCAAGCTCATGGACGGGCTCGCGTTCCCGCAGGAGGGCGCGGTGCGCTGGCGCGGGCGCGCGCTCGACGCGGCGGCGCTCGCCGGGGCGGCGTTCCGGCGCGCGTTCCGCGGCGAGGTGGGGCTCCTGTTCCAGAACGTGGACGCGATGCTGTTCAACCCGTCGGTCGCCGACGAGATCGCGTTCGGCCCGCGGCAGCTCGGCGTCCCCGAGCCGGAGGTCGAGGCGCGCGTGGCGCGCTGGGCCGGCGCCTTCGGCCTGGAGGCGCTGCGGGAGCGGCCGCCGTTCGAGCTCTCCGGCGGCGAGAAGAAGCGGGTGGCGATGGCGGCGCTCATGGCGGTCGGGCCGAAGGTGCTGCTGCTCGACGAGCCCACCGCCGGCCTCGATCCCGCCAGCGCCGGGCGGCTGGTGGACTTCCTGGCCGGGCTGGAGGGGACGACCGTCGTCACCTCCACGCACCACCTCACGCTGGCGGAGGAGCTGGGCACGCGGGCGGTGCTGCTCGGGCCGGAGCGCGCCGGCGTGCTGCACGACGGCCCCACCGCCGCGCTCGTGCGCGACGAGCGGGCGCTGGTGGAGAGCGGGCTGGCGCACCGGCACGCGCACGCGCACGGGGCAGAGGTGCACGCGCACTTCCACGTGCACGACACGGAGTAGCCGCGGGCGCGGGGCTCGCCCGCGCGCCGGGTCAGCGGAAGGGGATCACCACGGCGCCCGCCGGCTGCGCGGGGCGGACGTGATCGGCGAGGCGGCGGTCGGAGCCCGCCATGTGGCCGGCCAGGCCGGCGCGCAGCTCCACCGCGAACGCGAGCGCGAGATCGTCCTCGCCGCGCTCCAGCGCGCCCTGGATCTCGTGCATCGCCTCGAGGAGGGTGCGGTGCTCCGAGGCGTGGTCGGCGAGCCCGGCGAACGCGCTCGCCTGCATGAGCATCTCCTCGCTGCCGAAGTGGACGCCGCTGTACGACACGAGCTGGGCCGAGAGCTGCCGGGCCATCCAGGGGCGGGCCTGCTCGATGGCCTCCGTCAGCGCGGTGACGAGCGCGATCTGCAGGTGGTGCTCGTGATCCATGGCCTCGTGGCCGAGGTCGAGCTTCTCGTTCCAGGCGTGCGCTTCGATCATGTCCGTGCTCCCGGCGCCCGGTCGGGCGCCTCGCCACAGTCCTTCCATCCGTACCCGCCAGAGGCAAGGCCTATCCGGGTAGGCCCGAACGAGCGAGCGTGCGCCGACCCGCTACACGGTGGGTGACGTCGATCGCGCCGAGGATCAAGCCCGGGGCCGGCGGGCGCGGCTCAGCGGCGGACCAGGCAGGGCGGGCGGTCGCGGAAGCGGCGCTCGTACGGGACGTAGACCAGGCACGAGCGCCCGCGGCCCTCCCCGGCGCACACCTCCTCGCAGGCCCGGTACGCCCGCGCGTGCGGCCGCGCCGTGGCCGCGCCGGTGCGCGCGTCCACCAGCCGGTCGTACGCGCCGCGCCGCCCCAGCCCGGCCTCGCCCGCCGAGTGCGCGCTCGAGACGATCACGTCCGGCACGCCCTCCGCCCACATGCCGGCCCCGGCGCGCTGCGCCTCGCGCTGCGCCGCGAGCAGCGCGGGATCGGCGGGCCCGTCCATCGCGAACACCGTCGCGAGCCCCTCGCGCACCAGCGTGCGCGACAGCTCGGGGCACTCCACCAGCAGCCGGCCGTAGCGGTCGCGCCCGCCGCGCCCGCGCACGCTCCGGCAGTCCCAGGTCCCGGCCGCCGCGCGCGGCCCGGCGGCGCGCGCGACGGCGAGCAGCGCCTCCGGCCGCCAGCCGCCCCAGCGGTGCACCGGCCCGTACGTCTCGAGCGTGTTCACGCCGGCGAGGCGCGCGCGCTGGCCCGCGCGCGGGCCGGAGACGAGCCGGAAGGTGTCGCCGTCGGTCCAGCGCACCGCGGCGGCCTCGCCGTCGAGCACCACCCGCCCCTCGGCGGCGCGGGCGGACCGGCCGCGCCGGGCGCGGGCGTCGGAGGGCGCGGCGAGCGCCAGGGCCAGGCAGCAGAGCGCGAGGAGCGGGCGGCGGGGCGGGATCACGCCGCCAGGATCGCACGGCGGGCGGACACGCGCCGCGCGCGCTTCAGCGGAGCCCGACCACCAGGATGACGAGCGTCACCGCCGACGAGCCCACCAGCGCCCAGCCCAGCTCGCGCAGCCGCTTCGGCGAGACGCGCACGAGGCACACCACGATCGAGAAGAGCGCGGTGGGGAGCGTGGCGAGCGCGAGCGCGCCGGGCAGGCCCGCGGCGCTGAGCGCCACGGCCGCGACCGCGAGCAGGCCGGCCAGCACCGCGTGGCGGCGGCCCGGGTCGGCGGCGCCCTTCGAGCGGACGCGCACCAGGATCACCTGCACCGCGAGCGTGGCCGCCCCGAACGCCAGGATCCAGGCGAGCAGCGCGGCGAGCGCGGCGGGGTGCTCGGCGCCGGCGGCGAGCGCCACGGCGTAGCCGGCGGAGGCGAGCGCGGCGGCCACCGTGATCTCGCCGGCGGCCGTCTTCTCGAGCCGGCGCCACACCAGCACGCCCACCAGCGCGGCGAG
>NZ_BAZG01000171.1 GCF_000964525.1 Anaeromyxobacter sp. PSR-1
CCACTCGGCCGCGGTGAGGCGCGCCATGGGCCGCCCCTCGCGCGCGGAGAACGCCGCCGCCTTGCCCACCGCCTCGTGCGCCTCGCGGAACGGGACGCCGCGCTCGACCAGGTACTCGGCCGCGTCGGTGGCGAGCGCCTCGCCCGAGCCGAGCGCCTCCTCCATGCGCTCGGCGTGGAACGTGGCGGTCTCGACCGCGCCGGCCACCGCGTCGGCGGTGAGCACCAGCGCCTCCGGCCCGCCCAGCAGCGGCCGCTTGTCCTCCTGCAGGTCGCGGTTGTACGAGAGCGGCAGGCCCTTCAGGATCGCGAGCAGCGCCACGAGGTCGCCCAGCGCGCGCCCGGCGCGGCCGCGGGCCAGCTCGCCCACGTCCGGGTTCTTCTTCTGCGGCATGAGCGAGGAGCCGGTGGCGAACGCGTCGGCGAGCGTCGCGAAGCCGAACTCCTTCGTGGTCCAGAGGACCAGCTCCTCGCCGATGCGCGAGAGGTGCACGGCGGCGAGCGCGCACGCGAACAGGAGCTCGGCGGCGCTGTCGCGGTCGGAGACCGCGTCGAGCGAGTTGTGCGTCACGCCGGCGAGCCCGAGCCGCGCGGCCACCGCCTCGCGGTCGAGCGGCAGGGTGGTGCCGGCGAGCGCGCCGGAGCCGAGCGGCGAGATCGCGGCCCGGCGGCGCACCTCGGCGAACCGCTCGCGGTCGCGGCCGAACATCTCCACGTAGGCGAGCAGGTGGTGCGCGAGCGAGACCGGCTGCGCGCGCTGCAGGTGCGTGTAGCCGGGCAGGATGGTCCGCTCGTGCGCGCGCGCCTGGCCGAGGAACGCGCGCTGCAGCCGCTCCAGGGCGGCGTCGCAGCGATCGCAGGCGCCCACGATGAAGAGCCGCTCGTCGAGCGCCACCTGGTCGTTGCGGCTGCGGCCGGCGTGCAGGTAGCCGGCGTCCTTGCCGACCAGCTCGCCCAGGCGCCGCTCCACGTGCGTGTGCACGTCCTCGAGCGCCGGGTCGAAGCGGATCTTGCCGGCGACGAACTCGGCCCGGACCTGGTCGAGCGCGGCCACGATGCGGCGGGCCGCCGCCTTCGGCACGATGCCCTGCGCCGCCAGCATGGACACGTGCGCCTGGCTGCCGCGGATGTCCTCCGCGTACAGCGCGCCGTCGTCCTGGATGGACACCGAAAGGGCCACGAGGCGGGGATCGGCCTCGCCGGCGAGCGCGGCCCGGGACACGGGTTTCGCCTTCGAATTCGCTCTCATGCGGGGCCGGAGACGCTATCACACCCGGCCGCCGCCCAGGAACCTCCGCGCAGCGCGCGGGCTCTCACCTCCCGAGCTCCGGATCCCGGCGCGACACCTTCCAGGAGAGAGGCGTCAGATGGCCAGCGAGACCTTCGTCACGTTCCCCGGCGGCAAGCGGGTGGACACCAGGATCGGCAACCACGTCATCCGCACCGACCAGCCGGTCGCGAGCGGCGGCGAGGACTCCGCCCCCTCGCCCTTCAACCTGTTCATGGCCGCCATCGGCACCTGCGCCGGCATCTACGTGCTCGGCTTCTGCCAGAAGCGCGAGCTGCCCACCGACGGCATCCGCCTCCGGCAGCGGGCGCACTTCGACCCGGAGACGGGCGTGCTCGCGCGCGTCGAGCTCGACATCGAGGTCCCGCCCGCCTTCCCGGAGAAGTACCGCGAGGCGCTGGTCCGCGTGGCGGACCAGTGCGCGGTGAAGAAGGCGATCCAGGCGCAGCCGGTGTTCGAAGTCCGGACGGTGGTGGCGGGCAACCCGTAGCGAGGGCCGCACCCCTCCCCGGCCCGCGGCTGCGCCGCCTCCCTGCTGGATGGTTCCGCTCGCCCCTCGACGGGCTCGGGGCGAGCGGGCCCTCTCCTAGAACTTCGCCGCCATCCCGAAGCTCAGGACCCAGCCGCGCGAGAGCGAGTTGCCCAGGCCGCCGAAGGGCTGGAGCACGCCGCCCTCGGCCCAGGTCATGAAGCCGTTGCCTGAGTCGAGCGTGAGGCGCCCGTCGGCCTCGATCGCGAGCGGCTTCTTGCCCTGCTTCTGGAGCACGTAGGCGCCGTCGGCGCTGGTGGTGTCCTCCGCCACCGCGCTCGGGACCGACGCGCCGGACATCGCCTGCGAGTAGACGAGCGCGGTGTCGAGCGCCAGGCCGGGCAGGATGTCCCAGCGCAGCGACGGCTTCAGGTACCAGGCGTCGGTCACCTGGCCGATGATGTGCCGCCACAGGATCAGGTCCACCCGGTAGGCCGGGTTGAAGCGGAAGTTGCGGATGGCGCGGTCGCCGGGCTGGCCGAACTGCGGGCCGTCGATGGAGCCGTACGGCGGGAGGATGGTGTTGCCGCTCGCGTCGGTCGCCTTGCGCTCGGTGTCCACGCCGAAGCCCGGGGCCGAGTCGCCGCTCGCCACGCCCAGCTCGGCGCCGAGCGTCACCTTGTTCGGGATGGCCTTGTAGCGCGCGGTCAGCGTGGCGGCCCACTGGCGCAGCAGGACGCGGCCGAGCGACGAGATCACCTGGCGGGTGGCGTCGGTCGCGTCCGGCACGTACTCGAACGCCTCGCCGATGTGGCCGTAGACGCCGACCGTCTCCAGCTCGAGGTGCCAGCGCTGGGTGACGAGGCGGGCCCAGAAGTCCGCCACGTGCGTGTACGCGTTCCGCTTCACCTTGTCCGGCTCGGTGGCCGGATCCCCGGTGTCGCCGTAGGACCCGTCGTAGCCCTGCGTACGCCAGGTCGGGTAGGTCCAGCGCTGCGTCCGGTACAGGTAGTACAGGCCGTAGTTGAAGGAGCTGGCGTTGCGCTCGACCTTGCGGCGGATCTCGTCGTCGGTGTCGAGGCGCGCGATCTTGAGCGCGAAGGAGCGGGCGTCGTCGCCGGACTCGGCGTCGAACGGCTGGCCCAGGCCGGGGCCGAAGTGCGGATCCGGGTGGAGCACGCCCTCGGAGTCGAAGTCCAGCATGGGCACGAAGCTGAGCTTCCCGATGGGCGTGGTGACCGGCGGGAGCGCGAACTGGATGCGGTCCACCGTGTCGCCGTAGTCGTCGTCGATCTTGCTGCCGGCGCTGGTGAGGATGCCGAGCCCCCACTCCGACGGCATGCGGCCGAAGCTGAGCAGGCCGACCGGCGTCTGCACCTCGGCCCAGGCGCGCTTCGGCTGGATCGCGTCGCGATCCGCGCTCGCGTCACCCTTCGAGAGCGCGCGCGACGAGCCGTAGAACGAGGCGGTGTACGGGGAGTGGTGCGCGTCGAACAGGTCGCTGTTCGACGAGCCGAGCACGTAGTTGTCGAGGACGTCGATCTGCGCCTTCACGCGGACGCGCTCGGAGATGTTCAGCGTGGGCTCGGCGCGCAGGCGCATGTTGGCCGACGCGAGCGAGCCGCGGTTCGTGCCCTGGAGCGGCTTCGGGAAGTAGCTGTGGCCCGCGGAGTCCACGCCGCCCAGGTCGAGGTTGTCGTAGAGGTCGCCACGCAGGCGCAGGTAGCCGTCCAGCTGCAGGAACTCGAGCTTGGGCCCCTCGGCCACGGCGCCCATGAACTCGGCGGCCGACTGCGCGCCCTGGATCTCGGCGCGGACCTCGTCGCGCAGCTCCTCCTTGGCCTTCTCGACCGCGCGCTGGATGGCGGCGCGGGTCTTCGCGTCCAGCTCGGCGTCCTTGGGCGCCTCCGCGGCGGGCTTGGCGGCCTCCGGGGCCGGGGCCGGCGCGGATCCGGTCGCCTGCGCGCGCGCCGCGCCGGGGAGGAGGAGGAGCGCCGCGAGCGCGGCCGCGAGGAGGCGGGACATGTGTGCGACCCCTTCCGAAGAGGAACGGCTGGATAAAACACGCGCCTTGGTCGGGGTCAATGGTTGCGACGAGGCCTGCGCCCGCCGGCCTCGGCCGCTCATCCCGAGCGTAGCCCGCACCGTCCGGTGCGGGCGGAGTCGAGGGAGGGCTGCGGGGTCAGTGCCCGCCGCCCTCCTTCAGCTCCACCAGCACGCCGCGGCTGCCCTTGGGGTGGACGAACGCCACCCTGGAGCCCCCCGCGCCCGGGCGCGGCACCTCGTCGAGGAGCGGCGCGCCCTGGGCCTTCAGCGCCGCCATCGCCCTGGCGATGTCCGGCACCTCCAGGCAGACGTGGTGCAGCCCCTCGCCCCGCTTCTCGATGGTCCTCGCCATGGGGCTGTCGGGCCCGGCCGGCGAGACGAGCTCGATGCGCCCGGCGCCGTGGCCGAAGATGGCCACCCGGACCTTCTCGGTCGGGACCTCCTCGATCTCGGGCTCGGGCAGCCCGTAGACGTCGCGGTAGAGCTTCACCGCCGCGTCGAGGTCGGACACCAGGATGGCGACGTGATCGAGACCGGTCATGCGCGCTCCCTCGGGGAAGGTGGGGGCGCGAGTAAACCGCAGCCGGAGGCAGGCCGCAACGCGCGGAGGGCTACCTCGCGCCCTTCACGTCCACCTTCTCGACCTTGAGGGCGCCGAGCAGGCCCACCGCGTCCTCCTGCCCGCCGGTGCCGAGCGCCACGTGCGTGGCGTCCGCGACCGGCTGCCCGAAGATCGGGTCGATGGCGATCCACTCGCCGGCGCTCCGCACCTCCGCCCAGGCGTGCCAGTACAGCGCGTCCTTGCCGTCGGCGTAGCGCGCGTACACGAGCCCGTAGACCTGCCGCGCGGGGATGCCCAGCGCGCGCGCCAGCGCCACGGTGAGCACGGCGTGCTCGGTGCAGTCGCCCTTCCGCGCGGCGAGCACGTCGCTCGCCCGGTCGTTGCTCGCGCCGTAGGCCTTCTCGAGGTGCTCGTTCACCCAGCGCGCCAGCGCGAGCGAGGCCTGGTACGTGCCGCGCGCGTCGCCCGCCGCCTGCTTCGCCAGCGCCGCGATGGCGGGCGCGTCGGAGTCCACCTGCGGGGTGGCGGCGAGGTCGTCGCGGCTCGCCCCCTCCCCCGCGCGCGCGAGCGGCGTGTCCTTCGCAGGATCCGCCGCGGCCGGCGCCTTCGCGGTGATGGTGAGGAGCGTGGTGCCCTCCGGCCCGCGCTCGTACCGCTGGCGCGCGTCCGGCTTCTGGAACGCGGCCGGGAGCCCCCGCAGGCGGTAGGTGATGGTGGCCGGCACGGTGCGCGGCAGCGCCTTCGGCAGCGGCACGCGGCCGAGCGCGAACAGGTCCACCTCGTCGAGCCGCTGCGCGCGGTCGGACGGCTCGGGGCGGCCCACGATGGCGTCGCCGAGGTGCCACTCCACGATCCGGCCGTCGTCCGCCACCTTGTACTGGATGGCCACGCGGTCGCCGATCTCCGACTCCTCGACGACCGAGACCTCCTCCTGCACGCCCGCGCCGGCCACCGGCTCCCGGCGCACGAACACGTGCTGCACCTCGCGCACCCGCAGCTTGAGCAGGTCGAGCTGCTTGCCGCGGACGGCGCTGCGCCGCGCCGCGGCGAGCCGGACGCCGTCGGCCATCTCCGCGGTCTCGGCCACGCCCTCCAGCTCCTGCTCGCGCATGCCGTCGGCCGCGGTGACGGTGAGCTTGCAGCGGTCCTTCGCGCAGGTGCCGGTGAGCGTCCGCTCGCCGCCGTCGCCGGAGAACGCCGCCTTGAAGCCCACCAGCCGGCCGCCGGCGCGCGCCTCCCAGACGCGCTCCTCGCTCTGGCGCCGCTCCACCGTGTTGCCGCCCACGTTCACGCGCAGCAGCATCTCGCTCCGCCCGACCAGCACGTCGCGCCCGTCGCGCAGCTCGCGGGCCAGCTCGACCTTGCTCCAGCCCGCCTTCTGGCCGACGAGGTACAGGCCGAACCACTCCGGCCCGGCCGGCCGCGGCACGGTGAGCACGTCGGCGAGGTCCCCGGACCCGGCGGCCAGCGCCGCCTGCGGCGGGCGCGGCGGCGCCTTCACCGGCTGGGGCCGCTGCTCGGGGCAGGCGGCGAGCGCGAGGGAGGTCGAGCAGCAGAGGGCGACGAGGGCGAGGCGCGCGGGGGTCGGGGTCGTCATGGAGGCGTTCCGAGGAACGCCGCTGTTCTACCAAAAACTCGCCTTCGGGATCGGGCCGGCCAGAATCGCCGCGATGGGCGCGATCTGGACGGTGCTCCTGGGGGCCTCCCTGGTCGCCGCGGCGGTGAACGGGCGGATGGGCGCGCTCACCGCGGCGGCGCTGGACTCGGCCGCGAAGGCGGTGACGCTCTCGCTCGGCCTGGCCGGCGCCATGGCGCTGTGGCTGGGCCTCATGAAGGTGGCGGAGGAGGCCGGGCTCGTCCGGGCGCTCGCCCGGGTGGCGCGGCCGGTGCTCGTCCGGCTGTTCCCGGAGGTGCCGCCCGACCACCCGGCCATGGGCGCGATGCTCATGAACCTCTCGGCGAACGCGCTCGGCCTCGGCAACGCCGCCACCCCGTTCGGCGTGAAGGCGATGCAGGCGCTCGAGGCGCTCAACCCGCGCAAGGGCACCGCCTCCGACGCGCAGGCGCTCCTGTGCGCGCTCAACACCGCCTCGGTGCAGCTCGTCCCCGCGAGCGTCATCGCGCTCCGCGCCTCGGCGGGCTCGCGCGCGCCGGCGGAGATCCTCGGCGCCACGCTCTGCGCGTCGGCCTGCGGGGTGGTGGTGGCGGTGCTCGCCGCGAAGGCCCTCGGCCGGCTCTTCCCGGCGCCGGCCGCGGAGCCCGGGGCGGCGCCGTGATCCGGGCGGCGCTCGACGTCGTCTCCACCTGGGCCATCCCGGTGCTGCTGGCGGGGATCCCGGCGCTGGCGCTCGCGCGCGGCGTGAAGGTCTATCCGGTCTTCGTGGAGGGCGCGAAGGAGGGCTTCGCGACCGCGGTGCGGATCATCCCGGCGCTGGTGGCCATCTTCGAGGCGCTGGGGATGCTGCGCGCCTCGGGCGCCATGGACGCGGCGGCCGCCGCGCTCGCGCCGGTCACCTCCGCGCTCGGCCTGCCCGCGAGCGTCCTGCCGCTGGTCCTGGTCCGGCCGCTCTCCGGCGGGGCGGCGCTGGGGGTCGTCGGGGACGTGCTGCGCAGCGAGGGGCCGGACGGCTACGCCGGGCGGCTCGCCTCGGTGATGGCCGGCTCCACCGAGACCACGTTCTACGTGCTGGCCGTGTACATGGGCGCGGCGGGGATCACCCGCTACCGCCAGGCGCTCCCGGCCGCGCTGCTCGCCGACCTGGCCGGCTTCGCCGCGGCGATCGTGACGGTGCGGCTGCTGCTCGGCGGCCCGTGAGCTACCGCGGCACCCAGCTCGTGGTGATGCGCGCCAGCTCCTTCTCGTCCTCCTCGCGCACGATGGCGTGCGCGAAGGCGCCGGGCCCGGTGCGCGCCAGGCGCGAGAGCACCGCGCTGCCGTAGTGGCACTCGGCGAGGTACTGGACCTCCAGCGCCGCCACCCGCGAGCCCGTGTACACGTCCTTCGGGATGGCCTCGAGCGCCCAGGCGACGTAGCTGCCGTTGTTCACGTGCAGGTTGAGGTCGATGTCCTGGTAGCGGACGTGGAAGCGCTTCTGGAACTCCCAGGTGCGCAGCTCCGGCAGCTTGCCCGGCGCGACGTCGATCACCGGCTTGCCGAGCTCGCGCGGGAAGCGCGCGTCGAGCGCCGTCTCCGGGCGCACCGGCTTGCGCGTCTTCACGTCCAGCACGAACCACTGGGTGGTGCCGCGCGCCACCTCGGCGCCGTCCCGCCGGCGCACCACGAAGTCGCGGAGCGCGGCGAGCCGGTCCACGCCGACCGGCCAGGTCTCCACCTCGAGGACGTCGCCCAGCACGATGGGCACCGGCATCTCGGTCCGCTGCCGGACCAGCACCCAGGTCAGCCCCTTCTCCATGAGCGCGTCGATGCCGACGCCCAGCCGGCCGGCGTGCAGGCCGGCGGCCTCCATCAGGAAGCCGGTGAGCGCGGGCGGCGCCAGCGTCCCGAACGCGTCCACCTCGTAGCTGTGGACCGCGAACGACTCCTTGAAGGTCTCCATGCCGCGGCTCTCTATCCGATGTGCGGGCGGAAGGGAACGGCGCCCGGGCCGCACGATCCGACCGGGGCCGCGGCGCCGGTCCGCGGCTTGACGCGACCGGTCGCGTGGGCTGAACTCCGGCGCGATGGCGGACGGGCGGCCCCAGGCCGGCGAGGTGGGCGCGCGGGCGCCGCGGCGCGACGTCCGCTGCGGCGACGGCGTGGCGTTCCTGCGCGAGGCGGCGCCGCTCCCGCCGGACCACGCCCTCGTCACCTCGCTGCCGGACGCCTCGGAGCTGCCCGCCCTCGGCGCGGCGGGCTGGGAGGCGTGGTTCGTGGACGTCGCGGCGCTCGCCTGCGCCGCGGTGGACCCCGGCGCGCCGGCGGTCTTCTACCAGACCGACGTGAAGCGCGACGGCGCCTGGGTGGACAAGGCGCACCTCGTGGCGCTCGGCGCGGCGAGGGCCGGCGCGCGGCTGCTCTTCCACAAGATCGTCTGCCGCGTGCCGCCCGGCACCGCCACCTTCGGCCGGCCCGCCTACGCGCACCTCCTCTGCTGCGCGCGCGCGCTCCGGCTCGACCCGGCCCGCGCCACCCCCGACGTGCTCCCGGCGCTCGGGCAGATGCCGTGGCCGCGGGCCATGGGCGCCGCGGCCTGCGAGGCGGTGGCGCGGTTCCTCCTCGCCGACACGGCCTGCCGGACCGTGGTGGACCCGTTCTGCGGGCTCGGCACCATGCTGGCGGTGGCGAACGCGCACGGCCTGGACGCGATCGGCGTCGAGCTGTCGCGGCGGCGCGCCGACCGGGCGCGGCGCCTCCACGCCGATCCGGGCGGGCGGCTGCGGCTGCTCCCGCGCGCGCCCGGGGACGGGCCGCCGTGAAGCGGACCGCGAAGCTGGCGCTGCGCAACCGCGAGGCGCTCGCCGCCGCGCTCGACGAGTTCCTGCCCGAGACCGGCGAGGTGCTCGAGCTCGGGAGCGGCACCGGCGAGCACGCCGTGTTCCTCGCGGCCCGCTTCCCCGCGCTCGCGTGGCAGCCCTCGGATCCGGATCCCGAGGCCCGCGCCAGCATCCGCGCCTGGGCGAAGGAGGCGCGGCTCCCGAACCTGCGCCCGCCGCTCGACCTCGACCTCGTCGCGCCGGCCTGGCGGCGCCGGCGCGCCGACGCGGTGCTGTGCGTGAACGTGCTGCACGTCGCGCCGCCGGATCGCGCCGCGGCGCTGTGCCGGGGCGCGGCCGAGGTGCTGCCGGCGGGCGGCGTGCTCTGCGTGTACGGCCCGTTCTCCCACCGCGGCGCGCCGCTCGCCGGGCGCCTGGCGCGCTTCGACGCGGAGCTGCGGGCGCACGACCCGGCGCTCGGGGTGCGCGAGGTGGAGGCGCTCGCCGAGGAGGCGGCGCGCGCCGGGCTCCGGCTCGAGGCCGAGCTGGAGCTGCCCGCGGTCGAGGGCGACCGGCTGCTCGTGTTCCGGCGCGCCGGCTAGCCCGCGAACCGGGCGTTGTGGAGCGCCATCCGGCGGCGCAGCTCGTCGAGCGCGGCGGCCGTGACGAGCCCGCGCTCCACGAAGTACTCGCCGATGCGGCGCTGCTGGCGGAGCTGGCGCCCGAGCAGCGCGAGGAGCTGGAACGAGGTGAGGTAGCCGTGGCGCACGGCCACCTCGCCGAACGGGACCGCGCGCCCGCCGGCGCGGCGCAGCTCGAGGATCCGCGGCACGTCCTCGGGGCGGAGGAAGCCCCAGTCCACCGCGAGGCGGCCGAGCGGCGGCCGCTGCGCGCGCTGCCAGGCCACCGCCTCGAC
>NZ_BAZG01000170.1 GCF_000964525.1 Anaeromyxobacter sp. PSR-1
GCTCGAGCCGCGCCCCGAGCGACGGCCCGTAGTAGGTCCGCGGCGTCTCCCCGCGCTCCGAGGCCATCATCCGCGGCGTCTCCACGTAGCCGACGTACCCGTTCACGAGCGAGACGATCTGCGCGCCCGGCCCGGCCGCGCGGCGCCAGGCCTCGGCGACCTCGGAGACCGGCTCTCCGGGCACCGCCACCAGCACGAGCCCGCCGAGCCGCAGCGCCTCCACGTCGGCGCGCGCCGGCATGGTGTCCCAGGACGCGTTGCTCGCGGCGCGGCGCAGGAGCGGCGGGACGGCCCCGGGATCCGGCGCGGGCAGCGGCACGTCGGCGGTGGCGAAGGCGATCGCGGGCGCGGGGTCCGGCGCCGAGTAGGCGAGCCCGTCCACCGCGCGCGCGAACGCGTCGCCGTAGCGATCGGTGGGGGTGCCCTCCGGGCCCTTCACCGGCGTCGCCGCCTGGTCGCCGAGCGCGCCCTGGAAGAAGAGCCGCACGCCGTGGCCGCCGCCGGCGAGGTAGCGGCCCGGCCAGTCGCCGGAGATGAGCAGGTTCGCGCGGCCGAGCGTGGTCGGGTGCGCGGCGAAGACCGCCACCTCGGAGACCGGCGTGCCGTCCGGCCGGTCGATCCGCACCACGGTGAGGCGGGCCTCGACCGGCCCCACGGTCCGGTTGTAGGCGAGCTCCTCGGCGCGCCCCTCGCCCACCGAGAGCCGCGCCGGGCCGGAGGCCGCCGCGGCGGCGCGGATGGCCTCGGCGATCCCGCCGGCGATGCGATCGCGGAGCACCGGGTCGAACGGGCCGGTGGCGATGTGCTCGCCGAACACGTGATCCCAGTAGCCGCCCGGGCCGGAGTGCGTGTGGGTGGCGCCGACGAGGAGCCCGTCGAGCGGGACGTCGCCCAGCCGCGCGCGCACCGCCACCTCGAGCGCCTCCGGGACGAGCAGGATCTCCGCGGAGGCGAGCGCGAAGCGGCACTCGCCGGCCGAGAGGACGAGCGCGCGGGCGCCCACCGGATCGCGGACCCCCTCGCTCGCGTACCGGAGCCGGGCGAAGCCGCCGATCGGCACGCCGGGCGGCAGCTCGAAGGTCGCCGCGGCGGCGCCGGCGGACAGCGGACCCTGGCAGCGGCGCACGGCCGTCACGCGGGGCGCCTCCGCGGGCCGGTCGCCGTGCCACGGGAGGGAGGCGACGGCGAGGATCGCGGCGGGAATTCCCAGGAGGAACGCGGCCGCGAGGAGGAGTCGTCTGGCGGGAGGCATTTTCAAGCGTGGATCGTTATACTCCCGCGCCTCATGGGGTACGACGCCGTCTACGACAAGCTGAAGGACGAGTGCGGCGTCTTCGGGATCTGGGCGGTGGGCCAGTCCGAAGAGGCCGCCAACTTCACCTACCTCGGCCTGCACGCGCTGCAGCACCGCGGGCAGGAATCCGCGGGCATCGTCTCGAGCGACGGCGAGACGCTCCACACCCACCGCGACATGGGCCTCGTCGCGGACATCTTCGACGCGGGCGTCCTCTCCACCCTCAAAGGCGGGGCCGCCATCGGCCACGTCCGCTACTCGACGACCGGCGCCTCCCACCTCAAGAACGCCCAGCCGCTCGCGGTCCAGTACGCCGGCGGCCCGGTGGCGCTCGCGCACAACGGCAACCTGGTGAACGCCGAGGCGCTCCGCGCCGAGCTGGAGGCGCAGGGCTCGATCTTCACCGCCTCCACCGACTCCGAGGTGATCGTCCACCTCATCGCCCGCGCCCGGGCGTCCGGCGCGCCCGGCTCGGCCGAGCAGCTGGTGGGCGCGGTCCGGCAGGCGCTGGGGCGGGTGTCGGGCGCGTACTCGATCCTGTTCCTCACCCCCAAGGTGATGGTGGGCGCGCGGGACCCGATGGGCTTCCGGCCGCTCGTGCTCGGGCGGCTCAAGGGGAGCTGGGTGCTCGCGAGCGAGACCACCGCGCTCGACCTCATCGAGGCCGAGTACGTGCGCGAGGTGGAGCCGGGCGAGCTCGTGATCGTGGACGGGAGCGGGCTGCGCAGCGAGCGGCTCTTCCCGGACGAGCGCCCGCCGGCGCGCCTCGGGCGCTGCGTCTTCGAGCACATCTACTTCGCGCGGCCGGACACGGTGCTGTTCGGCCGGTCGGTGTACGCGGTCCGCCACGGCTTCGGCCGCCAGCTCGCGCGCGAGCACGCGGTCAACGCCGACCTGGTGATCCCGGTCCCGGACTCGGGCGTCCCCGCCGCCATCGGCTACGCCGAGGAGAGCGGCATCCCGTTCGCGATGGGGCTGGTCCGGTCTCACTACGTCGGCCGCACCTTCATCGAGCCGCAGCAGTCCATCCGCCACTTCGGCGTGAAGCTGAAGCTGAACGCGCTGAAGGACGTGCTGAGCGGCAAGCGGGTGGTGGTGGTGGACGACTCGGTGGTGCGCGGCACCACCAGCCGGAAGATCGTGAAGATGCTGCGGTCGGCGGGCGCGCGCGAGGTGCACCTGCGCATCAGCTCGCCGCCCACCGCCTGGCCCTGCTACTACGGCATCGACACGCCGTCGCGGCAGGAGCTGGTCGCGAGCACGCACTCCATCGAGGAGATCGCGACCTACGTCACCGCCGACACGCTCGGCTACCTCTCGCTCGAGGGCATGTACGCGTCCATGGGCGAGGAGCGGACCGGGTTCTGCGACGCCTGCTTCACCGGCGACTACCTGATCCAGTTCCCGAAGCGCACCGCGCCGCCGCCGCTCCGGCTGGTCGGCCAGTAGCACGGCGCCGCCCATTCGCGCGGAGCCCTGCTGCGGCGCACGCTGGCTGCCTGCGCCGGGCAGACTCGTCCCTGCGCTGCTCGACGTGCCTACGGGCACGCCTGCGCTGCTCGGTCCTCGTGTGCCCGGCTCGGCGACGCCATCGTGTGCCTCGCGACGGGCCCCGCGCGAACGGGAGCCGCCATCAGCTCCAGCGCGCCAGCCGCGCCGCCATGGCCGCGATCTCGCGGTCGGCCGGCGCGTGCGCGTGCGCCTCCTCGAAGCGGCGGAGCGCGAGCGCGGTCCGCCCGGCCGCGAGGTGCTCCATGCCCTCCTCGAAGAGCCGCTGCGCCGTCGAGGGCCGGGCCAGCGCCGGCACGCCGGCGGCCGCCTCGGCCGCGGCCAGCGTGGCGCGCCAGCGCTCCGGGCCGGGCGACGCCGCGGCCTCGAGCACCAGGAGCCGCCGCGTCACCAGGCCGAACAGCGCCCCGACGGTCCGCTCCGACGGCGTGCCGCCCAGCGACGCGAGCAGGCCGCCCACCCGGACGCCGGATCCCACCCGCCGCAGCAGCGCCAGCTCGTCCGGCGTGAAGCCCGGCGCCGGCGGCGGCGGCGCGCCCAGGTAGACGCGCGCCTCCAGCGGGAGCCGGTCCGGCGCGCGCCGGGCGGCGGCCGAGACGGCCGGGTCGGCGAGGGCCAGCGCCTGGAACCAGGCGCGGTGCGACGGCGTGCCCTCGAAGGCGAGGCCGAGCCGCCCCGGCGCGCTCGGCCGGGACCACACCACCCGCGCGGCGGTGCGCACCTCGACGCGGAGCGCCGGCAGCGCGAGCGTCACCCGCACCGCGCGCCCCGGCGCGATGCGCCGCCCGGAGATCAGCTGGCACCCGCCGGGCCCGAGGTCGGCGGTCTCGGCCGACCAGCGCCAGAGCCGCTGGCGCACCCGCACCTCGCAGCGCGCGGGGACGCGCGGCGAGGCGCGCGGGTTGTGGATGACGGCGAGGCTCACGGGGTCCGCGGGGGCAGGCGCGCGCAACATGAACGACGAACCCCGCCAGGCCGCAACGGGCATGCGGGGGCCTGTGCTTGGGGCGCGGTGCCCTGGACGCGCGGGCGGGTCGTTCCACCTCGCGGCGACCCCACGCGCCGGGGAGGCGCTGTAGATTCGCGGCATGCGCACGCTGGACGGGCCCCGGGTGGCGGACGGCGAGGTGCTGGTGTACCGGCTGTTCGACGTGGCGGACGCGGTGGACCTCGTGGCCGCCGAGCGCGCCGCGTCCGCGCCGGCGGGCCGCCTGCGGCTGGAGGGCGCCCAGTCCGCCTCCGCGCTCGAGTTCCCGCGGCCGCCGCTGCAGCTCGCGCTCGGCGCGCGCGACCTCCCGCTCGGCGACGGGACGCGGCCGGCCGAGGCGAGCGCGCACGTGTTCGACTACGGCGTGGTCTCGATCCGCTACCGGCTGCCCATCGCGCCCGGCACGAGCCTCGGCGCGCTCGTGCCGCTCGCCGAGGCGCTGTTCGTGGAGCCCTCGCCCGCGCTCGACACGGCGGCGCGCCGCGAGGCGGAGGCGGTGGCGCGCGCGCTCGGCGCCGCGCTGGAGCGCCCGCACGCGTGGGAGGGGCTGGAGAGCTACCAGGTGTTCCTGGTGCGCCGCTTCGAGGAGGGGCCGATCCCGGCCAGCGACCTCCTCTCGGGGGGGCACGTGCCGGAGCTCCTGCTCGGCGAGACCAGCGAGGTGCCGCTCTCCGCGGCGGAGCGGCAGGAGGTCCTGTCCCACCGGTTCTCCTACCTGCAGGACGACCTGGCGGTGGTGCACTGGAACAGCGCCTTCGTCTCCGAGCCTTCGGGGGTGGAGGACATCCCGGACCTGCTCGAGTTCGCGACCGCCCACCTGCTCGAGCTGCGCTACTACGACGCGCTCCTCGACACCGAGCTGCACCGCATCTACGACGAGATCGAGGCGGGCGGCAGCCCGGTCGCGAACGTGTTCACGCGCCGCTACCGCAAGCTCCAGCGGCGCACCGCCGCGCTCCTGCTCGAGCTCTCGGAAATGATCGAAAGGCTGGAAAACGCGGTGAAAATCGTGGGGGACTTCTACCTGGCGCGCCTGTACCAGTCGGCCGTCCGGCGCTTCCGCCTGCCCGCGTGGCAGGAGTCGGTCCTGCGCAAGCAGCGGCTCCTCGCGGAGGTGAACGACCTCATCGGCGACGCCGCCGACACCAGCCGGTCGGAGCTGCTGGAGCTCGCCATCATCCTGCTCATCGTCTTCGAGATCGTGGCCGCCCTCACGTGACTCCGGGTGCTCCCTCCCGCCCGCCTTCCGGGCGGGGGGCGGCGGCCCGGGATCGTCACGATCGGCCCATTTTCCAGGCGATCCGCGCCGCGATGAAGTTGACGTGTGGATCCGGAAGCGATATCTCCGAAGCCATTCGCCGCCTCGAAAACCTTGCGGCGGTGCGAACGGAGGGATCCCCTACATGACGCAGGCTCAGTTCTTCCAGGCGGTGGCCGAGGGCTCGCAGGTCTCGAAGGCGCAGGTGCGCGCGGTGTTCGAGGCGGTCGAGGAGGTGGTGACGAAGCGGCTGAAGGCCGAGGGGAAGATCCCGCTCGGCGGGCTCGGCGCGGTCAAGCTCGTGGACCGCAAGGCCCGCATCGGCCGCAACCCGGCCACGGGCGAGCAGATCAAGATCCCGGCCCGCACCGCCATCAAGCTCACGCCCGCCAAGGCGCTGAAGGACATCTTCAACAAGAAGGCCAAGAAGTAGCCTTCCGGCAGACCGGAGCAACCGCGCCCGCCGGAGCCTTCCGGCGGGCGTTTCCTTTGGTGAATCGCCTCTCCGTGAAAGAGCCCGAGGAGCCCGCCATGCCGATCTCCGTCGTCCCCGCCGACACCGAGCCGCTGCGCCGGCTCGCCCTCGCGCTCCGCGACGAGGTGTTCGTGGCCGAGCAGGGCGTGCCCATGGAGCTCGAGCACGACGCCGAGGACGCGACCGCGTTCCACGTGGTGGCGCTCGACGCGGGCCGCTGCGTCGGCACCGGCCGGCTGGTGCGGCAGGCGGGCGGGGTGGGGCGCGTGGGCCGCATGGCGGTGGCGCGCGATCGCCGCCGCGACGGCGTGGGCGGGCTCGTGCTCCAGGCGCTCGAGGCGCGGGCGCGGCTCGAGGGGCTCGCCGAGATCGAGCTGCACGCGCAGCGCTACGTGGAGGCGTTCTACCGGCGCCACGGCTACGCGCCCGAGGGCGCGCCGTTCCAGGAGGCCGGGATCGAGCACGTGGTGATGCGCAAGCGGCTGTGACGGTCCCTCGACTCCGCGCGGCCTCACGGCCGCGCTACGCTCGGGATGAGCGGGCGGAGTCGAAGTGGCGGCTCAGCCGCGCACGTGCAGCAGCGTGCGGACGGTGCTCATCACGTCCACGAACTGCACCGGCTTCTGCAGGTACACGTCCACGCCCAGGTCGATGGCGCGCGTGCGCGCGTCGGCGGCGCCGGCGCTGATCACCATGATCGGCAGCTCGCCGTACCGCGGGTCGGCGCGGATCCGCTCGATGAGCGCGAAGCCGTCCATCACCGGCATGAACAGGTCGGTGAGCACGAGGTCCACCGCGGGCGGGGCCGCGAGCCGCTCCAGCGCCTGCTGGCCGTTGGTGGCGAACTCGACCGACACATCGAGCGCGTCGCTCCCGCTCCGCAGCCGGCGGAGCGCGTACTCGTACATCTCGACGACGTGCGGGTTGTCCTCGACCACCAGGACCCGGTAGCCGCCCCGGGTCCGGCCGCGCGCGCTCCGCGCCGTCTCGGCGAGCTGCGCGAGCTTCTGCCGATCGGCGGCCCGGTCCGGCGGGATCTGGACCGCCACGCCGGCGGGCCCCGCCTCCCCCGGCGCCCGGCGGCGGACCACCTCGACCTCGACCTCGAAGGGTGCAAGGAGCCCCGGAAAGGAGATCTGCAGGGGAATCCGCGTGCCTGGCTCCAGCTCGCGCTCGGTCCGGATGAAGAGGCCCCCGGCGGAGAGGTTCTCGGTGGCGTCGCGGACGGCGTTGGGAACGCCGGGGTACTCGACCCTAAGGACGAGTGGAACGCGTGGGTCGCGGCGCTGCTCCCGTCCCTCGGTCATGACTTGAGGAGTCGAGTATATCGCTGCGGATCTCCTTGACAATCTTACATGTCCTCACTAGCCTGCCCCGGTTTTCGCCCAGACTTCCCGGACCCTTATGACGAACCCTGCGTCGGTTGGTGCGGTCGAAGAACTGCCCCGTGAGAAGGTCGAGCATTTCGACCGGGAGCTGGCGGGGATCCTGAACCGGTACCCGCCCGATCGGAAGGCTGCCGCGATGATCCCTGCCCTCCGCCTGGGGCAGGAGATCTTCGGCTACCTGTCCCCGGCGGTACAGCGCCTGGCCGCGCAGCGGCTCGGGACGTCGCCGGCGCGCGCCGAAGAGGTCGCGACCTTCTACGTGATGTTCCACACCGAGCCCCCGGGCCGGCACGTGGTCGAGGTCTGCACCAACGTCTCCTGCTGCCTGACCGGCGGCGAGCGCGTCTTCGAGCACCTGAAGAAGAAGCTCGAGCTCGCCAACGGCCAGACCACCCGCGACGGCCGCATCACGCTGCGCGAGGTGGAGTGCCTGGGCTCCTGCGGCACCGCCCCGGCCATGCTGGTGGACGAGGAGATGCACGAGCGGCTCACCATCCAGAAGGTCGACCAGATCGTCGGAGGGCTCAAGTGAGCGAGACGCTCATCCTCTCGAAGCGCTGGGGCAAGCCGGACTCCGCCTCGCTCGCCTCGTACCGGGCCGACGGCGGCTACGGCGCGCTCGACAAGGCCATGGGCGCCGACCCGGCCGCCATCGTGGACGAGGTGAAGAAGTCGAACCTGCGCGGCCGCGGCGGCGCCGGGTTCGCGACCGGCCTCAAGTGGACGTTCCTGCCGAAGGACGTCCGCCCGCGCTACCTCACGGTGAACGCGGACGAGTCCGAGCCGGGCACGTTCAAGGACCGCTACATCATCGAGCACGATCCGCACATGCTGATCGAGGGGATCGCGCTCACCTGCTACGCGCTCGACATCCACCTCGCCTACATCTACATCCGCGGCGAGTTCGCGCGGCAGGCGCGCATCCTCGAGCAGGCCATCCAGGAGGCGCGCGACGCCGGCATCCTCGGCCCGCGCCTGCTCGGCAAGAAGGACTTCCCGCTCGACATCCACGTGCACCGCGGCGCCGGCGCGTACATCTGCGGCGAGGAGTCCGCGCTGCTCGAGTCGCTCGAGGGCAAGAAGGGCTACCCGCGCCTCAAGCCGCCGTTCCCCGCGGTGGTGGGCCTGTGGGGCAAGCCGACCATCATCAACAACGTCGAGACCATCGCGAACGTCCCCTGGATCGTCGCGAACGGCGGCGAGGCGTTCGCCGCGCTCGGCGTGGGCAAGTCGGGCGGCACGCGCCTGTTCGGCGTCTCGGGCCACGTGAACCGGCCGGGCGTCTACGAGAAGCCGGTCCACTACAACCTGAAGAAGCTGATCATGGAGGACGCGGGCGGGATCGTCGGCGGCCGCAAGCTGAAGGCGGTCATCCCCGGCGGCTCCTCCGCGCCGGTGCTCGCCGCGCACGAGATCGACATCTCGCTCGAGTTCGACGCGGTGAAGGCGGCCGGGTCGATGTCCGGCTCGGGCGGCGTGATCGTGTTCGACGAGTCGGTGTGCCTGGTCCGCGCCCTGGCCCGCATCGCGAAGTTCTACGCCGAGGAGAGCTGCGGCCAGTGCACCCCCTGCCGCGAGGGCACCTCGTGGATGGAGGGCATCCTCGAGAAGATCGAGCACGGGCACGCCACCGCCGCCGACGTGGAGAAGCTCGAGCAGGTGGCCGGCAACATCGCCGGCAACACCATCTGCGCGCTGGGCGACGCGGCGGCCATGCCGGTCCAGTCGTTCCTGAAGAAGTTCAAGCCGGAGTTCCTGCGGCACGTCGAGGCGCACCGCTGCCCCATGGGCGAGAGCGGCTGGGGCCTCGACCAGTCCTCGCGTGAAGCCCTCGTCGGGGCGGTGAGGTACTAGGCGATGAGCGTCACGGCAGAGCAGGTCACCTTCTGGGTGTTCGCCATCCCGCTGGTCGCCACCGCGATCGGCGTGATCGTCTCCCGCAGCCCGGTGTACGCCGCGATGAACCTCGTCGCCGCGTTCTTCTTCCTGGCCGGGATCTACGTGCTGCTGGTCGCGCACCTCATCGCGTTCATGCAGATCCTGGTGTACGCGGGCGCGGTCATGGTGCTGTTCCTGTTCGTGATCATGCTGCTCTCGCTCGGCGACGAGCACCTGATCAAGGAACCGCGGCGCGCCATGCAGCTCATCGGCGCGCTCGGCGTGGTGCTGCTCGTGGCGGTGCTCGCCTCGGCCATCGCGCAGGCGCGCACCGGCGAGCTCGCCACGCTCACCGCCGACTTCGGCACCGTGAAGGCGGTCGGCCGGGTGCTCTACACCCAGTTCCTCCTGCCGTTCGAGGTCACCAGCCTCCTGCTGCTCGTGGCGATCGTGGGCGCGGTGGTCGTGGCCAAGGAGCGGATCTAATGCCGGTCGAGTACTACCTCTGGCTCGCCGCGATCCTGTTCGGCATCGGCCTGCTCGGCGTGCTCACGAAGCGCAACGCGCTCATCCTCATGATGAGCGTCGAGCTCATGCTGAACGCGGCCAACCTCACCTTCCTGGCGTTCGCCCGCAGGAGCGGGGACCTCGCCGGGCACGCCATCGCGTTCTTCGTGATCGCGGTGGCGGCGGCCGAGGCGGCGGTCGGCCTGGCGGTGGTCATCGCCATCTACCGGAGCCGCGGCGCCATCAACGTGGACGAGGTCCGGGTCCTCTCCGAGTAGCGCGCTTTCCCGCGGGCCGGCGTGGGCGGACGCGGTAAGCTCCGCGCCATGCTCGCTCGCTGCGCCCGCTGCCAGGCGACGTTCACCACCGACCGGTTCGGCAGGCAGACCTGCCCGCACTGCGGCGCGGAGCTGCTCCT
>NZ_BAZG01000169.1 GCF_000964525.1 Anaeromyxobacter sp. PSR-1
CCGCCCGCGGGCGGATCGCCGTGACGGCGGTGCTGCGCGGGGGCGAGGTGGAGATCGCGGTCGAGGACGACGGGGCCGGCCTCGACCTGGACGCGATCCGGCGCCGGGCCGAGCGCGCCGGCCTGCCCGAGGCCGCGGACGCGCGGGCGCTGGCGCGGCGCGTGTTCCTGCCCGGCTTCACCACCGCGCCGCGGGTCACCGAGGTGTCGGGCCAGGGCGTGGGCCTCGACGCGGTCCGCGCCGCGGTGGAGGCGCTGCAGGGCGCGGTGGACGTGGAGACGCGGCCCGGCCACGGGACCCGCTTCGTGCTGGTGGTGCCGCTGACGCTGCTCGCGCTGCGCGCGCTGGTCGTCTCGTGCGGCGGCGAGTCGGTGGCCATCCCGGCGAGCCAGCTCCGGCGCCTCGTGCAGGTCCACCCCGAGGGCCTGCGCCCGCTGGGCGGGCGGGACACCGTGACCGTGGACGGCGAGCCGGTGCCGGCCGTCGCGCTCGCCGAGGTGCTGGGGCTGCCCGCCGCGGCGCCGGCGGGCGGGCGCGCGCCGCTGCAGCTCGCGGTGGTGGCCGCGGGCGGCCGCCCCGTGGCCCTGGCGGTGGACGCGCTCCTCGCCGAGCAGGAGCTCCGCGTGCGCGGGCTCGGCGCCCGGGTCCGCGCCCTGCCCCACCTCGCCGGCGCGGCGCTGCTCCCCGACGGCGACGTGGCGCTCGTGCTGAACGTGCCGGCGGTGGTGGCCTCGGCGCTGGGCCGGCCCACCGCCTCGCTCGCGCCGGCCGCCGCGGCGCCGCGGCGGAGGCCGCGCGTCCTGCTGGTGGACGACTCGCCCACGACCCGCGCGCTGGAGCGCTCCATCCTGGAGACCGCCGGGTACCGGGTCGCGACCGCCGCCGACGGCGCGGAGGCGTGGGCCATCCTGGAGCGCGAGGGGGCGGACGCGCTGGTCGCGGACGTGGAGATGCCGCGCCTCGACGGCTTCGCGCTCACCGAGGCGGTGCGCGCCTCGCGGGCCCTGGCGGCCCTGCCGGTGGTGCTGGTGACCGCGCGCGAGGCCGAGGCGGACCGCGCGCGCGGCCTCGCCGCCGGCGCCAGCGCGTACCTGGTGAAGAGCGCCTTCGACCAGCGGAGCCTGCTCGACACGCTGGAACGCCTGCTGGGGTGACCATGATCCGCGTGCTCGTGGTGGAGGACATGCCCACCGCCCGCCAGCTGCTGGTGGGCATCCTCTCCGCCGACCCGGAGCTCGAGGTGGTGGGCCAGGCGTCGGACGGCGCGGAGGCGCTGGCGCTGGTGCGCGCGCTGCGGCCCGACGCGATCACCATGGACGTGATGATGATGCCGGTGGACGGCATCCAGGCCACCGCGCAGATCATGGCCGAGCGTCCCACGCCCATCGTCATCGTCACCTCGCTCGACGTGAACGAGGTGACGCTGTCGATGAAGGCGCTCGCCGCCGGCGCGCTCGCGGCGCTCCCCAAGCCGCGCGGCCCCGGCTCCCCCGGCTTCGCCGAGGACGCCCGCCGGCTCGTCACCACGGTGAAGGCCATGAGCCGCGTGGCGCTGCTGCGCCGCCCCGAGGCCGCGCGCCTCGCCGCGCCGCCGCCGGCCGCACCGCCCGAGGTTCCCCGCGGCCGGGTGGTGGCGGTGGCCGCCTCGACCGGCGGCCCGGCCGCGCTGCAGCGCATCCTGGCCCGGCTCCCCGCCGGCTTCCCCGCGCCGGTGCTGGTGGTCCAGCACATCGCTCTCGGCTTCGCGGAGGGGTTCGCGCGCTGGCTCGCGTCTGCCGGTCCGCTCCCGGCGCGCGTCGCCCGGGACGGCGCGCTCCTCGAGCCGGGCGTGGTGCACGTCGCGCCCGACGACCGGCACCTGGGCGTGAGCGCGGACGGCGCGCGCGCGAGGGTGACCGACGAGGCGCCGGTGGGCGGGTTCCGGCCCTCCGGCACGCCGCTGTTCCGCTCGGTGGCGGCCGCCTACGGCGCCGGGGCGGTGGGCGTGATCCTGTCGGGCATGGGCCGGGACGGCGTCGAGGGGCTCGCCGAGCTCCGGCGCGCCGGCGGCCGGATCGTGGCGCAGGACGCCGCCTCCTGCGCGGTGGACGGCATGCCGGGCGCGGCGCAGGCCGCCGGGCTGGCGGACGCGGTGCTGGCGCCGGACGCGATCGCGGATCGCCTGGGACTCTGGGTCCGGCGCTGACCCGCGCCCGAGGGCGTCCGCTGGCCTCCCGGGCAGGTTGTGTTCGCCCCACATGCGGCCTAGAGTCGCCTCCGAATGGACGCCACCCTGCCCCCTTCGGGTGCGCCCGACGGCGCCTCCCAGGCGGCGGCCCTGGACGCACGCGCGCAGCTCGAGGAGACGCAGCGCCGCCTCGCGTTCCTGTACGAGGTCACCGGCGCGCTCTTCGAGGACGCGCGCGGTCACCGCGCGACCCTGGGCAAGCTCGCCCGCCTGGTGGTGCCGCACCTCGCCGACTGGTGCCTGGTCCACCTGGTCCGCGACGACCAGGCCGAGCGCGTCGCCGCCGAGCACTGGAACCCGGACCTCGCGCCGCTCGCGAGCACCCTGCCCCGCGCCGTCCCGCTCGGCGGTCCGGGAGCGCACGGGCTCGCCGCGGTGGCGGCGAGCGGGCGCGCCGAGCTGAACCCCGACCCGCCGCCGCCGGATCCCGCCGAGCCGGCCGACGTGGCCGCCCTGCGCCGGCTGCGCGCGCGGTCGTGGGTCGTCGTGCCGCTGCGGGTGCGCGGCCGGACCCGCGCGGTGATGACGCTCGCGTTCGCCGAGTCCACGCGGCGCTACGGCGGGCACGACCTGGCGCTGGCCGAGGACCTGGCGGCGCGGGCGGCCATGGCGCTCGAGAACGCGCTGCTGTTCGAGGAGGTCGAGCGCGCGGTGCGGGCCCGCGAGGACACGCTCTCGATCGTCTCGCACGACCTCAAGAACCCGATGTCCGCGCTGCTGCTCGGCATCCAGCGCCTGGCGCGCCTGGTGGACGAGCCGCGCCGCCCGCAGGGCGACGCGCTCCTCGCGAAGCTCGAGCGCACCGTCCGAGGCATGAACCGGCTCATCGAGGGGCTGCTGGACCTCGCCCGCATCGAGGCCGGGCGGCTGCAGCTCGATCGCCGCCCGGAGCCGCCCGCCGCGGTGGTGGCGCGTGCGACCGAGCCGCTCGAGCCGCTCGCCGCCGAGCGCCGCCAGCGGATCTCGGTGCGCCTCGCCCCCGACCTGCCGGTGCCGGCCTGGGATCCGGATCGCATCGCGCAGGTGATCGCGAACCTGGTCGGGAACGCGCTGAAGTTCGGGCCGGACGGCGAGGAGGTCGTGATCACCGCCGAGCGGCACGGCGGCGCCGTGCGCTTCGCGGTGGTGGACCGCGGCCCCGGCGTCGCGCCGGAGGTCCGCGACCACCTGTTCGACCGCTACTGGCAGCCGGCCGGCAGCCAGAAGCGCGGCCACGGCCTGGGCCTGTTCATCGTGCGCGGCATCGTCGAGGCGCACGGCGGCCAGGCCTGGGTCGAGAGCGAGCCGGGCCGCGGGGCGGCGTTCTACTTCAGCGTGCCCTGCTAGCGAGGGCTGCGCCCTCGCCCCGCCGACCCTGAGCTTGCCGAAGGGCGGCGGGGTCCCACGGGCGCGACGTGCGTCGCGAAGCCGCACGCCGCGGAAGTAACTAACCGGTTATATACTTGCCTGCATGGCGACGGCTCCCCCTCGCAGGCGCGACGCGCAGGCCACCCGGGCCGGGCTGCTGGAGACGGCCGGCCGCGCGTTCGCGGAGCACGGCTACGACGGCGCGCGCATCGACGACATCGCGGCGCGCGCCGGCGTGAACAAGCGGATGATCTACGCGTACTTCGGCGACAAGGACGGCCTGTACCGCGCCGTGCTCGACGCGCACCTGACGCTCGCGCTCGCCGCCGCCGATCCCACGCCCGCCGGCGCGCGCGCGGCGCCGCGCGACGAGGTGGAGACGCTGGTGCGCCGCTTCTTCGGGTTCCTCTCGGAGCACGAGGACTTCGTGCGGCTGATGGGCTGGGAGGCGCTCTCGCGCGCCCGCCGCGGTCGCAAGCTCCTCACCGACCGCATCGCCGCGAACCTCGACCCCATCCACGCCGTGCTCCGGCGCGGCGTCGCCCAGGGGGCGTTCCGCGCCGACCTGGCGCCGCGGACGTTCACGATGAGCGTCAGCGCGCTGTTCCTCGGCTACTTCATGCAGCGCCCGTTCCTCGAGGCGCTGTGGTCCACCGACCTGCGCGCCGCCCGCGCGCGCGAGGCCGTGCTGCGCGACCTCGTGCGCCTCCTGCTCGACGGAATCGGAGCCTGAGATGACCCGCCGCCCCCTGACCCCGCTCCTCGCACTCGTCGCGTTCGTCGCGCTCGTGGCCGCCTGCGGCCAGCGCGCCCCGGCGCCCATCACCGGCCTCGTGGACGCGACCGAGATCGACGTCGCCTCGAAGATCCCCGGCCGCGTGAAGGCGCTGGCGGTGCGCGAGGGCGACCCGGTGGAGGAGGGCCAGGAGCTGGTCACCATCGAGAGCCAGGAGGTCGCCGCGAAGATCGACCAGGTGAAGGCGGCGGTGGATGCAGCCCGCGCCCGGCTCCAGATCGCCGAGCGCGGCGCGCGCGCCGAGGAGCGCCAGCAGGCGCGGCGGGCGCTCGACACCGCCCGCAGCCAGCTGGAGGTCGCCGCCAAGGCGCACGAGCGCGCCACCGCCCTGCTCGCCACCGGCACCATCACCCAGGCCGCCTTCGACGAGGCCGACTTCAAGTTCAAGGCCGCCCGGGACCAGCTCGCGGTGGCGCAGGCGCGCCACGACCTCGTGGTGAAGGGCGCCCGCGCCGAGGAGGTCGAGGCGCTGCGCGCGCTGGTCCGCCAGGGCCAGGGGAGCCTGGCCGAGGTGGAGAGCTACGGCCGCGAGACCGTCCAGACCGCGCCCATCGGCGGCGAGGTGGCCAAGATCCTGGTCCACCGCGGCGAGCTCGCCGCCACCGGCTACCCCATCCTCACGCTGGTGGACCGGACCGACGCCTGGGCGGTGTTCCCGGTCCGCGAGGACCTGCTCGGCGCCGTGAAGGTCGGGACCGAGCTGGACGTCGAGGTCCCGGCGCTGCGCCGGCGCCTGCCGATGACCGTGTTCTCGGTGGCGCCGCTCGGCGACTTCGCCACCTGGCGCGCGACCGGCGAGAAGGGCAGCTTCGACCTGCGCACGTTCGAGGTGAAGGCCCGGCCGCGCCAGCCCGACCCCGAGCTGCGCCCCGGCATGACCGCGCGCTTCGCGCCCGCGCTGCCCGCGGCCCCGAGGTGAGCCGTGGGGTTCCGCGCCGCCTTCCTCGCGCACCTGCGGGCGCTCGCCGCCAGCCCGCGCTACCGCCTGATGCTGGCGGTGTTCCTGGGCGCGAGCTGGCTGACCATCGCCACCTACCGGCAGGGCGTGATGCGCGAGCTCCCGATCGCCGTCCTCGACCTGGACGGCACCGGCCCCTCCCGCACCGTGGCCCGGTACCTCGACGCCACGCCCGAGCTCCGCGTGCTCACCGACCCGCCCCCCACACTCGCGGCCGCGCAGGACGCGCTCGACCGCGGGGCGCTGGCGGGCGTGGTCCTCGTGCCGGACGGCTTCTCGGCGGACCTGAAGCGTGGGCGCCGCGCCGAGGTCCTGGTCGCCGTGGACATGAGCAACGTGCTGGTCGGGCGCACCGCCTCCCGCACGATCGCGAAGGTGCTCGCCACCGTGTCCGCCGGGGTCGAGCTGGGCGCGCTCCAGAAGCTCGGCACCGCACCGTCGGCCGCGCTCGCGAAGGCCGCGCCGGTGGTCGTCACCGAGGCGCTCGCGCGCAACCCGGGCGCCAGCTTCGCGGTGTACCTGGCCCCGGCGTTCGCGCTGTTCTTCGTGCACCTGGTGACGCTGTTCCTGGCGTGGTCGGTGATCTGGCCGCCCGCCCCCGGGCGCCGCCCGGCCGAGGCGATGGGCCGGTGGGCGGCGGTGCTCGCCGTGTCGCTCGCCCTGGCGCTCCTGTCCACTTACGGGCTGCTCCGCATCGACGGGATCCGCCCCGCCAGCCCGTTCCCGGTGGTCGCGCTCTCGCTGCTCGCGCTCGTGGGCGCGGAGCTGCTGTTCGCCGCGGCGGTCGCGGCGCTGCTCGGCGGCGGGCCGTTCGCGTTCCAGTCCACCGTGCTGCTCGGGGTGCTCTCGCTCATGTTCTCCGGGCTCACCTGGCCATGGGACGCCATCCCCGCGCCGGTCCGCGCCATCTCGAGCGCCCTCCCCTTCACCCCGTTCGGCCGCGCGCTCCGGATCTTCCTCCACGAGCCCGCCGGGCTCGGGGACCTGGCCGCGCCGCTCGGCTGGCTCACCGCCCAGGCCGCGTGCTTCGCCGCGGTGATCGCGGCGTCGCGCGCGGCGCGGGCGCTCGCGGCCCGGGCGCGCGCGCGGAGGGCGGCATGACCGGCCGGGCCTGGCTGGACGTGCTGCGCGCGAGCGCGCGCGAGGAGCGGGGGCGGATCCGCCGGGAGCGGTCGATCCTGCTCGTGCTGCTCGCGATCCCGCTGCTGTACCCGGTGATCGTGGCCTACCTGTACCACGCGGAGGACGCGCGCGACCGGCCGGCGCTGCTGCTCGACCTGGACGGCTCGGCGCTCTCGCGCCGGCTGGCCCTGGAGCTGGACGCGACCCCGGAGCTCCGGATCGACCGCCGCGTCGCCTCGCTCGACGACGGCGTGGCCGCGCTGCGGCGGGACGAGGCGGAGCTCCTGCTGGTCGTCCCCGGCGACTTCTCGCGCCGGCTGAAGCGGGGCGAGCAGGCCCAGCTCGCGGTCTGGGCCGGCGGGGCGAACATGTACACGTGGGCCATCGCCTATCCGGCCGCGGTCACGGTCGCGGGCGCCACCGGCGCGCGCGTGCGGACCGCCGCGTTCCTCGCGAAGGGGATGCCGCCCGAGGCGGCGCGCGCCCGCGCCGCGCCCATCGCGGTCGGCGATCGCCTCCTCTACCACCCCACCGGCTCCTACGGCCGCTACCTCGCCGCCGGCATCTTCCTGGTGGTCCTCCAGCAGCTCGTGGTGGTCTCGCTCGCGTTCAGCGCCGGCGCGCGCCTCGAGGCCGGGCTGCCGCCCGCCGGCCGCGAGCCGTTCCCGCTGGCGCGCCTGCTCGGCATGGCCGCCGCCCACGCGCCGTTCTGGCTGGCCGGGGTCGCCTTCGTGGGGCTCGTGCTCATGCCGGCCATGGGCTGGGCCGGCCCGAGCGTCCTCGCCACCGCCGCGCTGCTGCTGGCCTTCGCGGTGGTGATGGTGCCGGTCGCGATCGGGCTGGCCAGCCTGGCGCGCGATCGGATGGGCACGTTCCAGCTCCTGATGTTCTTCTCGGTGCCGCTCTTCCTCGCGTCCGGGTTCACCTGGCCTCCCGGCCAGCTCCCGCGCGCGGTCGAGCTCGCCACCGCCGTGTTCCCGGCCACCCCCGCGCTGCGGGCCCTGCGGGTGCTGGTCATGAAGACCGGCGACCTCGCCGCCGTCGCGCCCCAGCTCGCCTGGCTCGGGGCGCTGCTCGTCCTCCACTCCGCCCTGGCGGTGCTGGTGGTCCGCCGCGCCCCGCTGGCGCGCCGCCTCGCCGCGCTGCGGCGGAGGCCCGGGGCCGAGCCGCCCTCCCCTGCCTCGAGGACCACCCCATGATCGCTCCCTCCCTGCTCGCCCTCGCGCTCGCCGCGGCCGCGGAGGCCGGCGCTCCCCCCGCCGCGGCCGAGGCCGCCGCCCCGGCGCCGCCGGTGCTCACGCTGGACGCGGCGTTCCGGCGCGCCCGCGAGGCCAGCCTCGAGCTGCGCATCGCCGGCGAGCGGCTCGCCCAGGCGCGGACGCTGGCGCGGAAGGCGTGGAGCCACTACCTGCCCCAGGTGACCGCGGGCGGCTCGTACGCCTGGAACTCCGAGGACGTGGTGCTCGACCTGCCCACGAGCTTCGCGATCCGCGACGTGGGCCGGCCCACCAGCGCGCCGCGCGCGGCGCTCCCGCCCTACGATCCCGGGCGCCCGTTCTCCCCGGTCAACCTCCCCGGCGAGGCGACCACGCTCGCGCTCGTCCCGACCTCGGTCGAGGAGCTGGAGCTCCAGCGGAAGACGCAGTACGGCGTCCAGGCCGAGGTGAGGCAGGCGCTCCTCGCGCCGCGGCTCTGGCCGGCCATCCGCAACGCATACCTGGCCGAGGAGGTTGCGGGCGCGCAGGTCGCCGACACCCGCCAGAAGCTGCTGTACGGGGTCGCGCAGCTCTACTACGGCGCGGCCACCCTCCGCGAGGCGGTCGCGGTGCAGGAGCGCACGCTCGAGACCTGGCGGCGGCACGAGACCGACGCCGAGCACCTCGCCGCCCAGGGCGCCGCGCCGCGCCTGGCCCTGCTGAAGGCGCGCACCGACCGCGCGCGCGCGGAGCAGGAGCTGATCCGGACGCGGAACGCGTACGCGGCGGCCCGGCTCGCGCTCGCGACGCTCCTGGACCGCGACGCGGACTTCGAGGTGGAGCGTCCCCCCGAGCCGCCGGCGCCGTCCGCCGACGCGCGCGAGCAGGAGGAGCGCGCCGCCCGCCGCCCCGACGTGGAGGCCGCCCGCGGGCGCCTGGCGCTGGCGCAGGGGCAGCGCCGCGAGGCGGCCGCCGCCTACCTCCCGACGCTGGGCGTGAGCGGGACCTGGCGCTGGGCCAGCATCACCGGCTTCACCGGCGAGCACGCCGGCTGGACCGTGCTGCTCGGCCTGCAGTGGACGCTCTTCGACGGCGGCCGGCGCGAGGCGGAGCTCGCCGACGCGGGCCACCGCGCGGCCGAGGCCGACGCGGCGCTCGCGCTCGCCTCGAACAAGGCGCGCGACGAGGTCCGGCGCGCCCGGCTGGACCTGGACAGCGCGGCGGCCGCCGCGCGCAAGGCCGAGGAGCAGGCCGCGCTGGCGCGCGAGGCGCTGGAGCAGGCGCAGCGGGCCCACGCCGCCGGCGCGGCCACCTACCTCGAGGTGGCGGACGCCACCAGCGCCGCGTCCTCCGCCGAGCTGGGCCTGGTCGCGGCCACGCTCGACGCGCGCCTGGCGCGCCTCGCCCTGGCGCGCGCGGCCGGCACGTTCGATCCCTGACGGCGCCCGGGCCCGGCGTGACGCCGCCGGCCCGCCCGGGCTGGCCCGCAATTCCTGACCCGTCGGTCAGTGACGCTTGCGGTCGCGCGCGCGGCGCCGTACAAGGGGCGTCGCCATGGCCCGCCGCCCAGCCCCCGGCGCCCACGAGGCGCTGCTCGAGGCCGCCCGCGAGGAGATCTGCCGCCACGGGCTCGCGCACGCCCGCGTCGAGGACATCGCGCGCCGCGCCGGCATCTCGAAGGGCGCCTTCTACCTGCACTTCCCCACCAAGGACGCGGCGTTCGCCGAGATCGTCCAGCGGCTCTACGGCGCGCTGGAGGAGCAGACCCGCCGCCGCGAGGAGGCGGAGCGCCGCTTCGACCGGGACCACCGCGACGAGGACGGCCCGGCGCTGCTGCGCGCGCAGCTCGAGTTCGAGGTGGCGGTGGACCTGGAGTCGCTCGAGCTGCTCTGGCGCAACCGCCACGTGATCCGCGCGCTGGAGGCGGCGGGCCCGGCGTGGACCCGCGGCCTGGCCGGGTTCCGGCGGCGCCTGCAGCGCGCGCTCCGCGATCGCATCGCCGCGAAGCAGGCCGCCGGCCGGCTCCGCCGCGACATCGACCCGTCCGCCGTGGCCGACCTGCTGGTCGGCACGTACGAGGGC
>NZ_BAZG01000168.1 GCF_000964525.1 Anaeromyxobacter sp. PSR-1
CGGCGAGGAGCACGAGCGCGGCGGTGGCGGACGCGAGCGGGCGCGCGCGCAGCGCGGCCACGTCCGCCCGGATCGCGGCGGAGGGGCCGCCGGCGCGCCGCGCCAGCGCGAACGCGCAGCCGGCGAGCGCGAACGAGACCAGCCACGAGCCCGCGCACACGATGCAGAGCGAGCCGATCACCAGCTCGGAGATGGCCGCCAGGAACACCGCCCCCGCCGCCATGAAGGCCGACGCGGCGAGCAGGAGCCCGGCCGGCCAGCCCGCCTCTGCGCGCGGCCGGCGCAGCGCCGAGACGGCGAGCGCGGCGATGACGAGGTACGCCAGGAGGCCCCAGGCCGCGAGGGGCACCCCGAGCAGCGACGACCAGGCGCTCAGGGCCACCTTGTCGCAGTTCACCCGCTCGGAGATGGCGCAGAAGCTGGAGGCGCCGCCGGCGTGGGCGCGGCCGTGCAGGAGGGTCAGCTCGGCGGCGAGGCCGGCGCCGGCCAGCGCCAGCACGAGGATGGCGAGCTCGAGCGCGCGCGAGCGGGCGGGGGTCCCCCCGCGATCGGGCGGCTTGCCCCTGGAGGTGTCGGGTACGTGGGGTGCGGGCACGGGGGGATGGTAACCGGAAGTCGCCCGGCCGTCCTGCCTACCGGCGTGCCCCACCGTCAGGCGGGGGACTCGAGCGGAAGCCGCAGCGAGAACCGGGCGCCCTTGCCCGCGGCGCTCTCGACCGCGATCTCGCCGCCGTGCGCGTTCAGGATCTGCCGCGCCGTCCACAGGCCGACACCGAGCCCCGGGTAGTGCGCCACCGGCGCGGCGCGCTCGAACCGCTCGAACACGCGCGACTGGTCCTCGACGGCGATGCCCGGCCCCCGGTCCTCGATGACCACCACCGCCCGGCCGTCGTCGCGGCTGGCCGTGATCTCGATCGGCGAGCGCCCGCCGTACTTCACCGCGTTCCCGAGCACCGCCGCGATCGCGTCGCCCACCCGGCGGCGGTCCCACCGGCCGGGGATCGGCCCGGGCGCGTGCACGCTCAGCGCCGCCCCCTTGCGCCGGACGTCCGGCTCGAACCGGGCCGCGACCTCCTGCACCAGCTCGGAGAGGTCGAACGGGGCCGGCTCGAGCTGCAGCGCGCCGCGCGACATCTCGGCGAGGTCGAGCAGCCCGCTGACCAGGTCGCCCAGCCGCGCGACGTGGCGCTGAAGCTGCTCGAGCCGCTCCACCTGCTGGACCGTGACCGGCTGCCCCTCGTGCGTCTGGCGGGCGAGCGACTGCGTCACGAGCTGCACGCAGGTGAGCGGGGTGCGCAGCTCGTGGGACGCGACCGCCAGGAAGTCGTCGCGCGAGCGCACCGCCTCGCGCGCCTCGGCGAGGTTGCGCCGCGCCTCCTCCCCGCGCCGGCGCTCGGTGAGGTCGCGGGTGATCTTCGCGAAGCCGCGGAGCGCGCCGTCCGGGCCGCGCAGCGCGGTGACCACCACGCTCGCGAAGAAGCGCGTGCCGTCGCGCCGCACCCGCCAGCCCTCGTCCTCGCTCGAGCCCTGCTCGGCGGCCTCGCGCAGCTCCGCCTCGGGCTTGCCGCGGCGCACGTCCTCGGGCGTGAAGAACACCGCGAAGTGCCGCCCCACGATCTCGCGCGCCGGGTACCCCTTGATCCGCTCCGCGCCCGGGTTCCAGGTGAGGACGTGGCCCGCCGGATCCAGCATGAAGATCGCGTACTCCTTCACGCTGTCGACGAGGAGGCGGAGGAGCTGCTCCTGCTCCAGCAGGTGCCCCGGGCCGCCCGGGGTCGGGCGATGGTCGTTGGGGTCGCTCATCGTTCGAAGCACGAGGTGCGGCGCCGTCACGCGCGAGCGCTCACGCGCACCCGGCGGGGGGAATCTTGCCTCGATCCGCGGCTCGCGCCGCGGGAGATGGACGCCCGCCCCAACAGGTCCCGCTGCGCGAGAGGCCCCGCGACGTGCGGGCGCCCGGCCGGTTCGCGCGCGGCGGCGCCGCACGACCCGCCCGGCGAAACGCCGCGCCCGATCCGTGGTGCGAACGGCGGCCCGCGCGCGGTCTACACTCCCACCCATGGCGGGGACCGAGGGATCGCCGGTGGTGATCGTCGGGGCCGGCGTGGCCGGGCTCTCCTGCGCGAGGGCGCTCGCGGAGGGCGGCCGGCGCGCGCTGGTGCTGGACCGGGCGCGCGGCGTGGGCGGCCGCTGCGCCACGCGCGCGCTGGAGGGCCAGCCGGTGGACTACGGCCCGGTGTTCCTGCACGGGCGCGACCCCGCGTTCCTGGCCGCGCTCGACGCGGTGCCCGCGACGCGGCTCGACTGGCCGGCCGACGTGCACGGCAGCGGCGCGCCGTGCCAGCCCGAGGCGTTCTCTCCGGGTGAAGTGCGCCGCGCCTTCGCGGAGGGCGTGAACGCGTTCCCGCGCCACCTGGCGGAGGGGCTCGAGCTGCGGCTGCAGCGCAAGGTGGTCGGCCTCGTGCCCGGCGACGGCACCGTGGCGCTCCGGCTCGACGACGGCTCGTTCCTCGAGACCGAGGTCGCGGTGCTGGCGCTCGCCGCCGAGCAGGCGGACGAGCTGCTCGCCACGGTGCTGCCGGCCCCGCCCGCCGTGGCCGCCGCCCGGGCGCTGCTCGCGACGGCGTCCAGCCACTGCGCGCTCGCGCTGCTGGCCGCGTACGGGCCCGGCGCGCCGCGCCCGCCGTGGCACGTGAGCTACCCGGAGACCTCGCGCGTCGTCCAGGTCGTCTCGCACGAGTCGAGCAAGCGCCCGGGCTCGCCGCTGCTCGTGCTCGCGCTCCAGGCCCACCCGGCCTGGTCGCGCCTCCACCTCGAGGATCCGGACTGGCCGCGCCACGTGCTCGACGAGGCCGCGCGCCTCCTCGGCGCGTGGGCCGCGGACCCGCGCACCGCGCACCCGCACCGCTGGCGCTGGGCCCGCACCGATCTCGCCGCGGAGCTGGCGCGCCCGCTGCTGCTGGCGCTGCCCGGCGGCGCGCGGCTGGGCGTGGCGGGCGATCGCTTCGCGCCGGGCGGCGGGGTCGAGGCGGCGTGGCGCTCGGGCCGCGCGCTGGCGGGGCGGATCCTCGCGGGGGAGGGGGCATGACCGGGGGCGGCGACGCGCTGGCGCAGCTCGTGCTGCGCGATCGGGACCACGAGTGCGAGGGCTTCGGGCCGGGCCGCGTGTGCGTGCGCGTGGTGGCGGTGGCCCGGCTGCCGACGCGCGCGGGCCCGTTCCGGATCGTGGCGTTCTGGAACAACCGCGACGCGAAGGAGCACGTGGCGCTGGTGCACGGCGACGTGGTGGGCGGATCGGACGTCCCGGTGCGCCTCCACTCCGAGTGCCTGACCGGCGACGTGATGGGCTCGCTCCGCTGCGACTGCCGCGACCAGCTCACCGAGGGGCTCGCCGCCATCCAGCGCGAGGGGCGCGGGGTGCTGCTGTACCTGCGCCAGGAGGGGCGCGGGATCGGGCTCATCAACAAGATCCGCGCGTACGCGCTCCAGGAGCAGGGGCTCGACACGGTGGAGGCGAACCTCGCGCTCGGCTTCCGCGACGACGAGCGCGACTACGCGGTGGCCGCCCACATGATCCACGGCCTCGAGCTCCGCTCCATCCGGCTCATCACCAACAACCCGGAGAAGCTCCGGCAGCTCACCGCCTACCGGGTCGAGGTGAGCGGGCGCATCCCGCACGTCATCCCGCCGGGCGAGCACAACCGCTTCTACCTGGAGACCAAGGCGCGGCGGTCCGGGCACCTCATCGACGTCGACGCGCTCGCCCCGCGCTCCGAGCAGGCCGACCCGGTGGTGGTCGCGCCGGCTCCGCAGGACCCCGGCGCGGAGTGACGCGCGCCCGTAGATCCCCGGGATGCGCACCGTCCTCGCGGCCCTCGCCCCGCTCGCGCTCCTGCTCGCCTGCGGCGCCGCCCCCGCCCGCACGGCGGCGCCCGGCTGCACGATGGTGGAGCAGGGCTTCGGGGCGGCGGGCGCGGTGCCGATCCGCGTCGAGCGGGTGGCGAGCGGGCTGGAGGTGCCGTGGGGGCTGGCCTTCCTCCCCGGCGGCGACGTGCTGGTGACCGAGCGCCCGGGGCGCGTGCGGCTGATCCGCGGCGGGCGCCTCGAGCCGCAGCCGGTGGCCACGGTGGAGATCGCGCCGGGCGGGGAGGGTGGGCTGCTCGGGATCGCGGCCGATCCGCGCTTCGCCGAGAACCGGCGCTTCTACCTGTACGCGACGGTGGAGGCGAGCGGGGCGCCGGCGAACCAGGTCACGCGCTGGAGGTTCTCGGCCGACGGCCGCGCCGCGACGCGAGAGAAGGTGCTGCTCGACGGCATCCCCGCCGCCCGCTACCACGACGGCGGGCGCATCCGGTTCGGCCCCGACGGCATGCTCTACGTCGGCACCGGCGACGGCGGCCACCCCGACCGCGCCCGCGACGCGGCGAGCCCGAGCGGAAAGCTGCTGCGCATCACCCCCGACGGCGCGCCCGCGCCGGGGAATCCGCGGCCGGACAGCGCGGTGCTCCTCTCCGGCCTCCGCAACCTGGAGGCGTTCGACTGGCTCGACGCACGCACGCTGATCCTGGCGGACCACGGGCCGAGCGGGGAGCGCTCCCGCACCGGCCAGGACGAGGTGACGGTGGCGCGCGCCGGCGACGACCTGGGCTGGCCGGCGGTGTCCGGCTGCGACGCCGAGTCGGGGACGGTCGCGCCGATCCTCTCGTTCCGCGCGGCCGCGCCGCCGGGCGGCGGGAGCGTGTACCGCGGGTCGGCGGTGCCGCAGTGGAAGGGCAGCTTCCTGTTCGGGACGCTCCGGTCGCGCCACCTGCACCGGGTGGTGCTGGACGGCCGCGGCGGGCTGCGCGCCCACGAGGTCTACCTCGTGGGCGATCCGCCGGCGGGGCTGGGGCGCATCCGCGAGGTGGTCGAGGGGCCCGACGGCGCGCTCTGGCTCACCACCAGCAACTGCGACGGCCGCGGCACCTGCCCGGCGGAGCGGGACGTGGTGGTCCGGCTGGTGGGCGGTTGATCTTCTCGGCGCGCGCGGCTACATCAGAGGGACCGTGCACGCGCCCGTCCATACCTCCCGGCGCCCCTGCCTCGCCCCGCCCCGGCGGATCGCGAGCGGGCGCCCGTGCGCCCACGGCACGGCCTTCCTCGGCCAGGGCGCCTCGATCCCCTCGCGCTAGAGCGCAGGACCGAGGCGCGCCCCACCCGCACCACCGCATCGCAGCACCGCCCGTACGCCGCGCCGCCGCTCGAGGCCGCGCGCGGGCATTCACCGCTGGACACACCCGGGCCAGGCCCGGCCCGAGCGACTGGAGGATCCATGAGCCGCGACCGCATCTACGTCAGCGAGACCGATCACGAGCGCCTGCGCGCCCTGGTGGAGCAGCACCAGGAGGGCCGCGACGCCGCCGCGGCGGAGCGGCTCGACGCCGAGCTCGACCGCGCCGTGCGCGTGCCGGACGGCCAGGTGCCGGCCGACGTCGTCACCATGAACTCGCGCGTCGTCTACGAGGACGGCGCGACCGGCAAGCTGCGGGAGGTCACGCTCGTCTACCCGACCGCGGCCGACCTACGGGAGGGCCGGCTGTCGGTGCTGGCGCCCATCGGCGCGGCGCTGCTCGGGCTGTCCACCGGCCAGTCCATCTCCTGGACGCTGCCGGACGGGCGCGAGGTCGAGCTCCGCGTGCGCTCGGTGCAGCCTCCGGCCGCGGCGGCGGCGAGCGCGGCGGTGTGAGCCGCGCCGCGGCCGCTCAGCCCGGCTGGCCCGGCCCGGCCGCGGGCGGCGCGGCGGCCAGCGCCGCCTGGGGCTCGGGCTCGGTCACCGTCACGTCGAGGTGGACCTCCTCGAAGCTCGCGGTCGCGCCCAGCGTCAGCGCCGGGATCATCGTGTTCAGGAGCGCGTACGGGATGATCCCGCCCACCAGCCAGGGCGGGACGCCCTCGAAGCGCTCGATCACGATCTCGGCCAGCACCAGCGAGAACACCAGCGTGGGCAGCAGCGCGGTCGCGACGCGCCGCGCCTGGCCCAGGCGCTCGCGGAGCGCGAGCTTGCGGTGCACCGCCACCAGGCCCACCCGCAGCGGGATCATGGCCGCGAGGTAGACCAGGCCGGCCGCGAGCGAGGAGAGGGTGAGCAGCTCCGGGTGCAGGTGCGCGCCGGCGCTGAAGAAGTAGAACGGCGCGAAGAACGACGCGAACACCTCCACCGCGTGCAGCAGGCGGTCGGAGGAGAACGCCGGCAGCCGCTCGCGGAAGCGGCGCGCCGCCACGCCCACCAGGAACGCGCCCACCAGGTAGTACACGCCCAGCTTCCGGGTGGCGAACGCCGCCATCACCGCGAGCATCACCAGGAACGCGAACTCGGACCGCGGCGCCCACGGCGCGATCGCCACCGCGAACGCGCGCATCACCAGCGGGATGAGCACCACCACCGCGAGCAGCGCGGCGGTGGCGCCGGCGAAGCGCGCCGCCGAGGTGGACTGGAGCACCGCGAACAGCACCGCCAGGGCGAGCAGCTCGGTGGCGACCGCCTTGGTGCGCGTCCAGAAGCGCTGGTCGGCGTCGAGGCCGAACGACTGCAGCGAGTCGAGGATGAAGCCGGTGGAGGGGGTCACCAGCGCGAGCGCCACCAGCGTGGCGGGGCGCCAGTCCACCCCGGTGGCGGCGGCGATGGCCCACGCCACGCCCGCGAGCAGGAGCGCCTGGATGACGAGGTGCTGCGCGACGAGCGCGGCGCCGCGGCGGAGGTCCTTCGCGTCCACGTCCAGGCCGGCGAACAGGAACAGGCCGGTGATGCCCAGCGTGGCGAGCAGCGCCAGCGTGGGGTCGCCGGTGAAGAGGCCGGCGCGGGCGGCCGCCAGCCCGAGCAGGAGGCTGGTGATGGCGCCGGGGATGCGGAAGCGCTGCAGCGCCTTGGGGATGACGAAGAGCGCGAACAGCAGGGCGATGTAGGCGAGCTCGGAGGACATCGGGAACGCACCATCGCAGCAGGCCGCCCCGCGGGCAACCCGCGATCGCCCGCTACCCGGCGTGCTCGGTGAGGAGCGCGTCCAGGCGCTGCACGAACTGGCCGCGCGAGATCACCTCGTCCACGCCGGCCGCGCGGGCGGCGCCGGCCAGCTCGACCTCCACGTGGCCGAGGAAGCCGATGATCCGCACCGGCAGGCCGGCCTGGCGGGCGGCGCGCACCTCGTCGAGCACGCCGGGCTCGGAGAGGTCGGCGATGACCGTGCCCTGGCCCAGCTCGCGGGCGGCGTCGGACAGCCGGGCGCCGCGCGGGGCGAAGCGGACGGGGACGCCGAGCCGCTCGGCGGCGGCGTGGATCTTGGAGCGGAAGACGAGGTCGCGGACGGAGACGAGGAGGGGCATGGCTCGGATGTACCGGCGCGGGCGCGGCGGCGCCGCGCCGGGCCGGGTGCTGGGCGCCGGGGCTAGCGAGGCTTCGGGATCCCGGCCTCGATGCGCGCGGCCTCCTGCGGCGCGAGCAGCCGGGCCAGCTCCAGCTCCAGGTCCACGTCGCGGTGGGGCTTCCCGTGGCCGTGCTCGGTCTGGTCCTCCACCAGGCGGGTCAGCCGGACCTGCACGCCGCCCTCGCCCGGCGAGGCCTCGGCGTGCACGCGGGTCTGGTCCTTCCGCCAGCCGGTGTCGAGCTTGCGCCGTCCGGCCTTGTCGATCTCGGTGGGGCGGGCGGGCGTGAACAGGTTCACCACCAGGCCCTGGATCCCCTCGCGCGGATCCTCCTCGTCGGCGAGCGGGAACTCCTTCTGCATGAGCAGCCGGCGCACGTCGCCCCAGATCTCCTCCGCCGGCTGCGGGTACCGGAGCTTGTCGAGCTCGGCCTCCAGGTACCGGGTGCGCGCGCGCTGGGCGGCGACGGAGGCGCAGCCGGAGAGCGTGAGCGCGAGCGCGGCGGCGGCGATCCAGGGCGTGCGGGTCATCGGCTCTCCTCGGGTCGGGACGGCCCGAGGACTCTACCCGATGCCGGGGCGGCGCGGTGGACGCGCGCGCGGTCGCGCCAGGCGCCGAACAGGACGGGGGCGACGAGCAGCGCGGCGACGATGGCGAGCGACAGCGCGGGCGGGACCTTCACCCAGTCCATCGCCAGCATCTTCAGGCCCACGTACACCAGCACCGCGGAGAGGCCGGTCTTCAGCCCCGAGAAGCGCTCCACCATGCCGGCCAGCAGGAAGAACATCGAGCGCAGGCCCAGGATGGCGAAGATGTTCGAGGTGAAGACGATGAAGGGGTCGAGCGTCACCGCGAAGATCGCGGGGATGGAGTCCACCGCGAAGATGACGTCGGAGATCTCGACCAGCACCAGCGCGAGCAGGAGGGGGGTGGCGACCCGGCGGCCGTTCTCGACCGTGAGGAAGTGCGGGCCGTGCAGGGCGTGCGTGGAGGGGATGACCCGCCGCACCAGGCGCATGAGCCGGCCGCCGGTGGGGTCCGGCGCCTCGTTGCGGCCGAGGAACAGCTTCACGCCGGTCGCGACCAGCAGCGCGCCGAACACGTAGATGGTCCAGTGGAAGCGGGCCAGCAGCGCGGTGCCGGCGAAGATCATCCCGGCGCGCAGGACGAGCGCGGACAGGATGCCCCAGAACAGCACCCGGTGCTGGTAGAGCGGGGGCACGCCCAGCGCCGAGAAGATGATCACGAAGACGAAGATGTTGTCGACCGCGAGCGACTTCTCGATGAGGTAGCCGGTGAGGAACTCGAGGCCGCGGTCGGCCCCGAACTTCCACCACACCAGCGCGTTGAACGCGAGCGCCAGCGTCACCCACACCACGCTCCAGCCCAGCGCCTCGCGCACGCGGATGACGTGCGCCTTCCGGTGGAACACGCCCAGGTCGAGCGCCAGCATCAGCGCGACGAAGGCGAGGAAGCCGATCCACAGGGTGGGGGAGCCGATCGATTCGACCAAGACGTGCCTCCGGGAGAGTTCCCGGCGGATCTAGGGGCTCGGTCGTGGATTAGACCATGACAAAATGACGAGCCGGCACATTCAGAAAACCTGCGTGCGGCGACCGGCGCGCGGGCCGCCGGGGGTCCGGGCGCGCCGGGGCGGGCGCGATGCGCTATGAGGGGAGCATGACCGCGCTCCGCCGTGCCGTCCGCTGGTGCCTCCCCGCCCTCGCGCTCGCCGCCGCGCCGGCCGCGCGCGCGCAGGGCGAGCCGGCCGCCGACGCGCCGTTCCCCCTCACGCTGAAGGTGGGCGAGGTGAAGCCCCTCTGCCCGACGGGCACCGTGCAGTGCCCGCCGCGCGCGATCCTCTGCGACGATCCGAAGGTGGCGGTGGGCGCGGACTCGCCGGAGGGCGGCGCGCTGCGCGGCGTCGGCCCGGGCACCACGACCTGCTCGGCCGCGGGCGGCTCGCCGCTCGGCGCGCGCCGCGTCTACCGGGTGACGGTGGTCGCCCCCGGCGACGCGGCGCAGGGCGCCGGCGGCCGCTAGCCCTGCTGCGGCGCGGCCGGGGCCGGGGCCGGGGCGGCGGGCGCGGGCGTCGCGGGGGATTCCGGCGCCGCCGGGGCGGGGGTGCTCGCCGCCGCGGCCGCACCCCGCTCCAGCCAGCCGCCGCCCAGCGCGCGGTACAGGCCGATGGAGTTCTGGAAGCGGGCCAGCCGCGTCTGGATGAGCTGCTGCTGCGCGCCGTACAGGTCGCGCTGCGCGGTGAGCACGTTCAGGTAGCTGTCCACGCCCTTGCGGTAGCGCAGCTCCGAGATGTCGTAGCGCCGCTGCTCCGCCTCGACGCGGCGGGTCTGCGCCTCGAGCTGCTC
>NZ_BAZG01000167.1 GCF_000964525.1 Anaeromyxobacter sp. PSR-1
CCAGGCCGCCCCGGCCTCGCCGCGCACGTGCGCGGCGAACGCCACGAACGCCTCCAGCTGCTCGGGGCTGGGCGAGATCACCGGCCGCGCGTCCTTCGCCTGCGCCAGCGCCTCGAGCGGCGGGACGCCCCGGGCCACCAGCACGCACAGCGCCACCAGCGCGCTGCGGCCGATGCCGTACTGGCAGTGCACGAGCACGCGCTCGCCCCGCGCCAGCCCCTCGCACGCGAAGGCCACGCCCTCGCGCAGGCGCTCCTGCGGCACCGCGCACGTGTCGCGGGTGGGCAGGTGCAGCAGCCGGATCCCGCACGCGCCCAGCGCCTCGGCGTCGTCGCAGGCCTCGCCGCGGACGTCCAGCACCCGCTGGATCCCGTGCTCGCGGGCGAGCCGCAGCGCGGCCTCCGCCGGGAAGCAGGCCCCCACCGCCAGGCCGGGCGCGACGAAGTGAAGGTCGATCACCCCGGAACGTTGCACCCGCCGGCGCGCCGCGGCACGGGCGCGAGCCCCGGCCGCGGCCGGCGCCCGCCGGCGCGCGCGCTCAGCGGCCGAGCGGCAGGACCACCGTCCCGGCCTCGCGGACCTCGAGCGGCCGCTCGATCGCCACCGCGCCCTCGGGGGACTCGACGCGGATGTCGAGCCGGTAGGCGCCGTCGGGGAGCCGGACCGGGTGGTGCACCAGCGCCTGCCCGGCCGGCACCCGCAGCTCCGCCCGACGCATGAGCTCGGCGCCGCGCCGCACCTCGACCTCGAGGCCGGTCGCGCCCGGGATGCCGCGCACGTCGTAGACCAGCTCCACGTCGCGCGGCGCCGCCCGGAACAGGAGCGCGCCGACGCCGATCGCGCCGGCGAGGAGGAGCAGCCGCAGGAGCGGCCTCCGCGTCACGCCCGGTCCTTCCTCGGCCGGCGTCCGCGCGCCGGCCCGGGGCGCCGCGCCTTCACCTCGGCCTTCACCTCCGGCCGCGGCGTCCCGCCGTCGGCCGCGGGCTTCAGGCGGATCTCCGCCTTCACCTCGATGGCCATGGAGGAGAGCGCCTTCAGGAACTCGCGCCGGACCGCCTCCGACTCGAGGAAGCGGCGGACCTCGTCGGAGAACACCCGCAGGACCTCGCCCTTGGCGCCCTGCGCCTGCTGCCCGATGAACGCGATGACGTCCTTCGGCAGCTTCCAGTCGCGCGCCAGGCGCCGGGCGCCCTCCTCGGTCATGAAGAGCGCGCCCACGCCGGCGAGCAGCGCCTTCTTGACGGTGTCGGGGATGAGCCCGCGCACGCCCGGGCCGGCCGCGACGTCCGGCTCCAGCCCGGCGTCCTCGAGCGCGTCGTCCGGCTCGCCCGCCGGCACCTCGTCGTCGTCGAACGGCGGCCGCCCCTCCACGGCGCCCTCCTCGCGTCAGGCGCGCGGCTGCGCGCCGATGACCGGCAGCCGCGGCGCCTTCAGCACCTGCGTGCTGACCGCGCCGGCCACGTTGCGTGCCACGCTCAGGAACGCCTCGGCCTGCGGGCTGTCGGGCGCGCCCGCGACCACCGGGACGCCCTTGTCGCCGCCCTCGCGGATGGCGAGGTCGATCGGCACCGCGCCCAGGAAGCGCACGCCCATCTTCTCCGCCGCGGCCTGCGCGCCGCCCTTGTCGAAGATGGCCGTCTCGTGCCGGCAGTGCGGGCACACGAACGCGGACATGTTCTCCACCAGGCCGAGCACCGGGATGGAGACCTTGTCGAACATGAGCTTCGCGCGGATGACGTCGGCGAGCGCCACGTCCTGCGGCGTCGAGACCAGCACCACGCCGGCCGCGCGCACGTTCTGGGCGAGCGTGAGCGGGACGTCGCCGGTGCCCGGCGGCAGGTCGAGCACGAGGTAGTCCAGCTCGCCCCAGTTCACGTCGCGCAGCAGCTGCACCAGCGCGCCGGTGACCATCGGCCCGCGCCAGATCAGCGCCTGCTCGGGGTCGATCAGGAAGCCGATCGACATGACCTTGATGCCGTGCGCCTCGAGCGGATCGAGCTTCTGCCCGTCGCGCGAGGTGGGCTTCTGGTCGAGGCCGGTGAGGATGGGCACCGACGGTCCGTAGATGTCCGCGTCGAGGATGCCGACCTTGGCGCCCTGGCGGGCGAGGCCCACCGCGAGGTTGATGGCGACGGTGCTCTTGCCCACGCCGCCCTTGCCCGCGCCGACCAGCACGATGTTCTTCACCCCGGGGGTGAGCGACGACTGCGCCACGCCCGGCGCGGACCGGACCTGCGCGCCCCAGTGGATCTCCACCCGCGCGAAGCCGGCGCGCCGCAGCGCGCCCTCCACGTCGCGGCCGATGGTGTCCTTGAGCGGGCAGGCCGGGGTGGTGAGCTCCACCTTCAGGCGCACGGCGTCGCCCTCGACCACGAGATCCTTGACCATCCCGAGGGAGACGAGGTCCCGGTGCAGCTCCGGGTCCATGACCTTCTTCAGGGCTTCGAGCGCGGCGGCGTTGTCGAGCGGCATGGTCGGCCTTTATAGCGGGGCGCCCCCGCCTTCTCAATCTCCAGGGGGCGCCGCTCACTCCAGCGCGTCCACCCGCCACCGCCCGCCCTCGGCGACCAGCACCGCGCGCCGTCCCCCGCCCACGTCCAGCACGCGGGCGCCCCCCACGTCGCGCAGCGACGCCCCCTGGCCGAGCAGCGCGCGCACGCGCTCGGCCGCCTCCCTCCCGGCCGGCCCGGCGCCGGCGGCGTCGGTGGCGAGGCGCGCCGGGGTGTAGGCCCCCTGCCAGCGCGCCGACAGGAGCGCGAGCGCGTCCGGCCAGCGCCCCTCGCCGAGCGCGTCGGAGAAGCGCCGCAGCACCTCGCGGGCGGCCGCCTCGTCGAGGCCGGCCGGGGGCGGCGCCGGGGCGCGGGCCCCCGGCCCGGCGCAGGCGAGCGCGGCGCAGAGGCACAGCGGGGCGATCCGGCGGCGGCGCACCGCCGACCGATACCACCCCGGCCTGCGCCGCGCCACGGCGCCACGCCGGGGCGGCCCCCGGTGATACGCTCCGGGGATGCGGGTGCTCCGGTTCGAGGGCGGGCAGGTGCGGTCCGGCGGGGAGGAGCTGGCCGGGCCCGGCGCGCCGGTGTGGATCGACCTCGCCCCCACCCCGGAGAACATGGCGTTCCTGGCGGCGCGGTTCCGGTTCCACCCGCTCGCGCTCGAGGACGCGGCCCACGAGGACCAGCGGGTCAAGCTGGAGCAGTACTCGGACAACCTGTTCACGGTGGTCCACCGCATCTCGCCCGCGCCGGACGACTCCGAGCTCGTCACCTACGAGGTGGACGCCTTCCTCACCGCCGAGGCGCTGGTCACGGTGCACTCCGCCCGCATCGCCGAGGTGGACCGGGTGTTCGAGCGGTGCGCCTCCGAGCCGGAGCTGCTCGGGCGCGGCGTGGACTTCGCGCTGTACCTCGTCCACGACGCCATCACCGACGCGCACTTCACGCTGGTGGACGCGCTCACCGCGGACGTGGAGGAGCTGGCCGAGGCGGTGCTCGCGGAGCGGCGCGGCGAGAGCGACGAGGAGCTGCTCGACCGGATCCTGACCGCGCGGCGGCAGCACGTGCTGCTCCGCAAGCGCTTCGCCCCGCAGCGCGAGGTGTTCGCCACGCTGGCGCGGCCGGGCCAGGCGCTGGTGCGCGACCAGACCGCCATCTACTTCCGCGACGTGGTGGACCACGCGGTGCGGCTCACCGAAGAGATCGACACCGGGCGCGACCTGCTCGCCTCGGCGATGGACGCCTACCTCTCGTCCACCAACAACCGGCTCTCCTCGGTGATGACGCGCCTCACGCTCATCTCGACCATCTTCCTGCCCCTCAACTTCATCGGCACGTTCTTCGGCATGAACCTCGACATCCTGCCGCCGCGGGTGGCGGTGCCGCTGGTGCTGCTGTCGATGGTGGCGATGCCGGTCGCGATGTACGCGGTGTTCCGGCGCAAGCGCTGGCTGTAGCCCTTCTCACCGACCGATGGGCACGACCTCGCCGCGGGCGCCGGGCGGCTGGACCCGCACCTCGCCCTCCTGGTCCTCGCGCCCCTCCACCGCGATCTCGACGTCGAGGAACCTGCGGACCACCTCGGCGTTGGTGGTGAGGTGCCGCGTGACCGCGGCGACGGTGTAGCGGGTCACCGGCACGACGCCGGGGGCGGCGGGCAGGATCCCGGCCGCCGCCAGCGCGGCCGGCAGGAGCAGCTGGTCGCCGAGGTGCAGGTCCACCGCGGCGCCGCCGCGGAGGTGATCCCGGAGCCCCTCCACCGCGAGGTCCGCGACCTCCTCCGGCGTCCGCTCGCGCGCGCTGACCGCGCCGTGGCCGGCGCGGGTCCGCTCGAACGTGGAGACCAGCAGCACGTGCCCGCCGCGCGAGGCGCGCGAGGGCACCGGCACCCGCTCGGCCTCCGCCGAGATCCCCGCGTCGCGCAGGCCGCGCAGCGCGCGCGCCGCCTGCCGCTCCGCGACCTCGAAGCCGAGCCCGCCCACCATCGACACCACCTCGACGTCCTGCAGCGTGCCGCGGTGGCGCAGGTCGAGCGGTGGCATGGGGTGCGCCGGCTCGATGCGGGCCGTCATCTCGCCCCCGCCCTCCGGGTAGAACCCGGCCGCCTGCAGCTCCAGGCCGAACCGGAAGCCGAGCCGCGCCACCGCCGGCGCCCACACCAGCGCCAGGTAGTGGAACGTGGGCGCGTGGTCCTGGTGCGTGCCGCCGCGGAGCGTGAGCGTGGACGGCGCGCCCGCCAGCGCGAGCGGCCAGCACACGGTCTGGAACAGGAGCGGCGTCGAGCCGGCCGTGCCGATGTCGAACGCCCAGTCGCCCGCGCGCGGCGCGTGGCGCGGCCGGAACTCGAGCGCGCTCGAGCCGACCTCGTCCCCGGCGAGCTCCGCCTCCACGATGCGCGCGGTGGCGCGCGCCGCCTCGCGGTGCTGCGGGCGCAGGCCCGGCTTGATCCGGTGCTGGCGGATGCGCTCGATGGTGAACGGCCGCCCGGTGACCGCCGACAGCGCGAGCGCGGTGCGCAGGATCTGGCCCCCGCCCTCGCCGGCGCTGCCGTCCAGCACGATGGGAAGATCCGCCGGCATCGGCGCAATGTAGTCCGGCGGGGCGGCCGCGTTAAGCGCGCGTTGGCCCCCAGGGCGCCCCCTCCCCGGGGCGTGCTACAAGGCGCGGGTGATCGCCGCCGTCGCCGTCTTCGCCCTCACCTACGTGGCCGTCGCCGCCGGCCGCTTCCCGTACCTGTCGCTCGATCGCCCCGCGGCCGCCCTGCTCGGCGCGGTGCTGATGGTCGCCCTCGGCGTGCTCACGCCGGCGGAGGGCGGCGCGGCGGTGAACGGCGAGACGCTCGGCCTGCTCCTCGGGATGATGGTCCTGACCGCCTACCTGGGCGAGGCGGGCTTCTTCCGGTGGGCGAGCTGGAGGGTGCTGCGCGCGGCCGGGACGCCGCGGACGCTCCTCTGGGGCGTGGTGTTCACCGCGGGTGCGCTGTCGGCGCTGCTGGTGAACGACACCGTGTGCCTGATGATGACCCCGCTCGTGCTCCGGATGGTGGACGACGCGGACCTGCCGCCGCTGCCGTACCTGCTGGCGGTCGCGTTCGGGTCGAACGCGGGCTCGGCGGCCACGCTCACCGGCAACCCGCAGAACATGATCGTCGGGACGCTGTCCGGGATCTCCTACGCGCACTTCACCGCCGCGCTGGCGCTGCCGGCGCTCGCCTCGCTCCTGCTGGTCGCGGCGCTGCTCCACGCGCTGTTCCGCCGCGCGCTGCCCCGCGGCCCGCTCGCCGGCGGCCGCCCCGCGGCGCCCGAGGTGGACCGGGCGCTGCTCGCGAAGGCGCTCGGCGCGCTGGCGCTGGCGGTGGCCGGCTTCCTGCTCGGCCTCGAGCTCGCCTGGACCGCGCTGTTCGCGGCGGCGCTCTGCATGGCCATCGCCGGGCGCGCGCCGCGGGAGGCGCTCCAGCGGGTGGACTGGCCGCTGCTCGTGTTCTTCGCGGGGCTGTTCGTGGTGGTGGCGGGCATCGGGCGCGCCGGCGTGACCGAGCGGATGTACCAGGCGGTGGCCCCGCTCCTCGGGGCGGACCCGGCGCGGCAGTCGGCGGTGTTCGGGCTGTTCTCGATCGCGGCGTCGCAGGTGGTCTCGAACGTCCCGTTCGTGATCCTCGCCGGCGAGTGGATCCCCCGCCTCGCCGACCCCACCCTGCTCTGGCTGGCGACCGCGCTGTGCGCCACGCTGGCGGGCAACCTGACCATCGTCGGCTCGGTCGCGAACGTCATCGTGCTCGAGCTGGCCGGCTCGCGCGGCCGCATCGGCTTCTGGCGGTTCTTCCGCGTCGGCGCGGTGGTCACGGCGGCGACGGTCGCGGCCGGGCTCGGGATCCTGCTCCTGGAGCACCGGCTGGGGCTGATCGGGTAGGCGTCAACCGCCTGGGAAGACAGAAGCTTTTCACACCTCCGGGGACGCACCCCGGACGGGGGTGGACGGAGCGTGAGATCGACCGCTCCGCCGAAATACACCCCGCCGTTCCCCGTAGGTTCTGCATGGTTGCGGTGGCCGCACTCCCCGATCTAGCTTTCGCGCTCACCTGTCCCGCGAAGGAGCGCTCGTTGGGTCCCTCACTGTCCGGCGAGGCCGCGTGGACGCGGTCGGCCGCACGAGGCGACCGGCAGGCCTTCTCCCGGCTGGTGGACCTGCACAAGCGCACCGTGTTCGCGCTGTGCGTCCGGCTGCTGCGGGACCAGGACGAGGCGCAGGACGCCGCGCAGGAGGCGTTCGCCCGCGCGTACGCGAGCCTGGCCGCGTTCGACCCGACGCAGCCGTTCGCGCCGTGGCTGCTCCGCATCGCGCGGAACCACTGCCTGGACGTGCTCCGCCGGCGGCTGCCGCAGGCGCAGCGGGTCGAGCTGGACGCGGACCCGGAGGACGGCGCGCCCCGCGACCTCGCCGACCCCGACGCACCCCGCGGCGACGACGCGCTGGAGCGGCGCGAGCTGGCGCGCACGCTCGAGGCCGCGGTGGCGGCCCTGCCGGCCAACTACCGCGAGGTCGTGCACCTCTTCCACGTCGAGCACCTCTCCTACAAGGAGATCGCCGCCGCCATGGACGTCCCCATCGGCACCGTGATGACCTGGCTGCACCGCGCCCGCGCGCGGCTCAAGGCGACGCTCGACGCGAGCGCCCCGGAGATGACGCCATGACGACCTTCACCGGACACCTCACGGATGCCCAGGCGCAGCGCCTGGTGGACGGGACGCTGCTCGAGGCCGAGGCGGACGAGGTCCTGGCGCACGCCGGGGACTGCGCCGAGTGCCAGGCGCTGGCCGAGTCCTACCGCGTGCTCGGCGACGCGCTGGGCGAGGCGCTCGGCGCGCTGGAGGTCCCGGAGCTGCCGCGCGACTTCACCGCCGGCGTGCTCTCCCGCATCGACGCCCGCGAGCGCGCGGTCCGGCGCGAGCGGCGCTTCGCCACGGCCATCCTCGCCGCGGTGCTGGTCGCCATCGGCGTCACCGTGGTGGCCGCCGGGGCCGGAACGTGGGCGCCCGCCGCCAGCCGCCTCGCGGGCGGCCTCGGCTCGGCGGGCGAGGTCCTGCGGCTCGGCGCCGGCCTGGCCGGCACCCTGCTCTCGGCGCTCCGCCTGCAGCTCGCGCTCGCCTGCGCCGTCCTCGCCGTCCCGCTGCTGTTCGCGCTCTCGCGCCTCATCCCCTCGGCGCGCGCAGAGCTCGTCTGACCGGAGCCAGAATGCTCTTCGCCCTCCTCCTCGCCGCGCTCACCTTCGAGAGCCCCGAACCGCCGCCGCCGGTCACGCGCGCGCAGGCGACCGCCCCGGCCCCGCGGCCGCCGCAGAAGCCGGCGCCGCGCGCCCGGCCGGAGGTCCCGGCGCCGCCCGCCCCGCCCGCCCCGGCCCAGCACCCGGCCCCGCCGTCCGTGCTGCAGGGCGAGTGGCCGGCGCCCTCCGGCAAGCGCGTCACCCTCGAGGACACCACCGCGCTGGACGACGCGCTCGAGGAGATCGCCGACGCCGCCGGCTGGAACGTGGTGCTCAACACCGGGCGCACCGGCAACAAGCTGCTGGTCCTGAAGCTCCGGAACGTGCCGGTGGAGGACGCGCTGAAGGCGGCGCTGGCCGGGACCGAGCTGGTCGCCACGCGCTCCGGCGACATGGTGGTGGTCGCGCCCCGCCTCGAGCGGCCCCGCGCCGCCGCCGGGGCGCTCACCGGGTTCGAGAAGCCCACCGGCAAGCGCTTCACCGGCGACTTCGACCACACCCCGGTGGCCGACGCGCTCCGGACCCTCTGCAAGTCGGCCGGGCTCTCGGTGGTCATCCCCGACGAGGCGGCCGGGACCGTGAGCGGCCACTTCGTGGACATCCCGGTGGAGGAGGCGCTGCAGGCGGTGCTGGTGCAGGCCGGGCTCGCCGCGGAGCGGACCGGCTCGCTCATCACCGTGCGCGTGGACCGCTTCGCGCAGGCCGACCGCTTCGACCTGCGGCTCCCCCCGGGCTTCGCCGAGGACGCGCGCCGCTCCGCCGAGGAGGCGCTGCGCCAGGCCGAGCGCGAGCTGCGCCGCGCCGGGCGCGAGGTGGACGAGAGCGGCGGGCGCGATCGGCAGTCCACCGGGCAGGACGTGGTGGTCCGGTCCGGCGAGGCGGTGCGCGACGTGAGCGTGGTGCGGGGCAACGTGCAGGTGCAGGGCGGCGCCGCGGCCCGCGACGTGTCCGCGGTGTTCGGCTCGGTGCAGCTCGACCGCGGGGCCGCGGCCCGCGACGTCTCCTCCGTGTTCGGGGGCGCGAAGCTGGCCGGCGGCGCCGTCACGCGCAACGTGGTGGCGGTGGGCGGGGACGTCGAGATCGGGCCCGGCGCCGCGGTGGAGCAGGACGTGACGAGCATCGGCGGCCGGGTGATCGTGGACCCGAGCGCCACCGTGGGCGGCGACACCAAGTCCATCCCGTTCCCCAGCCTCCCCGGCGTGGTCGGGCACACCGCCTCGAGCGTCTTCCGCGAGGCGTCGCCCATCCTGACCGTGCTCGAGGCGCTCATCTCCTTCGCGGTGCTGTTCGTGCTCGGGCTGCTGGTGCTGGCGCTGTTCCCGCGGCGGCTGGAGGCGGTGGCGAGCTACATGGTCGCGAGCCCGGGCAAGTCGCTGCTCGCCGGGACGCTCGGCACGGTGGCCATGCCGGTGCTGCTCGTGCTGCTCGCCGTCACGGTGGTGGGCATCCTGCTCATCCCGGTGCAGATCCTGGGCATGATCGCGGCCGGCGTCCTCGGCGTCACCGCCCTCACCTTCCACGTCGGGCGCGCGCTGCCGGTGCCGGAGAAGCGCCGCACCGTGGTGCTGCAGCTCGCGCTCGGCACGGCCATCTTCGTGGTGCTCGCGCACATCCCGTTCGTCGGGGCGCTGGTCTGGATCGCGACCTGGCTCGTCACCTTCGGCGCGGTGCTCCGCTCGCGGTTCGGCCAGCAGTCGCCGCCGGTGCTGCCCACCACGCCGGCGCCCCCCGCCGCCCTCTAGCGCCGCACCCGCGGCGCGCCGGCCGGGAGCCGGGACAGCGCCTCCACCGCGGCGCGCCGGACCCGGCCGTGGTAGTCGCTCCGCAGCGCCTCCAGCCGCGGCGCGGCCGGCTCGTGGCGGAGCCGCCCGATGGCGCGCGCCGCCACCGCCCGCACCTCGGCGCGATCGGCGGTGAGCTGCGCGGCGATGGCCGGCCCGGCGTCGCGGGCGGCGAGCTGCGCGAGCGCCTCGATGGCCTCGGCGTCCGCGAGCGAGCCCGGGCGCCCCAGCCAGTCCACCAGCGGCTTCACCGCGGCCGGCGCGCCGGTCTTGCCGAGCG